>NZ_VATN01000007.1:0-342062 GCF_005781105.1 Escherichia sp. E2586
CAATATTACTTGACCACTACACCTGCCGACTGAACGGTATAGATCCGGAAGCGTATCTGCGCCATATCCTGGGTGTACTGCCGGAATGGCCTTCCAACCGTGTTGACGAGCTCCTGCCATGGAACGTAGCACTCACCAATAAATAAGTATCAATACGGCACTCCGTTAACGCTTACCCATTTTCCTGGTTTGGACCTGAATCATTGGAGGCAATTCTACAGCAATCTTGTGGTTCAGGCAGCCCCGGAGTAAGTCGGTGTACATTGTGAGATACCTGGGGTATTCACGACAAGGAGGAGGAACGGAATATTGCCTTTCCTTTGCAGTGCACCAGGTGCATTCTAAATAATTTCAGACAGATATTATCTCCGTGAATCCCCCGCTACCTTTCCGGTGCGCGGGGTTTTGTCTTTTTTCACCGGGAATACATGTATGAATCCGTCTGATGCCATTGAGGCAATTGAAAAACCACTTTCTTCCCTGCCTTACTCACTTTCCCGTCACATCCTGGAACATCTGCGTAAACTCACCAGTCACGAACCCGTGATTGGCATTATGGGGAAAAGCGGGGCCGGTAAATCCTCACTCTGTAATGCACTGTTTCAGGGGGAGGTCACCCCGGTCAGTGATGTTCACGCCGGCACCCGGGAAGCGCAGCGCTTCCGTCTGAGTGGCCATGGTCACAGCATGGTTATCACTGACCTGCCCGGGGGGGCGAGAGCCGGGACAGGGATGCAGAGTATGAAGCCCTGTACCGTGACATTCTGCCTGAACTTGACCTGGTACTGTGGCTGATTAAAGCCGATGACCGTGCCCTGTCTGTGGATGAGTATTTCTGGCGACACATCCTGCACCGGGGACATCAGCGGGTACTGTTTGTGGTGACGCAGGCCGATAAAACGGAGCCCTGCCATGAATGGGATATGGCCGGTATTCAGCCTTCTCCCGCACAGGCACAGAACATTCGCGAAAAAACGGAGGCGGTATTCCGTCTGTTCCGGCCCGTACATCCGGTTGTTGCCGTATCGGCCCGCACCGGCTGGGAACTGGATACGCTGGTCAGTGCGCTCATGACAGCACTTCCCGACCATGCCGCCAGTCCCCTGATGACCCGCCTGCAGGACGAGCTGCGCACGGAATCTGTCCGCGCTCAGGCCCGTGAACAGTTTACCGGTGCGGTGGGCCGGATATTTGACACGGCGGAGAGCGTCTGTGTTGCTTCTGTTGCACGCACGGTTCTGCGTGCCGTCCGTGACACGGTGGTCTCTGTTGCCCGCGCGGTATGGAACTGGATTTTCTTCTGAACAGTCTGCCAGGGGAAATGCCTGATTACATTGCGTTAACCAACTGAAAACATGACACAAACACCTCATACCCCTCCTGTTTCTCTTGCGTGACTGTCTTGCTGTTAATAGAATAAAACGATCGATAAAACAGGTATCGATCGTTACTATCGATCGTTTATAGTGGTTAATGGTCTGCGAAAAGGCAGCTGAATCTCTTCATCATGCAGAACGGAATTGCACACAACGGACTGATACTTCTCTGGCGGATGAGAGAGGGGAAGCATTTATGTCCGGGAAAAACCACTTTATCTGACCATGCTGTTTTGTACCTGCCGGTATCCACATTTGTGGGTACCGGCTTTTTTATTCACCCTCTGTAAGGAAAAGCTGATGAAACGACATCTGAACACCAGCTACAGGCTGGTATGGAATCACATTACGGGCACCCTGGTGGTGGCTTCCGAACTGGCCCGCTCACGGGGAAAACGCACCGGTGTGGCGGTTGCTCTGTCTCTTGCTGCTGTCACGTCAGTCCCGGCACTGGCTGCTGACACGGTTGTACAGGCGGGAGAAACCGTGAGCGGCGGAGCACTGGAAAATCATGACAACCAGATTGTCTTCGGTACGGCCAACGGAATGACCATCAGTACCGGGCTGGAGTATGGGCCGGATAACGAGGCCAATACCGGCGGGCAATGGATACAAAATGGCGGTATCGCCAACAACACTACTGTCACCGGTGGTGGTCTTCAGAGAGTGAATGCCGGAGGAAGCGTTTCAGACACGGTTATCAGTGCCGGAGGCGGACAGAGTCTTCAGGGGCAGGCAGTGAACACCACTCTGAACGGCGGTGAGCAGTGGGTACATGAAGGCGGGATTGCAACGGGTACTGTCATTAATGAGAAGGGCTGGCAGGCCGTCAAATCCGGCGCAATGGCAACCGACACGGTTGTGAATACCGGCGCGGAAGGAGGACCGGATGCGGAAAATGGTGATACCGGGCAGACCGTCTACGGAGATGCCGTACGCACCACCATCAATAAAAATGGTCGTCAGATTGTGGCTGCTGAAGGAACGGCAAATACCACTGTGGTTTATGCCGGCGGCGACCAGACTGTACATGGTCACGCACTGGATACCACGCTGAATGGGGGGTACCAGTATGTGCACAACGGAGGTACAGCATCTGACACTGTTGTTAACAGTGACGGCTGGCAGATTGTCAAGGAAGGTGGTCTGGCGGATTTCACCATCGTTAACCAGAAAGGCAAACTGCAGGTGAACGCCGGTGGTACAGCCACGAATGTCACCCTGAAGCAGGGAGGCGCACTGGTCACCAGTACGGCGGCAACCGTCACCGGCTGCAACCGTCTGGGCAATTTCACTGTGGAAAACGGTAATGCTGACGGTGTTGTTCTGGAGTCCGGTGGTCGCCTGGATGTACTGGAGGGCCATTCAGCCTGGAAAACACTGGTGGATGACGGCGGTACCCTGGCAGTGTCTGCCGGTGGTAAGGCAACAGATGTCACCATGACATCCGGTGGTGCCCTGATTGCAGACAGTGGTGCCACTGTTGAGGGGACCAATGCCAGCGGTAAGTTCAGTATTGATGGCATATCCGGTCAGGCCAGCGGCCTGCTGCTGGAAAATGGTGGCAGCTTTACGGTTAATGCCGGGGGACAGGCCGGTAACACCACTGTCGGATATCGTGGAACACTGACGCTGGCTGCCGGGGGAAGTCTGAGTGGCAGAACACAGCTCAGTAAAGGCGCCAGTATGGTACTGAATGGTGATGTGGTCAGTACCGGCGATATTGTTAACGCAGGAGAGATTCACTTTGATAATCAGACGACACAGGATGCCGTACTGAGCCGTGCTGTTGCAAAAGGCGACTCCCCGGTAACGTTCCATAAACTAACCACCAGTAACCTCACCGGTCAGGGTGGCACCATCAATATGCGTGTTCGCCTTGATGGCAGCAATGCCTCTGACCAGCTGGTGATTAATGGTGGTCAGGCAACCGGCAAAACCTGGCTTGCGTTTACAAATGTCGGAAACAGTAACCTCGGGGTGGCAACCTCCGGACAGGGTATCCGGGTTGTGGATGCACAGAATGGTGCCACCACAGAAGAAGGTGCGTTTGCCCTGAGTCGCCCGCTTCAGGCCGGCGCCTTTAACTACACCCTGAACCGTGACAGCGATGAAGACTGGTACCTGCGCAGTGAAAATGCTTATCGTGCTGAAGTCCCCCTGTATGCCTCCATGCTGACACAGGCAATGGACTATGACCGGATTCTGGCAGGCTCCCGCAGCCATCAGACCGGTGTAAGCGGTGAAAATAACAGCGTCCGTCTCAGCATTCAGGGCGGTCATCTCGGTCACGATAACAACGGCGGTATTGCCCGTGGAGCCACGCCGGAAAGCAGCGGCAGCTATGGCTTCGTCCGTCTGGAGGGTGACCTGCTCAGAACAGAGGTTGCCGGTATGTCTCTGACGACAGGGGTGTATGGTGCTGCAGGCCATTCTTCCGTTGATGTTAAGGATGATGACGGTTCCCGCGCCGGCACGGTCCGGGATGATGCCGGCAGCCTTGGCGGATACCTGAATCTGACACACACGTCCTCCGGCCTGTGGGCTGACATTGTGGCACAGGGAACCCGCCACAGCATGAAAGCGTCATCGGACAATAACGACTTCCGCGCCCGGGGCTGGGGCTGGCTGGGCTCACTGGAAAGCGGTCTGCCCTTCAGTATCACTGACAACCTGATGCTGGAGCCACAACTGCAGTACACCTGGCAGGGGCTCTCCCTGGATGACGGCCAGGATAACGCCGGTTATGTGAAGTTCGGGCATGGTAGTGCACAACATGTGCGTGCCGGTTTCCGTCTGGGCAGCCACAACGATATGAGCTTTGGTGAAGGCACCTCATCCCGTGACACCCTGCGCGACAGTGCCAAACACAGTGTGCGTGAACTGCCCGTGAGCTGGTGGGTACAGCCTTCTGTTATCCGCACCTTCAGCTCCCGGGGGGACATGAGCATGGGTACAGCCGCAGCCGGCAGTAACATGACGTTCTCACCGTCCCAGAATGGCACGTCACTGGACCTGCAGGCCGGACTGGAAGCCCGTGTCCGGGAAAATATCACCCTGGGCGTTCAGGCCGGTTATGCCCACAGTGTCAGCGGCAGCAGCGCTGAAGGCTATAACGGTCAGGCCACGCTGAATGTGACTTTCTGATTATACGGTATCCCGGAAATACGATTTCAGGGAAATTCATGCAGTAATGGGAAAGGACGCTCATTGCTGTTCACCGCAGTTCTGAATTATTGAATTTATAAAGGTGAATGATGCACGAAAAGAACATCGCCCTGCTTTGTGATGAAGCCGACCGGCTTTTGCAACTGAACATCAATCTGCTCCGGCAAATGGTTGATGAGCCGGATGTGTTATCTGACAGTAAGAACGAAAACGGGCAGCTTTTTGATAAACAGAAAGCGCTGAAAAGAATTGAGGAGCTGGAGGGCGAACAAATCAAAACCGCCCGCAGGGAGCTGGTGCTGGCTGTGGTCGGCACGATGAAGGCGGGCAAATCAACCACCATCAACGCCATTGTGGGGCAGGAAATTCTGCCCAACCGTAACCGCCCCATGACCTCGGTACCGACATTGATCCGCCACGTTCCCGGAAAAACGGAACCGGTCCTCCATCTGGAACATATTCAGCCCGTCCGCAATTTATTAATCACACTGCAGGAAAAACTCGCCACCCCGGCAGGGCAGCAAGTCGCACAGTCCCTGCAGCAAACCGGGGATACCCGCGAACTACTGGATATTCTGGCGGATGATGTCTGGCTTAAAAATGAATACCACGGGGAAGACGAAATCTTTACCGGACTGGCATCGTTAAATGACCTGGTTCGTCTTGCTGCGGCAATGGGGACTGAATTTCCTTTTGACGAATACGCAGAAGTGCAGAAACTACCGGTGATCGACGTGGCGTTCAGCCACCTGGTGGGAATGGATGCATGTCAGGGAACACTCACACTGCTGGATACCCCCGGCCCTAATGAAGCCGGACAACCACAGATGGAAGTGATGATGCGGGATCAACTGCAGAAAGCCTCTGCAGTGCTGGCGGTGATGGACTACACCCAGTTGAACTCGAAAGCCGATGAGGAGGTTCGTAAAGAGCTTAATGCCATTGCTGACGTATCAGCAGGCCGCCTGTTTGTGCTGGTCAATAAATTTGATGAAAAAGACCGCAATGGCGATGGAGCAGATGCCGTACGCCAGAAAGTACCGGCAATGCTGAACAGCGATGTGTTGCCCGTCTCCCGCGTTTATCCCGGCTCATCACGTCAGGCGTACCTTGCTAACCGTGCGCTTCATGAGTTACGAAAAAACGGTGCGCTTCCGGTTGATGAAGCCTGGGTCGATGATTTTATCAGGGAAGCTTTCGGACCTATGGTGGAAGAGGACGACTGGAAAGACAGCACTAAGGTAAATAAAAAGGCAGAAAAACTCTGGAATATATCTCTGATCGATCAACTGATAACGGAAGTCATACAGAGCTCCCATTCCAGAGCGGCGGCACTGGCGGTTGACTCTGCCGCCGCAAAACTGATGCAGAATGCAGAAAATGTCAGCGAATATCTGTCATTACGTCATCAGGGGCTGCAGCAAAGCATTCAGTCACTGCAGGCGCATATTACCAGCCTGCTGGCGGATATCCAGGAGATTGAGGAATGTCAGAATCAGGTGACCGATGATGTCAGAATGGCCATGGAGGACATCAATACCAAAACCGGGGAATTACTGACGAAGGTCTGTGCCTCACTGGAGGAGGAGCTGAACGACTATTTCAGAAGCGGTAAACGCAAAGAACAGCAAATGCTGGAGGAAGAAAATTCAGCGCAGCCCCGGGAGAGAAACGCATTCGCTTTCTTTCACGATATTTTCGGAACCGGAAATCAGCATGACAGGATGCGGGACTTTGATCCGGACAGCCCCGAAATAAAATTCAGTGATCGCAGGGCAGCCCTTGAACTGATGATGCAAATCGAATCGACCGTGACCAGCCTGCACTGTGAGGCTGAAGCACAGTTCCGACCTGAGCTGGAGAAAATCGTCAGGGGGATTGAAACAGGTTTTCGTGGTACGGCCCTGTATGCCACAGAAAAGATCGCCGGACGCATCAATGCCCGACTGGAGGATGAGGGCTTCACTGTAAAAATCAGTTTTCTGGCAGTCAGCCAGTTACAGACCCGGCTCGCAGTAAAAACAAATCTGAGTGCGCTTATGGAGGAAAGAACGGAGACAGTAACCCGTCGCCGTCGACAGGATGGTGTCTGGGGTACGCTTTGTCGATGGGCAAACACCAGTGACTGGGGCTGGAAAGAGTACAGTGTGGATGTGAGCTGCAGCGTGATCAATATGAACAAGGTCAGGAAGGAAGTGATGTCGCTGACCCGGGCATATTTCGGGGAGTTGCAGGCATCCATTGAGCAGAATATTAACCAGCCCGTCCGCCAGGAGATCGATGATTTTTTCTGTACATTCAGGGAAAAAGTCGAACAGCTACGTAACACACTCATTCAGAGCTCAGAAGATCATAAACGCGATCAGCAGGCACAGGAACATCTTACGGAGCGCCTTCAGGCATTAAATGAAAGGGTTCCCGAGCTGATTACTGACAGTAAGGCGTTAAGGGAAGAACTGGAGACACTGCTGTGACCTCACCATTTATTCAACAAATTGCTGATAACCGGGTATGTCAGGTACTCACCTGTCTTCCTGAAAAATTTGTGGTTGATTTCGCAAACGGAATCGATGTTGCACAGGAGCATATCCGCACGGCCGGAGAGCGCACGTTCTTCCGGCGTTTAAAAGAGGGGCTGAGCGGCGAAGGCGCTGCACGGCAGAATGCCATCAATGCGTCGCTTGCACAGGGCGTTGAGGCGTCTCTGCGCTGGCTGACGGAGCTGACAACGTCGCTTGCCACCACAAATTACGCGATTACCCGGGTAAACGACAGGGTCAGCTCACTGGTCAGTGATACTGCCAGGCTGGCGCATTATTCGGCAGACATGCGGGAGCAGTTACTCACCCTGGCAGAACAGGTTCATCAGAAACTGAATCATCTTGAAGAAAAACTCCACCGTGTTGACCAGGTTCAACGGGCACAGTTACATCTTGAGCAGATATTCTCATGGTGGAGTGCCGGGCGATATGCGTCCTTTTCCCCAGCCGGACGCTGTTATGTGGCGCTAGAAGAGCTTCGCTGGGGCGCGTTTGGTGATGTGATACGTCAGGGCGAAACAAGCCAGGTTAACCAGTTACTGGATATTCTCAGACATAAAGCATTAACGCAGATGGCACAGGAAAGTGGCGGTAGTGCAACCGTGCGTCTGCACACTCTGGACTGGCTTGGTGGTCAGGGCCGGGAGCAGTCAGATAACGAATGGCATGAAGCGATTAACTGGCTGGGGGACTGGTGCAGTGAAGAGCAGCATCCGGTGATCTGGTCAACCACACAGGCTGCAGAACACTTACCGGTTCGCATGCCCCGTCTCTGCTCTGCAGAGCGCCTCTCTGAAAGTATGGTCGATGAAATATTTCAGAAGGGGGCGATATGAGTACAGAAATGAAAACGGGGCTGGTGCTGTCCGGCGGCGGGGCGGTGGGCGCTTATCAGGCGGGAGTGGTTAAGGCACTGGCAGAGTGTGGTACACAGATTAGCATGGTTTCAGGGGCCAGCATTGGCGCACTCAATGGTGCCATTATCGCGGCCTCTCCCGATCTGTCAGAAGCTGCCGTACGCCTGGAGGCGCTCTGGGAGCATCTGGGAAATAATCAGGTGCTGTCGGTAAACAGAGCGGTTTACTTTTCATTGCTGAAAAAATTGTTCCAGGCAATGAACCTCTGCCAGATCCCCGGACGTGCAGGAGCACTGCTTACGACGCTTCTTCGCCATATATCGATAATCAACGGGTTCGACAATCCGATGACTCAGCCGTTGTTGTCAGATGAGCCCCTGACAGCGCTGATGGATCATTATCTTGATACTGATGCTCTGGCAGACGGGCTACCGCTGTATGTGTCGCTGTACCCCACAGAAGGGGGCATGCAGGATATTATTGACTGCATTCGTGCTGAACTGGGTGTCGGAACCACGAAAAACGCCGTTTTTCAGCATATCCAGAGTCTGCCCCGCGGACAGCAGAAAGAGGCTCTGCTTGCGTCAGCCGCGCTGCCCCTGTTGTTCCGTCCCCGTGAGGTTCAGGGGACAATGTACGGTGATGGTGGTATGGGAGGATGGCGAAATATGCAGGGAAATACCCCTGTAACGCCTCTGGTCGATGCCGGATGCAATATGGTGATTGTGTCGCATCTGAGTGACGGTTCTTTATGGGATCGTCGGGTTTTTCCGGACACAACGATCCTTGAGATCCGTCCCCGGAAAAGGCTGAAACATGCAGGTGATGGTGGCAACAGAGGCGGTCTGCTCAGTTTCGCGTCGGCACATACCGACGCCTGGCGTCAGCAGGGCTACGAGGACACGATGCTGGCGATGGAGCATATCCGGAAACCGCTGGCAGCACGTCAGGCACTGTCCCGGTCAGAAACGGTGTTGCAGAAAAGTCTGGAGATAACGGAAGAGGCAGATTTGGCACTGAGAAACGCGATGGTCCGGATTAAATAAAGACGCCCCAAAGAAACGCCACCGCCTGTGGTGGTGTTTTTCCTGTCTGGTGTTATTGAAAATATTTTCAGATATATATTATCTGGGTGATGGTTAAGATGAATTTATTTAATTTTGGGGGAAGATACAAAAACAACCAGTGAACATATTTCCGGCGGGTTATCCGCAATGCTGAAGGTCAGTTGCACTGGCGATGCCGGAATACAGCTTAATACGTGGTTCGCCAGTGAAGGGCTTCTCAGACAATAAACCTCATTCATTTCACCCATCAGGCCGCGTCTTCTCCGGGAGACGCGGCTTTTTCATTTATATCGCTTAATCATTCATAAGGAGTAAATCATGCGATTAGCCAGTCGTTTTGGTTATGCGAACCAGATACGCCGTGACCGCCCCTTAACTCGTGAAGAACTGATGCAGGTCGTCCCCAGCGTATTCGGGGAAGAGAAACACACATCCAGAAGCGAGAACTATACCTGGATCCCCACCATCACCGTGCTGGAAAGCCTGCAGCGGGAAGGTTTTCAGCCATTCTTCGCCTGCCAGACCCGCGTACGTGACCCGGGCCGCCGGGGATACACCAAACACATGCTGCGTCTGCGGCGGGCCGGAGAGATAAACGGACAACATGTCCCTGAAATCATTCTGCTCAACTCCCATGACGGTACCTCCTGCTACCAGATGCTGCCGGGTTACTTCAGGTTCGTCTGCCAGAACGGATGCGTCTGTGGTCAGTCTCTGGGGGAAGTGCGTGTTCCACACCGGGGAGACGTAGTGGAGAAAGTTATCGAAGGGGCTTACGAGGTGGTGGGGGTTTTTGACCGGATTGAGGAGAAGCGTGATGCCATGCAGTCGCTGGTCCTGCCGCCACCGGCACGCCAGGCGCTGGCACAGGCGGCACTGACTTACCGTTATGGTGACGAACATCAGCCCGTCACCACTGCTGACATTCTGACACCGCGACGCCGGGAGGATTACGGTAAGGACCTGTGGAGTGCTTATCAGACCATCCAGGAGAATATGCTGAAAGGGGGGATTTCCGGTCGCAGTGCAAAAGGAAAACGTATTCACACCCGTGCCATTCACAGCATCGACACCGATATTAAGCTCAACCGCGCATTGTGGGTGATGGCAGAAACGCTGCTGGAGAGTATGCGCTGATGAAACATATCCCTGAAGGCGTGATTCAGGTACCAGAATCACCCGACGCCCCGGAGGCGCTGCCGGGGTGTCGTTCCATTTCTGATGATGACCTGTGCGCCTGGTGTACCCGTCTGTTTTACCGTCCCGGAGAAATCAGTCTGTGCAGACTGAGTACAGGCAATGGCATCTGGCCATCCGTCTGTGACCGGAGCGGTTACGCGTACGGCTGTCCGGAATTTCAGCCGAATATCATTCATCCCTGATATTACCGGGTCTCATGGTCAGTGATGAACGTGATGTTGCCAGCTCCCGACCTTTACTCCCTCTCATTTATTCACATTACAAGGATTTCATACATGAAAACATTGTCTCAGAACACCACCTCTTCGGCCTGTGCACCGGAGACTGGCCTGCAACAACTGGTTGCCACCATAGTCCCTGATGAACAGCGCATCAGCTTCTGGCCGCAGCATTTTGGCCTCATTCCACAGTGGGTGACCCTGGAGCCCCGTGTCTTCGGCTGGATGGACCGTCTTTGCGAAAACTACTGCGGTGGTATCTGGAATCTGTACACCCTGAACAACGGCGGGGCATTTATGGCCCCCGAACCGGATGATGATGATGACGAAACATGGATACTGTTCAGTGCCATGAACGGTAACCGCGCTGAAATGAGCCCGGAAGCTGCCGGTATTGCCGCCTGTCTGATGGCATACAGCCATCATGCCTGCCGTACGGAATGTTATGCCATGACGGTCCATTATTATCGGTTGCGGGATTACGCCCTGCAACATCCGGAATGCAGCGCCATTATGCGCATCATCGACTGAATGGAGAGAAGCACAATGCAACAGCTTTCCTTTCTGCCCGGAGAGATGACGCCCGGCGAGCGCAGCCTCATTCAACGGGCCCTGAAAACCCTGGACCGCCATCTTCATGAACCCGGCGTGGCCTTCACCTCCACGCATGCGGCACGGGAATGGCTGATTCTGAACATGGCGGGACTGGAGCGTGAAGAGTTCCGGGTGCTGTATCTGAACAACCAGAATCAGCTGATTGCCGGTGAAACCCTCTTCACCGGCACCATCAACCGCACGGAAGTCCATCCCCGTGAAGTGATTAAACGCGCCCTGTATCACAATGCCGCTGCTGTGGTGCTGGCACACAATCACCCGTCCGGTGAAGTCACACCCAGCAAGGCAGACCGCCTTATCACGGAACGTCTGGTACAGGCACTGGGCCTGGTGGATATCCGGGTGCCGGACCATCTGATAGTCGGTGGCAGCCAGGTTTTCTCCTTTGCCGAACATGGTCTGCTTTAACCCGTCACAACCACATCACACCTGTTTTCACTTTTATCTTCTGTCTTCAGAGGTATCCCACTATGAAAATCATCACCCGTGGCGAAGCCATGCGTATTCACCGTCAGCATCCGGCATCCCGTCTTTTTCCGTTCTGTACCGGAAAATACCGCTGGCACGGCAGTGCTGAAGCGTATACCGGTCGTGAAGTGCAGGATATTCCCGGTGTGCTGGCCGTGTTTGCAGAACGCCGTAAGGACAGTTTTGGTCCGTATGTCCGGCTGATGAGCGTCACCCTGAACTGATGTTCCGTCACCCGGAAAACGAGTACGACTGGCTGAGCTCAGACGCCGCTGTGGATGAGGTCCTGCTCATCAACGAATACACCTTTACCGAAGCCGGTCTGCGCGCCGGCTGACCCGTCATCGTTAAACTATCATTCACCGATTTTCTGTGAGGATTTTATCGTGTCAGACACACTCCATGAAACAAATTATCCCGACGACAACAACGACCGCTCCTGGTGGGGGCTACCCTGCACCGTGACGCCCTGTTTCGGGGCACGTCTGGTGCAGGAAGGGAACCGGTTGCATTACCTTGCAGACCGTGCCGGTATCAGAGGCCGGTTCAGCGACGCGGATGCGTACCATCTGGACCAGGCCTTTCCGCTGCTGATGAAACAACTGGAACTCATGCTCACCAGCGGTGAACTGAATCCCCGCCATCAGCATACCGTCACGCTGTATGCAATAGGGCTGACCTGCGAAGCCGACACCCTCGGCAGTTGTGGCTACGTTTATATGGCTGTTTATCCGACGCCCGAAACGAAAAAGTAAATAATCAGAATAACCTTCTGCTCCGGCCAGGTGCTTTCACCACACCACTTTCCCATCTCTGCATAACAGGAAAACCTTCAGTATGAAAACATTACCCGATACACACGTACGGAAGGCATCGCGCTGCCCGTCTCCCGTCACCGTCTGGCAGACACTACTCACCCGACTGCTGGACCAGCACTACGGCCTCACGCTGAATGACACACCGTTCGCTGATGAACGTGTGATTGAGCAGCATATTGAGGCAGGCATTTCACTGTGTGATGCGGTGAATTTTCTCGTGGAAAAATACGCGCTGGTACGTACCGACCAGCCGGGATTCAGCACCTGTACCCACTCTCAGTTAATAAACAGCATCGATATCCTCCAGGCTCGCCGGGCGACCGGCCTGATGACCCGCGACAATTACAGAACAGTAAATAACATTACCCTGGGTAAGCATCCGGAGAAACGATGAAACTTTCCCTGATGCTGGAAGCCGACAGCATTAATGTGCAGGCACTGAACATGGGGCGAATTGTCGTTGACGTCGATGGTGTTAATCTCACTGAACTGATTAACAAGGTCGCTGAAAACGGTTATTCACTCCGCGTGGTGGAGGAATCCGACCAA
Organism: Escherichia sp. E2586; assembly: GCF_005781105.1. Classification (NCBI taxonomy): domain Bacteria; kingdom Pseudomonadati; phylum Pseudomonadota; class Gammaproteobacteria; order Enterobacterales; family Enterobacteriaceae; genus Escherichia; species Escherichia sp. E2586. The sequence goes on from NZ_VATN01000007.1 coordinate 12,877, forward strand.
CAGTCAACCTGCACACTACCACCGTTTGCAACCCTTGCCGGCATACGCTGCAGTACCGCACATATCACGGAAAAGGATAACGCCTGGCTGTACTCGCTGTCACACCAGACCAGTGACTTCGGCGAATCAGAATGGATTCATTTTACCGGTAGCGGATATCTGTTACGTACCGATGCGTGGTCATATCCGGTTCTGCGGCTTAAACGCCTGGGGCTGTCAAAAACGTTCCGTCGTCTGGTTGTCACACTCATCCAACGTTATGGCGTCAGTCTCATTCATCTGGATGCCAGCGCTGAATGTCTGTCGGACCTGCCCACTTTCGACTGGTAACCAGGAACAACATGAAATCATTAACTACGGAAACCGCACTGGATATTCTGATTGCGTGGCTACAGGACAATATCGACTGCGAATCGGGAATTATCTTTGACAACGATGAGGATAAAACGGATTCGGCAGCACTGTTGCCCTGTATCGAACAGGCCAGAGAAGATGTCCGTACCCTGCGTCAGCTGCAGTTTCTGCAACAGAACCGGTGAGTCTTACTCACCAGACTTCATTCCACTGACGCCAGCCTGAATACGACTGGCGTTTTCGTTTATCTGTAAAAAGGAATATCGATTATGTCTGAAATCACAGCCTCCCGTCCGGAAGTGGTCAACGGACATACGGACGTTATCTGCTCAACCAGTATCCGCCACATTCTGGCTGTACGAAAGAGTACATTGCTGCAAATCGACACACTTATCCGACAACTGGCTGAAATATCAGCAATGACAGAAAGTATTGGAGGTAAAACGGCTCTGGACTGGGCCATGAAACAGGATTTTCGCTGCGGTTGCTGGCTGATGGAGAAACCGGAAACCGCAATGAAAGCCATCACACGCAATCTTGATCGCGAACTCTGGCGTGATCTGATGCAACGTTCCGGGATGCTGAGTCTGATGGATGCGCAGACCCGGGACACATGGTACCGGTCACTGGAATACGATAATTTTCCGGAAATCAGCGAAGCGAACATTCTGAGCACATTTGAACAACTGCACCAGAATAAGGATGAGGTGTTTGAGCGAGGGGTGATCAACGTCTTCAGAGGGCTGAACTGGAATTACAAAACCAATTGCCCCTGTAAATTTGGCAGTAAAATTATCGTCAACAATCTGGTGAGATGGGACCGGTGGGGATTTCATCTTATCACCGGACAACAGGCTGACCGACTCGCCGATCTGGAAAGAATGTTGCACCTGTTCAGCGGTAAACCAATCCCCGACAATCGGGAAAACATCACTATTCGTCTGGATGAGCACATTCAGTCTGTTCAGGGTAAAGAGAGCTATGAAGATGAGATGTTCAGCATCAGATACTTTAAGAAGGGCTCCGCGCATATCACATTCAGAAAACCAGAACTGGTTGATCGGCTAAATGACATCATTGCAAAGCGTTATCCGGGACAATTATCAGCCATCTGAGTCAGATGGAAAAAAGCTTACCTGACCCATTACCTGACCCAATTCAAAGGAAAAAGAAAAAGGGTTAGCTGGTTTATTAGCTAACCCTTTGTTGTGTATGGTGGCCCCTGTTGGGTTTGAACCAACGACCAAGCGATTATGAGTCGCCTGCTCTAACCACTGAGCTAAGGGGCCATGGTAGCGGATTATAAAGTAACTCCGTGTCGCAATCCAGCCATTACCGCGCGCCTGCTGTTTTTATAAACAATGTGTTTTCAATTCGTTATACTTTCCCTTGGTTGTGTTGTTTAGGGGTTAATATGGTTGAAGATATTATTACACCAGGGTTGCGCGTGGTGTTTTGCGGCATCAATCCGGGGCTTTCATCTGCGGATACTGGCTTTCCTTTTGCTCATCCGGCGAACCGTTTCTGGAAGGTGATTTATCAGGCCGGGTTTACTGACAGACAGTTGAAGCCGCAGGAGGCACAGCATCTGCTGGATTATCGTTGTGGCGTCACCAAACTGGTAGACCGTCCAACAGTGCAAGCCAATGAAGTTTCAAAGCAGGAGCTGCACGCAGGCGGGCGTAAGTTGATTGAAAAAATTGAAGATTATCAGCCTCAGGCATTGGCGATTTTGGGCAAACAGGCCTATGAGCAGGGATTCAGCCAGCGCGGCGCACAGTGGGGGAAACAAACGCTCACTATTGGTTCGACGCAGATCTGGGTACTGCCAAATCCCAGCGGTTTAAGTCGAGTTTCTCTGGAAGAGCTGGTGGAGGCGTATCGGGAACTGGATCAGGCACTGGTGGTGCGTGGGCGATAAAAAACGCCACCGAAAAGGTGGCGTTTGTGCAAAGGGACAAGTGCCGGATGTGGCGTAAACGCTTTATCCGGCTACCGATTAATCGTCCAGGAAGCTACGCAGTACTTCAGAACGGCTCGGGTGACGCAGTTTACGCAGCGCCTTCGCTTCGATCTGACGGATACGTTCGCGGGTAACGTCGAACTGTTTACCCACTTCTTCCAGCGTATGGTCGGTGTTCATGTCGATACCGAAACGCATACGCAGAACTTTCGCTTCACGCGCGGTCAGGCCAGCCAGCACGTCGTGTGTTGCCGCACGCAGGCTTTCGGTGGTCGCAGAATCCAGCGGCAGCTCGAGGGTAGTATCCTCGATGAAATCACCCAGATGCGAATCTTCATCATCACCGATCGGCGTTTCCATGGAGATTGGCTCTTTGGCGATCTTCAGCACTTTGCGGATCTTATCTTCCGGCATCAGCATACGTTCAGCCAGTTCTTCCGGCGTCGGCTCGCGGCCCATCTCTTGCAGCATCTGGCGAGAAATACGGTTGAGCTTGTTGATAGTCTCAATCATATGCACCGGAATACGAATGGTGCGCGCCTGATCCGCGATAGAGCGGGTGATCGCCTGACGGATCCACCAGGTTGCGTAGGTGGAGAACTTGTAACCACGGCGGTATTCGAACTTATCAACCGCTTTCATCAGGCCGATGTTACCTTCCTGAATCAGGTCAAGGAACTGCAAACCACGGTTGGTGTATTTCTTGGCGATAGAAATAACCAGACGTAAGTTCGCTTCAACCATCTCTTTCTTCGCACGGCGGGCTTTCGCTTCACCGATGGACATGCGACGGTTGATATCTTTAACCTGCTCGATGGTCAGGCCGGTTTCTTCTTCAATCTGTTGCAGTTTCTGCAGGGCGCGATGTACTTCTTCAGAGACATCGTGCAGTTTTTCCGACCACGGCTTGTTCATCGCAATTGCCGCATTGAACCAGGTATCGCTGGTTTCATTGCCGGTAAACAGGGTGATGAAGTTTTTCTTCGGCATTTTGCACTGCTCAACGCAGAGCTTCATGATCAGACGTTCTTGCGTACGAACGCGGTCCATCATGACGCGCATGCTGTTGACCAGGTAGTCAAACTGCTTCGGCACCAGGCGGAACTGTTTGAACACTTCAGACAGTTTCAGGATCTCTTCCTGAGCGGCTGCATGGCTACGGCCTTTCGCTTTGATGGTGTCACGCGTTACAACGTACTGAGCGCGCAGTTCAGCAAATTTTTCACGAGCCAGTTCCGGGTCGATGCTGTTGTCATCGTCGGCGGTATCGTCGTCACCATCTTCTTCGTCTTCATCTTCGTCATCGTCCAGATCTTCCTGGGAAAGCTCAGAGCCGACGTGAGTGGCGGTTGGTGCCAGATCTTCTTCTGCGTTCGGGTCAACAAAGCCGGTGATCAGATCGGACAGACGCGCTTCTTCTGCTTCCACACGATCGTACTGTTCCAGCAGATAGGTGATCGCTTCCGGGTATTCAGCAACGGAGCATTGAACCTGGTTGATCCCGTCTTCAATACGTTTAGCGATGTCAATTTCGCCTTCGCGGGTCAACAGTTCAACGGTGCCCATTTCACGCATGTACATGCGTACCGGGTCAGTCGTGCGCCCGATTTCAGATTCCACGCTGGAAAGCACCTGCGCGGCGGCTTCGGCAGCATCTTCGTCCGCGGTGTTTTCAGCCAGCATCAGATCATCGGCATCCGGTGCTTCTTCCATCACCTGAATGCCCATGTCGTTGATCATTTGGATGATGTCTTCGATCTGATCTGAATCGACGATATCTTCCGGCAGATGGTCATTGACCTCGGCATAGGTCAGATAGCCTTGCTCCTTACCACGGGTGACAAGAAGTTTCAGCTGTGACTGCGGGTTTTGCTCCATAAGACGGTATCCACACTTATTTCATGAGGTTGGTGTTGGGCGATTGACCCGATGTCCTTCAGGTGTTAACGCTGAAATCCAACGGCTGTTTACCGCCAACGATAATTACGAGGGCGTACTTATATATTTGCCGCTGCCTCTCAGTGCGGCTGTCGGGGGCTTCCCGATCGCTATTCGGCACTTAAGCCGTTAAATCACTTTTTCGCCAGTTCCTGGTTCAATGTCCAGAGTTCCAGGCGTTCTTCGTTGCTTAAACCATGCGTGCGCTCACGAGCGATTAACTCTTCTTGACGCAGTTCAAGCAGCGAATCAAACATATGGTTGAGTGAGTCGGTGAAGGTTTGCTCAGCAATATTCTTATCTGCTATATCGTCCCACATCGACAGTTTTTCAAGGGTGGCAGCATTATTTGTACCACGATAGTGCTCTAAAAGTTGCCCGGTGGTCAGACCTGGCTGAGAGAGACAAGTGTTGACCAGTTCTCTGAATAAGCCAAGTCCAGGGAGCTTATTTTCATCCAGATTCTCAAGCGGCGGGACCAACGTCGCTAATTCTGGATTTTGCACCAGCAACCCTATAAGTATACGCATGGTCGTGCGTTTTAGCTGCGGAACAGGACGAGAAACGCCGCTCTCTGCCGCTTTTGGCATTAATCGTTCAAGCTGGCTGTCATCAAGTATGCCTAACTTATTGCCTAATTCCTGACGAAGATATATTCGCAGCGTTTCGCCCGGCACCTGCGATATCAATGGCAGTGCCAGCGTACTCAAACGCGCGCGCCCGTCTGGGGTGCTCAGATCAACTTGCGGCATCAGGCTGTTAAACAGAAATGCGGAGAGCGGCATCGCCTGCTCCATCCGCGCTTCAAACGCCTCTTTACCTTCTTTGCGCACCAGCGTGTCAGGGTCTTCGCCATCAGGCAAAAACATAAAACGTAGCTGACGACCGTCTGTCATGTAAGGCAGCGCCGTTTCCAGCGCTCGCCAGGCGGCATCGCGACCTGCGCGGTCGCCGTCATAACAGCAAATGACATTGTTGGTTGCGCGGAACAGCAGCTGTATGTGATCGGCAGTGGTTGACGTACCCAGCGACGCAACGGCGTAATTAATGCCGTATTGCGCCAGCGCAACTACGTCCATATAGCCTTCGACCACAAGCAGACGATTGGGTTCAGCGGTATCCTGCTGCGCTTCATAAAGACCGTAAAGCTGGCGGCCTTTATGGAAAATATCAGTTTCCGGCGAGTTCAGGTATTTGGGGGTATCGTTGCCCAGCACGCGCCCGCCAAACCCAATCACCCGACCGCGTTTATCGCGAATAGGGAACATCACCCGCTCGCGGAAACGATCGTAACTGCGACCCTGATCGTTAGTGACCAACATACCCGCATCAATCAATGACTGACGATTTTCTGGATTGCCACCAAACCGTTTCAGGACGTTGTCCCAGCCGGGGGGCGCAAAACCAATCGCAAAGCGGGCGATAACCTCGTGGCTTAATCCGCGTTTTTCCAGATACTGGCGCGCAGACGTGGCAACAGGTTGCTGTAAAGATTGTTGGTAAAACGTATTCAGACCGTCCATCAACTGATAAAGCGTTTGCCGTTGATGGCGCTCGATCTGGCTGGGGCCGCTGCCTGCTTCAAATGGCACTTCAAGATTGTGCATTGCCGCCAGCTCTTCGACCGTTTCGACGAACTCGAGCTTGTCGTAGTTCATCAGGAAGTCGATCGCGTTGCCGTGCGCGCCACATCCAAAGCAGTGGTAAAACTGTTTCTCACCGTTAACGGTGAATGACGGGGTTTTCTCGTTGTGGAATGGACAACACGCGTGGAAATTCTTGCCCTGCTTTTTCAGCTTCACACGGGCATCGATCAGATCGACGATGTCGGTGCGTGCCAGCAGATCATTAATGAATACGCGTGGGATTCGTCCAGCCATAGGCCCCGATTTTTAGCAATTCATAAACGAAAATAAGCCGCGCATTCCTTTCGGAAGCACGGCCTTACAACTACAACTCGGTCTGATCGGAGAGCAACGCTCTCGAGGAATTAGTACAGACGAGTGCGGCGTGCGTTTTCGCGAGCCAGTTTCTTCGCGTGACGTTTCACTGCAGAAGCTTTAGCGCGCTTACGTTCGGTAGTCGGTTTTTCATAGAACTCACGACGACGAACTTCCGCCAGAACACCTGCTTTTTCACAGGAACGCTTGAAGCGACGCAGAGCTACGTCGAACGGCTCGTTTTCACGTACTTTAATTACCGGCATGTGCCTCTCACCTTTGATTAATTCGGTTTGCCGCTGGCATCAACGCCAGCTTATTTCAAAATGGTGCGGAATTTTACTGCAATTGCTGCTGCTTTGTAAAGCACCGCGGCCTCTTTTGAAAGGGACTTTTATAAGGGTGGGGAGTATACACGAGGCTTTATCCAGGGGCGAACAAAGTTTTACATCAACCCGCATTGGTCCTACACTGCGCGGTAATAAAGCGAGGTAAAACAAGTCATGCGTGTACTGGGTATTGAAACTTCCTGCGATGAAACTGGCATCGCCATTTACGACGATGAAAAAGGTTTGTTAGCCAACCAATTGTATAGTCAGGTGAAATTGCACGCTGACTACGGCGGCGTCGTGCCTGAACTGGCTTCCCGCGATCACGTGCGTAAAACCGTACCGTTGATCCAGGCAGCGCTGAAGGAGTCTGGTTTAACGGCAAAAGACATTGACGCTGTGGCCTATACCGCAGGTCCTGGATTAGTCGGTGCGCTGCTGGTTGGCGCGACCGTGGGGCGTTCTCTGGCGTTTGCCTGGGACGTTCCGGCGATCCCGGTACACCATATGGAAGGGCATCTGTTAGCGCCGATGCTGGAAGATAACCCGCCAGAATTTCCGTTTGTCGCGCTGCTGGTTTCCGGCGGTCATACGCAGTTAATCAGCGTGACTGGCATTGGTCAGTACGAGCTGCTCGGTGAGTCTATCGATGATGCTGCTGGTGAAGCGTTTGATAAAACAGCAAAGCTGCTGGGGCTGGATTATCCTGGCGGGCCGTTACTGTCGAAAATGGCGGCTCAGGGTACTGCCGGGCGCTTTGTCTTCCCGCGCCCGATGACCGACCGTCCGGGGCTGGATTTCAGCTTCTCTGGCCTGAAAACCTTCGCCGCGAACACGATTCGTGACAACGGCACCGACGACCAGACGCGTGCTGATATCGCCCGTGCTTTTGAAGATGCGGTGGTCGATACGTTGATGATTAAGTGTAAGCGTGCGTTGGATCAGACGGGCTTTAAGCGACTGGTAATGGCAGGCGGCGTGAGTGCTAACCGCACGCTGCGGGCGAAACTGGCGGAAATGATGAAAAAACGCCGTGGAGAAGTGTTCTACGCGCGTCCAGAATTTTGTACTGATAACGGCGCGATGATCGCCTATGCCGGAATGGTGCGGTTTAAAGCAGGCGCGACGGCGGATCTCGGCGTTAGCGTGCGCCCGCGCTGGCCGCTGGCGGAGTTACCGGCTGCGTAAAACTATCAGGTGCCGGATAGTCTCTTCCGGCACCTTCCTTTCTTAAAGCAACACCACGGGCATCCACAGCAAGCCGGTAATCACCAGCAACACGAGGAATATCAGCCCAAAAATCGCCCCCAGTCGCCAGTAATCCACCGTTGGCAGATAACCACTACCGTAGTAAATCGGGCTGGGTCCGGTGGCGTATGGCGTAAGAATGCTCCCCAGACCAATTGCCGCGCCAACCATCAGGCAGAACACCGGCAGCGGGATTCCCGGCATCGCCAGCGCGGCGGCAATCATCATCGGTGCGAGGGCGGAGGTATACGCCGTGGCGCTGGCAAAAAAGTAGCGCAGCAGATAAAAGACCACAATCAACGCCACCATCACCATCGTCGGCGAATAACCGTTTAAGCTGCCTGCTAACAGTTTGCCAAACCAGCTAATAAAACCGGTGTTGTTGAGTCCGGTAGCGAGGGTGATAAGCGAAGCCAGCCAGAAGAAAACGTTCCACGCCGCTTTATTACTGACAATATCGTCCCAGCAGATAATGCGCAGAAGCAGCATCAGTGCCACTACGCTGTAACCGACCATCGCGGCATCGATATAATCACCGCCAAAAATCCACAGCACCAGCGCGCCCACCATCAGCCCCAGCATCCGTTTTTCACGCGAACAGAGCGGGCCCATTGCCTGCAGTTCCGTCTCTGCCCAGCGCGGCACCTGATCGCCAGACTTCAATACCGGCGGGTACAGTACGTAAGCCAGCCAGGGAACCAGCAGAACCAGTAAAATACTGAGCGGCAACATCCCGAGGAACCAGTCGCCCCAACTCAGCGTGGCGTGAGATGCGCTTTTCATCAGTCCAATTAACAGCAAGTTTGGTGCCATCGCCGTCAGGAAAATGGCGCTGGTCACGCAGTCGGCAACAATCCCCATCCACATGATGTACGAGCCAATACTGCGCGAACTGCTGTCGTTCGGCTGTGATTGATAGAGCGGCGGCAGGTTACGGATGATGGGATAGATAATCCCCGCACCGCGCGCCGAGTTGGACGGTGTTACAGGTGCCAGGATCAGCTCGGAGAACATCACCGCATAGCCGAGAAACAGTGTGCGATGCCCCATCTTTTTCACCAGAATCAGCGCGATGCGACGTCCAAGACCGGTTTTTTCATAGCCAGTGCCAAACATAAAGGCGGCGAAAATCAGCCAGATAACCGAATTAGAAAAACCAGAAACCGCCCAGGAAAGAGATTTGGCGGTGAATTTAAAACCTGGCTGGGCGAGCTGCTCCGGGCTGAACAGCAGCCAGGGAGAGAGAATGGCGATGATGGAGATACCCACCATCGCCACCACGGCACCCGGCACGGGTTCGAGGATCAGCCCAACGATCACGCCAGTAAAAACGGCAAAGTAGAGCCAGGTATGACTCTCCAGCCCTGCGGGAACCGGAATTAGAGCAATAATGGCGATGACCGCCAGCGGCGCAAGGTATCGCCACCATTCAGTGGAAGGTTTCATCGTGTTATGCCTGCGAAAAAGGAGAGGGGGCGAGCCTCTCCGTGAGGGTTATTTGATGTAATGGACGTGCTCGCAGATCTCTTCCACGATGGGCTCGCGGCGTTCGGCGAACAGCTTTTTGTTTTCGGCTATCAGGTTGTTTCCGTGGGTATCTATAGAGACAATCAGCGGGCCGAACTCTTTGACCCGGCAGACCCACAACGACTCCGGCATCCCGAGTTCTGTCCAGTGCACCTCTTCAATTTCTTCCACCTGAGTTGCTGCCAGTACCGCGCAGCCAGCCGGGAAAATCACATGCAGCGCCTTGAATTTCTGACAGCCCTCTTCGGTCAGCGGCCCCATTCCGCCTTTGCCAACCACCAGTTTCACGCCGGTCTGCTCGATAAACTCACGTTCAAAACTTTCCATACGCATACTGGTTGTCGGGCCAACGGACACCATCTCCCATTTGTCGCCGTTTTTGCGCACGATGGGGCCAGCGTGGAAAATCGCTTTGCCGTTGAGATCGTAAGGGATCGGACGTTTCAGTTCGATCAAGCGGCGGTGACAAACGTCACGGCAGGTCACCAGTGTACCGGTCAGGTAGATCACATCGCCGACGCGAATATCTTGCAGATCTTCAGCTTTGATCGGGGTTGTCAGGATCTTTTTCATAACGCGCTCCGGGTGTGAGACAGATTTTCAAAGGTGAGATCGGCATGAACCAGCAGTGTGCCGCGACGATGCGCCCAGCAGCCTGTAGAAACAGCAACGCCGATGGTTGACGGATGGCGGGCGGCAGATTCGATATGTACGCCCATCACTGAACTGTTGCCAGTCAGCCCTTGTGGACCAATCCCCAGACGGTTGAGTCCTTCTTCCAGGCGTACCTCCAGCTCTGCCGCTTTTGGATTAGGATGGCGGCTGCCAATCGGGCGCAAAATGGCTTTACGCGAGAGCACGGCGGCGGTTTCCACTGAGGTGGCGATGCCCACGCCTACCAGTACTGGCGGACAGGCGTTTACAGCGAGAGTAGAGATATTTTCAAAGACGAATTTCACTACGCCTTCGTAGCCTTCCGAAGGCATTAATACTTTCGAGCGACCAGGCAGTGTGCAGCCGCCGCCAGCCATGTAAACTTCGATTTCCGCATCGTCACCGTCGGGAATGATGTCCCAGGTAACCCACGGTACGCCGCTGCCGGTATTTTTGCCGGTGTTCACTTCGTCAAAAATTTCCACCGCGTTGTGGCGCAGTGGCGCTTTGACGGTTGCTTCTTCCACAGCTTGCTTAAGAATGCTTCGCAGCTCGCCAAGCAGCGGGAAACGGGAACCGACTTTAACGAAGAACATAATCTCCCCGGTGTCCTGACAGGCAGGACGATTCAGGTCGATCGCTTTTTGCATGTTGTCGAACATCGTGTGGTAGATGATTTTTCCCATCGACGATGTTTCGGCATCCTTTAGCTGTTTTAGTTTATCCACCACGTCATCAGGCATCCGGGTAGATATCATAGCGGTAAAGTTAGCGACAATATCCGTCAGCTTATTCACTGCCTGTTGCTTATTACTTTCGCTCATCATGGCAACTCCAGTTTCTGTATTTGTCTGGAAAAATTCACCGTCACAAACTACCACTAAAAATGTGGTTTTATATTTTTTGCCGCCGTGAATATGTAATTAACAGTTCGTTAATCAACACGAAAATAAGAACGAATATTGCGCCAGAGCAGGGAATGGCAATGTTTTGCGAAATACACTGCGTTTATCAAAACTGCGGATATTTAACAATGCTAAATAGCTGGCCTTTAGCCAAAGACTTGCAGGTACTGGTGGAAATCGTCCATAGCGGGAGTTTTAGCGCCGCTGCGGCAACGCTTGGGCAAACGCCTGCATTTGTCACCAAGCGGATCCAAATCCTTGAAAATACGCTGGCAACCACACTGCTGAACCGCTCTGCCCGAGGCGTGGCACTGACTGAAAGTGGCCAACGTTGTTACGAACATGCGCTGGAAATCCTCACCCAATATCAGCGACTGGTCGATGACGTCACGCAAATCAAAACGCGCCCGGAGGGGATGATTCGTATTGGTTGCAGCTTTGGCTTTGGGCGCAGTTATATTGCGCCAGCCATTACCGAACTGATGCGCAATTACCCTGAATTACAGGTGTATTTTGAATTGTTCGATCGGCAAATTGATTTAGTGCAGGATAATATTGATCTTGATATTCGTATTAATGATGACATTCCTGATTATTATATTGCGCATCTGTTGACGAAAAATAGAAGAATATTATGCGCAGCACCTGAGTATCTGAAAAAATATTCCCCGCCACAATCATTACAGGAATTAAGTCGCCATGACTGTCTGGTGACTAAAGAGCGTGACATGACCCACGGAATATGGGAGTTAGGGAACGGCCAGGAGAAAAAGTCGGTGAAGGTTAGTGGGCATCTTTCCTCCAACAGCGGCGAGATTGTGCTGCAATGGGCGCTGGAGGGCAAAGGGATTATGCTGCGTTCCGAGTGGGATGTTTTGCCGTTTCTGGAGAGTGGCAAACTGGTGCGAGTATTGCCGGAGTATGCACAAAGCGCCAATATCTGGGCTGTTTACCGGGAGCCGCTCTATCGCAGCATGAAATTACGTGTCTGCGTGGAATTTTTGGCGGCGTGGTGCCAGCAACGGCTGGGTAAACCTGACGAGGGCTATCAGGTTATGTAGGCTCGTCATAAATCACTCGGGATCTTTTTCACGCTTTCTTTTGAATTTCGTCCAGATTTTTGTCTCTTGGTGACGCCACAGACGCTGGATGTTGTCATGATGACGCAGCAGGATCAGGCAAGAGAGCATCGAAACCGGGAAGGTGAATTGAGGCTTGAACCACCAGACATAAAACGGAGCAATCAGCGCGCTGACAATCGCCCCCAGCGACGAATATCCACTCAATAGCACGGTAAGCAGCCAAGTCCCCGCCATCACGCCCGTTAAATCCCAGCCGATCGGAGCAATAGCGCCAAAAGCGGTGGCAACGCCTTTTCCCCCTTTAAAACCGAAGAAAACGGGCCAGATGTGTCCAAGACAGGCGGCAATCGCAATTAATCCCAGCCAAAATGGGCTGACGCCTAATTCATATGCTCCCCAGACAGGCAACATACCTTTTAGGACGTCAAAGATCAGCACTGCTACGGCTGCCCCTTTGCCACCCATGCGTAAAACGTTGGTCGCGCCAGGATTACCGGAGCCGCTGGTTCGCGGGTCGGGCAAGCCACAAAGGCGGCAAACCAGAATGGCACTGGAAATGGAGCCGCAGAGGTACGCGATGAGGATCATTCCAGGCGCGATTGCACTCATAAGCTGTTCCGTTTTGAAAATTCGTGTTCAACGATGAATCTGTGGATAATACGCACATTTCGCCGGAAGTGGTATCCGGTTAGCCAAAAAGCAGGCAGGACGTGATGGATATTGTATTTATAGAGCAACTTTCGGTAATCACCACTATTGGTGTTTACGACTGGGAACAGACCATCGAACAGAAGCTGGTGTTCGATATCGAAATGGCGTGGGATAACCGTAAAGCGGCGAAAAGTGATGATGTGGCGGATTGCCTCAGTTACGCTGACATTGCAGAAACGGTGGTCAGCCACGTCGAGGGGGCGCGTTTTGCACTGGTGGAACGCGTGGCGGAAGAGGTGGCGGAACTGCTGTTAACTCGCTTTAATTCGCCGTGGGTTCGCATCAAACTTAGCAAGCCAGGCGCAGTGGCGCGGGCGGCGAATGTTGGCGTAATCATTGAGCGTGGCAATAATCTGAAAGAAAATAATTAATTTTACAGCTGTTAAACCAAACGGTTATATCCTGGTCATACTGCAGTAGTTCGGACAAGCGGTACATTTTAATAATTTAGGGGTTTATTGATGAGCGATATGCACTCGCTGCTGATAGCGGCAATATTGGGTGTGGTCGAAGGATTGACAGAATTTCTGCCGGTATCCAGCACGGGCCATATGATTATTGTCGGTCACTTGTTGGGGTTTGAGGGCGACACGGCGAAAACCTTTGAAGTCGTGATCCAGTTAGGATCAATTCTGGCGGTAGTAGTGATGTTCTGGCGGCGTCTGTTTGGTCTGATTGGCATTCACTTTGGACGCCCGTTGCAGCACGAAGGAGAAAGCAAAGGTCGTTTAACGCTGATCCACATTTTGCTGGGGATGATCCCAGCGGTGGTGCTGGGACTGTTGTTCCACGACATGATTAAATCATTGTTTAACCCGATAAATGTCATGTATGCGCTGGTTGTCGGCGGTTTGTTGCTGATTGCCGCCGAATGCCTGAAGCCGAAAGAGCCGCGTGCGCCGGGTCTGGATGATATGACCTATCGCCAGGCGTTTATGATTGGCTGCTTCCAGTGTCTGGCGCTGTGGCCGGGATTCTCTCGCTCCGGGGCGACCATTTCAGGTGGGATGCTGATGGGGGTGAGCCGTTACGCGGCTTCTGAGTTCTCGTTCCTGCTGGCGGTGCCGATGATGATGGGCGCAACGGCGCTTGATCTCTACAAAAGCTGGGGCTTCCTGACAACCGGCGATATCCCGATGTTTGCTGTTGGGTTTATCACTGCCTTCGTAGTGGCGCTGATAGCGATTAAAACCTTCCTGCAATTAATTAAGCGGATTTCGTTTATCCCATTCGCCATTTATCGCTTTATTGTGGCGGCTGCGGTGTACGTCGTGTTCTTTTGATGTGAAGAATAGTGTCGGATGCCTGGAATTGTCCACGATTGCGTAGATTGCGTAGGCCGGATAAGGCGTTTACGCCGCATCCGGCAATCTTCGCCTGATGCGACGCTTGCGCGTCTTATCTGGCCTACAACCGTCGTTGACATGTAGCCGGATAAGGCGTTCACGTCGCATCCGGCAAAATTCCCAACACTCACTCAGGCTTTGGGCAACGTTGTTCCTTCCAGCTGGCTACCGCCGCAATCCGCCGTCGGGTTAGCTCTTCACGAATCTCTACACCTTTAAATCCTGCTTCAACGACGGCTTTTGTCGGCACTGACTGCGCCACTTCCCAGGCTTCGCGCAACCAGCGGCCTTGCGGGTAGTCCGCCGATTCAAAACCGGTTCTGCCGCGCACGTCTGCTTCACTGGTCAGCGCCAATTGCTCTACACGTTGCGGCTTACGCCAGGCGTCAATGGAATCAAACAATTTAACAATGGTTTTCGGGTTCAGCATTGGGAAGGTGTGGATGAGATCGTGAAACTCAGCCACCAGTTTGGCTAAATCGCGAATTTCATTTGGCACGCGCAGACGCTGACATAGTTGTTCCACCAACTTAACACCTGCCGGGCCATGTCCATGATGACGTGGCCAAAGTTCTGGCGGCGTCAGTCCTTTACCGAGATCGTGGCATAACGTTGCGAAACGGACATCGACCTGCGGACTTAGCATCGCCGCCATGGAGAGTGTCATTAAGGTATGAATCCCGGTGTCGATTTCCGGATGCCATTTGGCGGGGGCCGGAACGCCGAACAGGGCGTCAATTTCCGGGAATAAAACGCGCAGTGCGCCACAATCGCGCAGCACCTGGAAGAACACTTGTGGATTGCGGGTGGTGAGGGCGCTTTCCGTCTCTTTCCACACCCGTTCAGGCGTAAGATGTTCCAGTTCGCCCGCGTGGGTCATCTCGCGCATCAGCGCCAGGGTTTCATCAGCAATACGAAAACTGAGGTGGGCATAACGCGCAGCAAAACGCGCCACGCGCAGCACGCGTAGCGGATCCTCGCCAAAAGCGGGGGAAACATGGCGTAACAGACGATTTTGCAGATCGCCCAGACCGTTGTACGGGTCGATAATCTCGCCGTCATCGTCCTGGGCCAGCGCATTAATGGTCAGATCACGACGCTTAAGATCATCTTCCAGCGTGACATCCGGTGCGGCATAGCAGGTAAAACCGGTGTAACCGGAGCCGGATTTCCGTTCGGTACGTGCCAGCGCATACTCTTCATGCGTCTGCGGATGCAGAAAAACAGGAAAATCGCGGCCTACCTGCTGGTAGCCCGCGTCGAGCATCTCCTGTGGCGTGCTGCCGACCACCACCCAATCTCTGTCTTTGACCGGTAGCCCTAACAATGCATCCCGTACCGCACCACCGACCAGATAAATCTTCACGCCATCTTCCCTTCGTCAAATACACAATTCCTAATAATAAGACAGTGCAACGAAGAAGGCGATTTAGTTCATCCAGCGATCTTTGCGTTTGCGCGTTGGGATCAGGTGCGGTAATACCAGTCCGAGCAGCAAGCCAAGACCCAGTACACCGCCGCCATACATAAACCATTGCATGATGATGGTGCGCTGTTTGTCATCTAACTGCACGCTGGCGGCATCGACCTTTTTCTGAGCGACAATCAGTTCGTTTTTCAGCTTCTGATTTTCTTCTTTTAACCCGTTGATCACGCTGTCGCTCTGCGCCACTTTTTGCTGCATTTCAGCAGTGCGCTGATTCCAGGTGTTATCAATATTGGTGAGCTTATCGGTCAGCGTTTTGACCTGATTTTCCAGCACCGGTACACGAGTGCGCAGGCTTGGCTCGGTATTAAGTTCTTTTAACGGGATCCAGGCGGTACGGCCGGAGCTGTCTTTCACCTGGGCATAATTGGTGTTGGCGTCAGTTTGTAATAAGGTTACTTCCTCGCCCGCGTTAACTGTGCCCACGAGGCGATAATTATCCCCCGGACCACTGCGGACCCAAGTGTTCAGTTCGTCAGAAACATAGCGCTTTTCTTCGGCGTGCGAGACGGCAGTGGCGCTAAGTGCAAGTATAGTTAATCCGATCAGGCGTAATTTTGGCATCAGGCTGTCGTTATTGTCTGGGAAAAGTGGAACGATAGTAGTGGCATCAGTGTCGCTACGCAAAGCATTCGCTATCAATCGGAATCCTCTGTGTCAGGTCTTGCCACAGCTTCAATCTTTTACGCCCGTCAAATTGCCCGTTGCATGGCAATTTGGCGCAAAATACTATCTACTGACAAAAAAGATCGCATTAAGTTCGCCGTTCATCGTCACTAATGTGACATAACCGGATAAGTAAAGGCCATGGCTCAGGAAATCGAATTAAAGTTTATTGTTAATCACAGTGCCGTTGAGGCGTTGCGTGACCATCTCAATACGCTGGGCGGCGAGCACCATGACCCCGTGCAGTTGCTGAATATTTACTACGAAACGTCGGATAACTGGCTGCGTGGGCACGATATGGGCTTGCGTATTCGTGGCGAAAATGGTCGCTATGAAATGACGATGAAAGTCGCCGGGCGAGTGACTGGCGGTTTACACCAGCGCCCGGAATATAATGTGGCGTTGAGCGAACCGACGCTCGACCTGGCGCAGTTTCCGACGGAAGTCTGGCCGAACGGCGTGTTACCTGCCGATCTCGCTTCCCGCGTACAACCGCTGTTCAGCACCGATTTTTATCGCGAAAAATGGCTGGTGGAGATCGATGGCAGTCAGATTGAAATCGCCCTCGATCAGGGCGAGGTGAAAGCCGGAGAATTTGCTGAACCTATCTGCGAGCTGGAACTGGAACTGCTTAGCGGCGAAACGCGCGCGGTGCTGAAACTGGCAAACCAACTGGTATCGCAAACTGGTTTACGCCAGGGCAGCCTGAGCAAGGCGGCGCGTGGCTATCATCTGGCGCAGGGAAATCCCGCGCGTGAAATCAAACCCACCACCATTTTGCATGTTGCGGCAAAAGCCGATGTGGAACAGGGGCTGGAAGCGGCGCTCGAGCTGGCGTTAGCACAATGGCAGTACCATGAAGAGTTGTGGATACGCGGCAACGAGGCGGCGAAAGAGCAGGTTCTGGCAGCAATCGGCCTGGTTCGCCATACTCTGATGCTGTTCGGCGGTATCGTGCCGCGTAAAGCGAGCACTCACTTACGTGATCTGCTGACTCAATGCGAGGCGACCATTGCTTCTGCGGTTTCTGCCGTGACGGCGGTCTATTCTACCGAAACGGCAATGGCGAAACTGGCGTTGACCGAATGGCTGGTAAGCAAAGCCTGGCAGCCGTTTTTAGATGCCAAAGCGCAGGGCAAAATCAGCGATTCCTTCAAACGCTTTGCCGATATCCATCTTTCCCGCCATGCCGCTGAACTGAAAAGCGTTTTTTGCCAGCCGTTGGGCGATCGCTACCGTGACCAGTTGCCACGCCTGACACGTGACATTGACTCAATACTGTTACTGGCGGGTTACTACGATCCTGTCGTCGCGCAAGCCTGGCTGGAGAATTGGCAGGGGCTGCGTCACGCTATTGCGACCGGGCAACGCATTGAAATTGAACATTTCCGTAATGAAGCAAACAATCAGGAACCGTTCTGGTTGCACAGCGGAAAACGTTAATCAGGCAAGGATAAAATCGCTTATGAAGCCGCTCTCTTCACCGTTACAGCAGTACTGGCAGACCGTTGTTGAGCGGCTGCCAGCGCCTTTAGCCGAGGAATCACTTAGCGCACAGGCGAAGTCAGTACTTACTTTTAGTGATTTTGTGCAGGACAGTGTAATTGCGCATCCAGAGTGGCTGACGGAGCTGGAAAGCGAGCCGCCACAAGCCGATGAATGGCAGTATTACGGCGAGTGGTTACAGGAGGCGCTCAGTAACGTGAGTGACGAGGCTGGGTTAATGCGTGAACTGCGGCTGTTCCGGCGGCGCATTATGGTACGTATCGCCTGGGCGCAAACGCTGGCGCTGGTTACTGAAGAGAGCGTATTGCAGCAGCTCAGCCATTTGGCGGAGACGCTGATTGTTGCGGCGCGTGACTGGCTGTATGACGCCTGCTGCCGTGAGTGGGGAACGCCGTGCAATGCGCAGGGCGAAGCGCAACCGCTGCTGATTTTAGGCATGGGTAAGCTGGGCGGTGGGGAACTGAATTTCTCCTCAGATATCGATCTGATTTTTGCCTGGCCTGAACATGGTTGTACGCAGGGCGGACGCCGGGAACTGGATAATGCTCAGTTCTTTACCCGTATGGGGCAGCGGTTGATTAAAGTGCTGGATCAACCAACGCAAGATGGCTTTGTCTATCGCGTAGATATGCGGCTGCGTCCGTTTGGCGAAAGTGGCCCGCTGGTGCTGAGCTTTGCGGCGCTGGAAGATTATTACCAGGAGCAGGGGCGTGACTGGGAGCGTTACGCGATGGTCAAGGCGCGGATTATGGGCGATAGCGACGGCGCTTATGCTAACGAATTGCGTTCGATGCTGCGCCCGTTTGTTTTTCGTCGTTACATCGATTTCAGTGTGATTCAGTCTCTGCGCAACATGAAAGGGATGATTGCCCGTGAAGTGCGTCGCCGCGGTTTGACCGACAACATTAAACTGGGCGCGGGCGGTATTCGCGAAATTGAATTTATCGTCCAGGTGTTCCAGCTTATTCGCGGCGGGCGCGAACCGTCGCTGCAATCGCGCTCTTTACTGCCAACGCTCAGCGCCATTGCCGCGCTGCATCTGCTTTCTGAGAATGATGCCGAACAATTGCGAGTGGCGTATCTGTTTCTGCGGCGCCTGGAAAACCTGCTGCAAAGCATTAATGACGAACAAACCCAGACGCTTCCTGCAGATGAGCTTAACCGTGCGCGGCTGGCGTGGGGGATGGAGTTCGCTGACTGGCAGCAACTGACCGGAGCGCTGGGCGGACATATGGCTAATGTGCGTCGGGTATTTAACGATCTGATTGGTGACGACGAAAGCGAAACCCAGGAAGAGACTCTGTCGGAGCAGTGGCGTGAGCTGTGGCAGGATGCATTGCAGGAAGATGACACCACGCCAGTGCTGGCGCATCTTAGAGAAGATGATCGCAAAAAGGTGCTGACGCTGATTGCCGATTTCCGCAAAGAGCTGGATAAGCGCACTATTGGGCCGCGCGGACGTCAGGTGCTCGACCATCTCATGCCGCATTTGTTAAGTGACGTATGCGCGCGTGAAGACGCTGCTGTCACGCTGTCGCGCATCACCGCCTTGCTGGTGGGGATTGTTACCCGCACCACCTATTTAGAATTGCTCAGTGAATTCCCCGCGGCGCTTAAGCATTTGATTTCTCTGTGTGCCGCATCGCCGATGATTGCCAGTCAACTGGCGCGTTATCCATTATTGCTGGATGAACTGCTCGATCCGAACACCCTCTACCAGCCGACAGCGACGGATGCCTATCGCGACGAATTGCGCCAGTATTTGCTGCGCGTGCCAGAAGATGACGAAGAACAACAGCTTGAGGCGCTGCGTCAGTTCAAACAGGCGCAGCTGTTACGCATTGCCGCAGCGGATATTGCCGGTACGCTACCGGTAATGAAAGTGAGCGATCACTTAACCTGGTTGGCAGAAGCCATGATAGATGCCGTCGTTCAGCAGGCATGGGTTCAAATGGTCGCCCGTTACGGAAAACCGACCCACCTGAACGAACGTGAAGGTCGCGGCTTTGCGGTGGTTGGCTACGGTAAGCTGGGCGGTTGGGAGTTAGGCTACAGTTCCGATCTTGACCTGATCTTCCTCCATGATTGCCCGATGGATGTAATGACGGACGGCGAGCGGGAAATCGACGGGCGGCAGTTTTACCTGCGTCTGGCGCAACGCATTATGCACTTGTTCAGCACGCGCACGTCTTCCGGTATTTTGTACGAAGTGGATGCACGGCTACGCCCGTCCGGGGCGGCGGGAATGCTGGTTACTTCCGCAGAAGCGTTTGCCGATTATCAGAGAAACGAGGCCTGGACGTGGGAACATCAGGCGCTGGTACGTGCTCGCGTGGTATATGGTGATCCACAATTGACCGCTCAATTTGACGCAGTACGCCGGGAGATTATGACGCTGCCGCGTGAAGGCAAAACTTTACAGACAGAAGTGCGGGAAATGCGCGAGAAAATGCGCGCCCATCTCGGCAATAAACATCGCGATCGCTTTGATATCAAAGCCGATGAAGGCGGAATTACCGATATCGAATTTATTACCCAATATCTGGTGTTGCGCTACGCCCATGAAAAACCGAAGTTAACGCGCTGGTCAGACAACGTGCGCATTCTGGAACTACTGGCGCAAAACGACATTATGGAAGAGCCGGAAGCGATGGCGCTGACCCGTGCTTACACTACGCTTCGCGATGAACTTCATCATCTGGCATTACAAGAGTTGCCAGGCCATGTGCCGGAGGATTACTTCACCGCAGAGCGTGAACTGGTCCGGGCAAGCTGGCAGAAGTGGCTGGTGGAGGAATGAAATATGGTATTATCGCGCGCAAATTTTGAATCTCTCAGGAGACAGGAATGAAAGTAACGCTGCCAGAGTTTGAACGTGCAGGAGTGATGGTGGTTGGTGATGTAATGCTGGATCGTTACTGGTACGGTCCCACCAGCCGTATCTCGCCGGAAGCGCCAGTACCCGTGGTTAAAGTGAATACCATCGAAGAACGTCCGGGCGGCGCGGCCAACGTGGCGATGAACATCGCTTCTCTCGGTGCAAACGCACGCCTGGTGGGACTGACAGGTATTGATGATGCGGCGCGCGCGCTCAGTAAATCGCTGGCGGACGTGAACGTAAAATGCGACTTCGTTTCTGTGCCGACGCATCCGACCATCACTAAACTGCGGGTGCTTTCTCGTAACCAACAGTTGATCCGCCTGGATTTCGAAGAAGGTTTCGAAGGTGTTGATCCGCAGCCGCTGCATGAGCGGATTAATCAGGCTCTCGGTACGATTGGCGCGCTGGTGCTTTCTGACTATGCGAAAGGTGCGTTGGCAAGCGTACAGCAGATGATCCAACTGGCGCGTAAAGCGGGCGTTCCGGTGTTGATTGATCCAAAAGGCACCGATTTTGAACGCTACCGCGGCGCTACGCTTTTAACGCCTAATCTCTCGGAATTTGAAGCTGTTGTTGGTAAATGTAAAACCGAAGAAGAGATTGTTGAACGCGGCATGAAACTGATTGCCGACTACGAACTCTCTGCGCTGCTGGTAACCCGTTCCGAGCAGGGGATGACGTTGCTGCAACCGGGTAAAGAGCCGCTGCATATGCCAACTCAGGCGCAAGAAGTCTATGACGTTACCGGTGCAGGCGACACAGTGATTGGCGTGCTTGCGGCAACGCTGGCGGCGGGTAATTCGCTGGAAGAAGCCTGCTTCTTTGCCAATGCGGCGGCTGGTGTGGTGGTCGGCAAACTGGGGACATCCACGGTTTCGCCGATCGAGCTGGAAAACGCAGTACGTGGACGTGCAGACACTGGTTTTGGCGTGATGACCGAAGAGGAACTGAAGCTGGCCGTAGCGGCGGCACGTAAACGCGGTGAAAAAGTGGTGATGACCAATGGCGTCTTCGACATTCTCCACGCCGGGCATGTCTCTTACCTGGCAAATGCCCGCAAGCTGGGTGACCGCTTGATTGTCGCCGTGAACAGCGATGCTTCCACCAAACGCCTGAAAGGGGATTCTCGCCCGGTTAACCCGCTCGAACAGCGTATGATTGTGCTGGGCGCACTGGAAGCGGTCGACTGGGTGGTGTCGTTTGAAGAGGACACGCCGCAGCGCCTGATCGCCGGGATCCTGCCAGATCTGCTGGTAAAAGGAGGCGACTATAAACCAGAAGAGATTGCCGGGAGTAAAGAAGTCTGGGCCAACGGCGGCGAAGTGCTGGTGCTCAACTTTGAAGACGGTTGCTCGACGACCAACATCATCAAGAAGATCCAACAGGATAAAAAAGGCTAACCGGAAAGCGGTTCACAGATCTCGCTTCGTGCCAGGTAGACCTATTGACGCTGTTGTTTTTTCAACCTAGAGTAAAGGAACAAGGGTAAGGGAGGATTTCTCCCCCCTCTGATGAGTTGTTAGTAAGTCGGGAAACTTAACAGTAACAACACAACCAGTATGATGACGAACTTCATCATAACCCTTTCCTTCTATAAGGCCCCTTCTTCGGGAGGGGCTTTCCCGTTTCAGCCCCTTACTGACTCCCCGATTGTTGATTAGCGCATGACCCCGCGCAACGCTTTCCCTGATGCAGTTTTCTCTTCCCCGAGTTGACTCGCAACACGCTGTAACAACCTGATCATTTGCACTTTTTAGCGGAACGCAGATATAAAAATCTCCGGCTTTTTGGGCCAGGGATGTGTGTTAATGAAACCTTCTTGACGCTGTTGTTTTTTCAACCTAGAGTAAAGGGACAAGGGTGAGGGAGGATTTCTCCCCCCTCTGATTGGCTGTTAGTAAGCGTGGAAACTTATCAGTAACAACACAATCAGTATGATGACGAGCTTCATCATAACCCTTTCCTTCTGTAAGGCCCCTTCCTCGGGAGGGGCTTTCCCGTTTCAGCCCCTTGCTGACTCCCCGGTTGTTGATTAGCGCCTGACCCCGCGCAACGCTTTCCCTGATACAGATTTCTCTTCCCCGAGTCGACTCGCAAAACGCTGTAACAACCTGATCATTTGCACTTTTTAGCGGAATGCAGATATAAAAAATCCCCGGCTTTTTGGGCCAGGGATGTGTGTTAATGAAACCTTCTTGACGCTGTTGTTTTTTCAACCTAGAGTAAAGGAACAAGGGTGAGGGAGGATTTCTCCCCCCTCTGATTGGCTGTTAATAAGCTGCGAAACTTACGAGTAACAACACAATCAGTATGATGACAAGCTTCATCATAACCCTTTCCTTCTGTAAGGCCCCTTCCTCGGGAGGGGCTTTCCCGTTTCAGCCCCTTGCTGACTCCCCGATTGTTGATTAGCGCTGGACCCCGCGCAACGCTTTCCCTGATACAGTTTTCTCTTCCCCGAGCGGTCACGTAAAACGCTGTAACAAACTGATCATTTGCACTTTTTAGTGGAACGCAGATATAAAAAATCCCCGGCTTTTTGGGCCAGGGATGTTCATAGATGAAAATTTATTCTACGTTTTCTGCGACGGGAGTTGTTGAGGTTAAGGGTGAAGTCAATGCCGCCAGCGAGCCGCCTGAAACGCCAATTTCATTGAGCAAGGAGTCAATCAGCGGTGCCTGTGTGCGGTAAGAAAGGGCGGCAGACAATGCCTGTTCCGCCAGATTTCCGCCACCAACGCTGCCTGATGCCGCATCTCCCGCAGCGCCACCACGGTTCAATCCATCGACCTGAATAATCTTGATGCCGTCGATAGACTTCATCGGTTCAACGGATTTCTCTATTACCGCAGGTAACGACTGTAATAGCGCCAGTTTGAATTTAAGGCTGGTTTGTTCATCAGAAAGCACGTTGATTGCATCGTTCAGCGCACGTTGCGCTTCTGCTTCCGCCAGACCTTTTTTACGCGTAGCTTCGGCTAACTCAACGATCGCTGCCGCCTGCATTTCTGCGGCTTCTTTCTCTGCTTTTGCTCGGACGGTCAGTTCGACCGCTTTGGTTTCTGCGTCTTGCGCTGCTGCGATCAGCGCCACCTGCTTAGCACGATCGGCTTCGGCTGTCTGGCGAGTGGTTTCTACGTTTTGTTGCGCACTTACCGCTTCTGCAAGTGCGAGGTTGGCACGCGCTTCCGCCTGTGATTGTTGTTCTGATTTTGCCGCAATAGCGATCGATTTCGTCTGGTTGGCGATTTCGGTAACCTGCTGCTGTTCGATCTCTTTAATGCGAACTTCACGTTCAGCCTCAACCTTTCTTGAGCGGACGGCCTGTTCGCGGTCGATTTCCGTTTCCTGAATCTGTCGTTCAGCCAGAATTCGCGTCTGCTCTGCTTCACGACGACGTTCAGCTTCAAAAGCCGCAATTTTCGCATTCTGCTCAGCGGTACGGGTTTTAACCTGCTGCTCCTGCTCAAGCGTCATAAACGCTTCTTGCTGTTCAATCTCCAGCTTCCGCGAAAGAGCGTCTCGATTTTTCTCACGAACTGCAACTTCTACATCCTGTTCAACTTCGTTACGCTCGCGACGACGGCGTTCCGTCTCCTGGGTTAGTTTGGTCAAACCTTCGGCGTCAAAAGCGTTGTTCGGGTTAAAATGCTCTTTCGAAGTCTGGTTAAAGTTGGTGAGTGAAACACTTTCCAGTTCCAGTCCGTTTTTCGACAAGTCTTCTGCCACGGTATTTTGTACACCCTGCACGAAGTTCTCGCGGGTATCCTGTAACTCATGCATGGTCATTTGCGCAGCGGTGGCGCGTAGGGCATCGACGAATTTATCCTCGACCAGCATACGTAAATCTTCTGGTGATAGCGTGCGTTGCCCCAACGTCTGGGCCGCAGTGGCGATGCCTTCTACTGACGGTTTTACCCGTACAAAGAAAGCCACTACAACATCAACACGCATACGATCTTTCGTAATCAGGCTATCAATAGTAGAACGGCTGACTTCCAGCTTAAGCGTATTCATATTGATAGGAATGATTTCGTGGAAGATCGGCATTACGATTGCGCCGCCGCTCATTACCACTTTTTGCCCGCCTAACCCGGTACGAACAAATGCCTGCTCGGCAGATGCCCGACGATAAAGTCGCGCGAAAATAATACCGATAATAAACAGAACACATACGGCAACAATCGCCATAAACATCCATGACGGTACTAAGTTAACGATATCATCCATTATTAAATTTCCTTTTGTTTAAATATTTACAATATATTTGGCCAGGGATTTTTTTCTGCTAAATATCGTGTTGCAGAAAGTCGGCAAATAATCAATACCTTGTCACCTTTGGTGAAGTTTTTTCCTTCTTCAGGTTCCAGTAATAAATAGTGTATTTGACCAAATTGATCGGTAAGTTTTCCTTCACAGGGTCTGCCTGATATTGCCTGATGACCGGTAATTAATGCCATGCAGCCAATATATTCTTCTTCTGTAATAGCAGAACTATGATCGCGAGGAATCCAGGGGGCGATCGCCTTGCCGATATAATGCACTGTAATAACAGTGAGCAGTAAACAAATAGGAACCACCAACAGGTTTGAGAGTGGAGCTTTCCAGACCGTCACGCAGGCATGCTGTAGAACGATGCCGATAAGGCCAAAAAAACCAGCCAACAGGCAGAGGATGACGAGGGCTGGTAGCCTTCCAATATTAAGATAATGAAGTGCCTGACTAATATTACCTGTGGTTATGGAATCGTAATGATCAAGATGTGCATCAAGAGCACCGGAGAGCATGTGACCGCAGACAATAGCAATAATTTCTAACAGGCCGATCAAAAGTACAAAGGAAATAGCGAAAAGATAAGGTGTGTTATAGTCGGCAAATAAAATCATCAGTCACTCCATCGTCCATTCAGTGACGCATTGTTTACTATGGTATGATTTCCTTTCTTACATTTATCTTTGCTAATAATAACATGCGTTAGTGAAATTTTAAAAGGGAAAGTCTTTTAACGTTGTAATTATTTTCAATAAAAAGTGTGATCCAAAACAATATATTTACGCACGTTATGTTTAAAGGCACTACACTGATTAAGGAATACTGAAATCAGAAAAAGCATATGGCCTTAAAAGGTATGCGATAACCGGAGGATGTGCTTATGGATCATGGTCTTAATTCTTTAAATAATTTCGATTTCCTGGCGCGTAGTTTTGCCAGAATGAATGCTGAAGGTCGACCGGTCGATATTCTGGCCGTCACTGGTAATATGGATGAAGAACACAGAACCTGGTTTTGCGCTCGTTATGCCTGGTATTGCCAGCAAATGACACAGTCAAGAGAACTGGAACTAGAACATTGAGATTACGGGCCGTCAGGCCCGTTTTTGTGGTGCTCTATTCTGCTTTATCAACTGGCGGGATGGCGGGAGGAGATTGAACTTCTGCTGCCGGATTACTACGAGCTTCCAGTTCACTGATGCGCTGCTCCAGTAACGCCAGTTTCTCACGAGTCCGTAACAGGACCTGCGTCTGCACATCAAATTCTTCGCGGCTTACCAAATCGAGGCGAGTCAGCTGTGCTTGTAGGGTTTGGCGGATTTTTTTCTCCACATCTTCCCCGAACTCCCTGATTCCTTTAGGCATTGATTCGTGAACCTGGCGAGCAATTTGCTCAATTTTTTTCGGGTCAATCATTGTAGTTTCCCTGTACTGATAGGTGTTTGGTGCCATTGTAGTGCGATAAGGGTAAGTCATAAACCAGAATTATGTGAACCTATGCGTTGCTGCCGCTAATCATTAGCGTTATAGTGAATCCGCTTATTCTCAGGGCGGGGCGAAATTCCCCACCGGCGGTAAATCAACTCAGTTGAAAGCCCGCGAGCGCTTTGGGTGCAAACTCAAAGGACAGCAGATCCGGTGTAATTCCGGGGCCGACGGTTAGAGTCCGGATGGGAGAGAGTAACGATTCTGTCGGGCATGGACCCGCTCACGTTATTTTGGCTATATGCCGCCACTCCTAAGACTGCCCTGATTCTGGTAACCATAATTTTAGTGAGGTTTTTTTACCATGAATCAGACGCTACTTTCCTCTTTTGGTACGCCTTTCGAACGTGTTGAAAATGCACTGGCTGCGCTGCGTGAAGGACGCGGTGTGATGGTGCTTGATGATGAAGACCGTGAAAACGAAGGCGATATGATCTTCCCGGCAGAAACCATGACCGTTGAGCAGATGGCTCTGACCATTCGCCACGGTAGCGGTATTGTTTGCTTGTGCATACCCGAAGAACGCCGTAAACAACTCGATCTGCCAATGATGGTCGAAAATAATACCAGCGCCTATGGCACTGGTTTTACCGTGACCATTGAAGCTGCTGAAGGTGTGACTACCGGTGTTTCTGCCGCTGACCGTATCACGACTGTTCGCGCTGCGATTGCTGATGGTGCTAAACCTTCAGACTTGAATCGCCCTGGCCACGTTTTCCCATTGCGCGCACAGGCGGGGGGTGTACTGACTCGTGGCGGTCATACCGAAGCGACTATTGATCTGATGACGCTGGCAGGCTTTAAACCTGCAGGTGTGCTGTGTGAACTGACTAATGACGATGGCACTATGGCCCGCGCGCCAGAGTGCATCGAGTTTGCCAACAAACACAATATGGCGCTGGTCACTATTGAGGATCTGGTTGCATACCGTCAGGCGCATGAGCGCAAAGCTAGCTGAAAATAACTGCTAAAACTGGTGCGATAATCAAAGAAACCGAAGCTGTTGAAGGCTTCGGTTTTATTTTGCCCTTACCCTGCTGAATGTAAATTTCACCGCTTTATCTATGAGTAAATTTCACTAATATCAGACAACCTTTTTCATTATGATCAAAATCATATAAATGTTCCGATATTATGCGACCATATAAATATATCCGAAAATGGATATGTGAAATTTATGCGCTAAATGTTTGGTATTGTTAAATATTAAGGGTAAAAAGGATGTTTATCTCCTGGTACTGGATTGTATTGATTGCGCTGGTTGTGGTGGGGTATTTCCTGCATTTGAAACGTTATTGCCGGGCGTTTCGCCAGGACAGAGACGCACTGCTTGAAGCGAGAAACAAATACTTAAACAGTGCGAGAGAAGAGACAGCAGAAAAGCTGGAGTAGTGCTTCTGCGATGCCTGCAGATGTTGTCCATGCTGGACAACATCTGAAGTTGTTTTCAACCAATTCCCGCCGTTTGTAACAGCACTAAACTAAATCCCATTACTGACATCCCACACAGCACGCCATAGCTGGGATTATTATTGGGATCAATCTCTTTGGCTAACGGCATTAATTCGTCCACGGAGAGCGCCACCATGATTCCTGCAACCGCCGCCATGATTGCCGCCATGACCACCGGGGAAATCATGCTACCAAGGATTAACCACGCCAGAACGCCGCCGAGAATTTCCGCCAGCCCAGAAATCCCCGCCCACAGAATTGCGGTGCGTTTCGACCCCGTTGCCGCGTAAACCGGCCCCGCAACCGCCAGACCTTCAGGAATATTGTGCAAAGCCACGGCCAGTGCGATGCCAAAGCCCAGCTCCAGGTTACTGCTTGCCGTAACAAAGGTGGCAATCCCTTCCGGGAAGTTATGCAGACTGATTCCAAGAGTGAGCAGAATAGCAGTGCGCTTGATTGATTTGGGCAACGGTTGCACCGATTTTTGCATTAAATCCTGCGGATGCGCATGCGGCAACATGCGGTCCAGACCAAAATAGCCCAGCAGACCAAAAATAAACATCCCGTAGCCCAGAACGGGGGACATTCCTTCGGCGGCTAATGCGGCAGGGAGCATCTCCATCAATGAGATAAGCAACATGATCCCCGCCGCAAACCCTAGCGAAAATGCCAGCAGTCGGTTCGAGGGTTTTTGCCCGAGAACGCCGAGAAACGCGCCAATAAACGTGGCTGCCCCCGCCAGTATGGTCAGAATGAGAGGTACTGACATCGACAACTCCTTATAAATCTTCACCTTCAGGCAGATCGTCAAAATAACTGATGATGATCATCATCGTTATCCGGGTTCTTACTCCGCCGAACAAGCGTATTGTGAGGATATCAAAATGACACCTTTAGTTAAGGATATCATCATGTCTTCAACACGTATGCCAGCATTGTTTTTAGGTCACGGTAGTCCGATGAACGTGCTGGAAGATAATTTGTATACCCGCAGCTGGCAGAAGTTGGGGATGACATTGCCACGCCCGCAAGCGATTGTCGTGGTTTCGGCTCACTGGTTTACCCGTGGTACAGGAGTGACTGCGATGGAGACGCCGCCAACGATTCATGACTTTGGCGGCTTTCCGCAGGCGCTGTACGACACCCATTATCCGGCTCCTGGCTCACCGGCTTTGGCTCAGCGATTGGTTGAGCTGTTAGCGCCAGTGCCTGTCACACTGGATAAAGAAGCCTGGGGCTTTGACCACGGCTCGTGGGGCGTACTAATTAAGATGTATCCGCAAGCGGATATCCCGATGGTGCAGTTGAGTATCGACAGTACCAAACCCGCCGCCTGGCACTTTGAGATGGGGCGTAAACTGGCAGCGCTGCGAGATGAAGGAATAATGTTGGTCGCCAGCGGTAACGTGGTGCATAACCTGCGCACGGTGAAATGGCATGGCGATAGTTCCCCCTATCCGTGGGCGACGTCGTTTAATGAGTATGTGAAAGCGAATCTGACGTGGCAAGGACCGGTGGAGCAGCATCCTCTGGTGAATTATCTCGACCATGAAGGTGGCGCGTTATCGAATCCAACACCGGAGCATTACCTGCCGCTATTGTATGTTTTAGGTGCATGGGATGGGCAGGAGCCAATTACCATTCCGGTCGATGGTATAGAAATGGGCAGTTTAAGTATGTTGTCGGTGCAGGTAGGTTAATAGATGAAGAAAACCGAAGCCAATTTCTGGCTTCGGTTTGCATTACCTTACTTTCTCAGCAGCTTGAGTCCCCATGCGCCGCTCATCACTAATAGCAGCAATAAGCAAAGACCAAAAGCCAACATACAGGCCTGAGCCATGTTCATAAAGTGCCACGGTGGTAGCAGATACCAGCCTTCAGATTGCTGATACATCGCCACAAACCACTGCTGCATACTGCTCAGTGTGACGCCATCGGGAACGATTGGCGCATCATAGCCGCAATCTCCGGTAGGTTTGAACCAGTTTGGTGCCCACTGTGCCAGCGGCAGGTTAAATGGGAAAGTTGGATCGGTAGAGCAACCCTGAACGCCAAACAGTGAATCGGGATCCGGGTTATGCACCGCATGGTGGATATCGTTCAGTTTGAATGAAAACTTCAGCCCCATGATGCTGCCGTAAAATGCCATCACGCAGCCAATCAGCTTAAGGATGATGTTCTTCGGGTTGATCGCCGCAACCAATCCTCCAATAACCATCACAAACATGGCATAGCGAATGTATACACATTGCTCACAGGGGGCCATGTAGAGATAGATCTGGAAGAAAGAGTGCGCCAGGATAATTAACGCGCCCATCGCAACGGCCATTAACAACCACAAAAAGCGTTGCTCCTGCCATCTGACCAGTGTGTCGACTGGTGATGTGCGAAGGTCTTTCCACATTCCCTTAATACCCATAGCCTGTTTCCCTGTTATTTGCTTGCTAACTCACGGATAAGGTCTGCCATCGCGTCGATGGATTTGATGCTCTTGGTGTAGATCAAGTACTTACCATTAACGACATAAGCCGGAACACCCTGGATTTTGGCGACTTCATAAGAGGCTTTCCATTTTTCCAGTGTTTCTTGTACCGCTGGCTCTTTCAGTGCAGCTTCAAAATCTGCCTGGCTCATACCAGCAGCATCCAGACCCGTTTTGATAAAGGCAGCGGGATCTTTACCGTCAGACCAGCGTTCTTTTTTGTCGTGATAAGCCGCGTAGTAGGCAAACTTGGCTTTCTTAAACTGAGAGTTAGCATCAAATAAGGAAATACCTGCTGCTTTATCTTTATTGATCAAGACAGCAAAGACTTCGCTCGCCTGTTTACCATATTCGCCTTTGGTTTCCAGATGGAACGGCGTGAAAGCAACGACATCTTTCACTTTTTCCGATACCGGACCGGTAACCGCTTTGTCGTACTTGTAACAGAACGGGCAGGCGTAGCTGAATACCTTAATCAGCGTTTTGTCGGCATTCGGAATCGGTTTTTCCAGTACCATATAATCCGTGCCTTCGGTAAATGCAGAAGCAGTAAATGAAACCGCCAGAGCCGCAGTAAGCAGTACGCTTTTAAACAGTGATGAGATCTCTAATTTCGACATTTTTATTCCCTTCTTAATTATTTAAACATCTGTTTTGGACGGACTAACAGCGCACGGTAGTGAGTCTGGTTGGGTTTATCAGACATCACGTCGATTTCCACTTTCACTTCTTTGGTTTTGTAGTCGATCTCGTTCAACTTGCCGACGGTCGGCTGGCCGACGTCAAACAGATGAATGGAGCCACCGAAGCCGAACATGGTGTTACGGTCAGCCTGGTATTCGATAATGGAGGTGATTGGGCTATAGAAATCGTAACCGCGTTCTTTACCGTATTCCCAAACTTGCTGAACGGTACCTTTCTTCTCATCAATCTTATATTCCACAAAACGGGAATATTTCATGGTTGGTAAGGCAGGTTGTTCCAGATGGCGACCGTCGCCGTTATCAAAGATAGTGAGTGTACCTTTGCTGGAGATCCATGCGGTATGCTGGGTATAGGTAAAGTCGAAGTCTGAGTTTTCACACAGGCCATTTTCGTTACAGGTGATCGGCTTACCGTTAGCGTCAACGGGTTTCAGCAATTTGCTGGCCAATGGTTTTTCCCAGCCTTTCGAGGGGGCAAGGATCCATTTCACTTGTTTATCACGACCAATTTTCACAACGCCCTGGTGACGAGACGAGAGGATAATTGAGTCATCTTTCGCGTCATAGGCGATGGAGTTGACGTGCGCCCAGTTACGACCTGGTCCTACACCCAGCGCGTCGCCAAACGGCGTATCTGGTTCCAGTTTTGCCTGCTGTCCGGCGTGAGCAAGATCAACGTTAACGCAAACTGCGCCTGCATCCAGTGCACCGAGCAGAGCATCACGTTTCGGATCGAGGATCTTCGTCAGATCCCATACATCGACAACGCGACCAGATTTATCGACTTCGAGGATATGATCACGAATGGTGGTGACGTGTACGCCGTCATCGCGACGGTAGTTACTCTTACCTACGCGCAACAGTACCGTACCATTAGGCGTCTCAATGGATTCATGAGTGGCGTCAGCGAATCCGCGCGGCAGTTTATGATCTTCCAGCACCTGACCCATCATGTCGAACTCGTACCAGTGCTGGCCTTGTACTGCGGTAAAGGTGCCGCGTGGTGTTTCGCGGATACCCATCAGATAACCACGTTTGTTGATATTACGGTCACGGCCATCGTAGAAGGTGTCTTGATCCAGCCACCAGCGGTATTCACCTTCGGTATCGACAATGAAAGTAAAGGGCGCGATATCAAAGGGCAGTGCGCCGGTTGCCGGACCTGCATCGAGGATCCCTGCATTTTTATCTTTCTCACCGTGCCAGTGGAGATCGGAACCTTGTGCAGTAAAGGTGTGGGTATTAACCAGATAGAGGCGATCTTCAAAACCAGGTGCGACTTTAACGACTTTGGTCTGCTGTAGATCAGAGATGGAACGGTTATCCATGTAATTGTTGACGATGGCTGAAGTTTGCACCACGTAATCATCTTTCATGGCCTTGCCGTTTTCTTTCCACTCAACGGTCACTTTGTTGGCAAATTTCTGATAAAGACCAAAAATCGGTACACCATCGTAAGTTTTTAGTGACTCCTGGCCCACGGAATAGCTGATTTCAACGCCTTTTTCGCCCTTCCCGTGGACGGTAACTTTGACGTCAGAAATGACGTGGCTATCTAAGTCAACCAGAGCGGTCAGTGGTGCATTGCCGTAGGGATCGACAATGATTGCACCGAGTTGCCCGGCAGGTGGTGCAGGTTTAAAACCCGCCGCCATTACGCTAGTTGCAGACAACCCCAGGGCTAATGCTACTGTTCCGGCTACTAGTGTTTTTCTATATTTATCAAACATGGATATATCTCCTTATATAACGCAAATATATAATAATGATGAATATCGACTGTTGAGATGGTACTAATAAATTTGTTTTGTGAATAAATAATGTAACTCTAATAAAACATGAGAATGTTTTGCTGCTTTTGAATATGTTGTTATTTGTTGAAATAACTATTTATTTTTAATGGATAGTAGGGTGGCGATATATCAATAACAATGTTCAATATTGCGTAGTGTGATCTCTGCGACATTGTTTTTTAATTATTAAATTAAAATATGAAGAGGTAAATATAAAATATTTAATATATATCAATGTGTTGTGCGGTGATTTATTTACTTACTTTAATTGCAATACCACTTACATATGACGATTTAACATTAAATTGGTTATTAATGTTAAATAAAAGTTGGAGATGTATGGATTTATATATTGATGAAGATTATAAATGATGGATTATGAAAAGTTGCCCCGATTATCGGGGCAATATTAAGCAGTGTTATTCAACAAAAATATGTGGATAAAACCGAGACATATCCTGGGTGATCAACGCACGGTCTTCACGAATGCCAATTCCGGCGGGTTGATCGTTCACCAGCCAGCTACCAATCAGCATATAACTGTCGCCAAATTTTGGTAACGGATGGAATTGCTGAACAATCATGCCTTCTTCGCCATACGGACCTTCTGCTGCTTCAATGGTTTTGCCATTCTCGATAATCGACACGTTTGCGCCTTCACGCGAGAAGATTGGCTTAACCACATATTTTTCCATTTCTGGATAATCATCTTCAGCAAAATAAGCGGGCAACAGGTTCGGATGATTCGGGAACATCTCCCATAGTAGCGGCAGAAGTGCTTTGTTGGAGATAATGCTCTTCCACGCCGGTTCCAGCCAGCGTACGCCAGCATCTTCCAGCTTGGTGGAGAACATCTCGCGCAGCATAAATTCCCATGGATAAAGCTTGAACAGGTTAGCAATCACCTGATCCTGCAAATCCGTGAACTGACCTTTTTCGCCTAAACCAATATCGTCGATGTACAGGAACTCGGTAGCGATTTCAGCTTCCGTCGCGCAGTCCTGCAAATACTGGATGGTGCCACGATCTTCCACCGTGTCACGACAGCAGGTGAGATGCAGCAACTGGAAGCCATACTGTTCACGCAGCTCGACAAAGCGATCGATCAGCTTTTCTTGCAGACTGTTAAACTGGTCGCTGCCTTCCGGCAGGTTGCCCGCGTTAAGCTGATCTTCCAGCCAGATCCACTGAAAGAATGCTGCTTCATACAGTGACGTGGGCGTATCAGCGTTATTTTCCAGAAGTTTAGGTTCGCCAGTGCCATCCCACGCCAGATCAAGGCGTGAATAAAGCGACGGCTGGTGCGTCAACCATGACTGACGCACAAAACTCCACGTGTGCTTTGGAATGCGGAATTTGGTCATCAGCTCATCGCTGGAGATCACTTTTTCCACCACTTTCAGGCACATCTGGTGCAGTTCGGCGGTGACGTCTTCCAGCTTTTCAACCTGGGCGAGGGTCAACTTGTAGTAAGCATCTTCACACCAGTACGGCTCGCCGTACATGGTGTGAAAATTGAAACCGTATTCGTGGGCTTTTTCACGCCAGTCTGGGCGCTCGGTAATACTGACTCTTTCCATCGGTATCAGCCACCCATTGAACGAGAAGAGGTGCCGGTTGCGCTACGCTGCATAGTGCTTTGTTTGGCAACAGATTCACCAAAACCGCCACGGGTAACGGTAGTGGTGGTCGCCGGTTTTGGTGCCATTGCCGTCTTCGGTACGGTCATGGTGCGGCCTGGCTGGGCTGCGCCATAGTTTTTACCCGTCGCGTCGGTATATTTACCATAAGCCGGGCTGGCTGGGTTTTTCGAGGAGAACAGCGGCTGCTGTGCAAATCCCGCGCCGCCGCCCATCAGACGTCCCATCATGTAGCCGGCCATCAGCGGCATCCAGAAACTCCCGCTGGATTGCTGGGCCTGCGCCTGGTTTTCAGGTGCCATGCCAGCCTGGGCTGGTGCCTGCTGGCACTGACCTTCACCAAATTCGGCAATACAGTCTTCACGAGTGGCGTATTTCGGCGCAGTACGTTCTGCTTCTTTCAGCGCATTGTTGTACGCGGTGGTACATTCGGCGCTTTTGCCTGGGTTTGCAGCTGAACAGTCGTCAGCATTTTGATAGAGAGACACTGTTTCATCACTCTTTTCACAGCCTGCCAGCATAAAAACAGTAGCAACAGCGAGAGCGACAGGTGTCAGGTGGCGTGCGCTCCAGTTTTTGCGGAACGATGCGTGGCGTATGGATTTTGTCCGTTTCATTTTTGTCTTCCGGGACCAGTGGTAAATACCCATCAGAATAGAGGATGGCTGGTCGAAATTGAAGCGAGAAGGGGGAAGAATGCGGCAGATAACCTGTATCTTTACGTTGCCTTACGTTCAGACGGGGCCGAAGCCCCGTCGTCGTCATCAGTTACGGAAAGGGTTATGACCGTTACTGGTGTTAGTGCGTGCGGATGCTTGCTGAACGGCTGGAGCCGGGCTATCAGGTGCATAACCATCAGCAATAGCATTCTGTTCTGGCGTTTGCGGCGCGACGTTTTCCGGGTTAGTGGAAACCGGTTTGCTCAGCGCATTGTTCAGTGCCAGCAGATCCTGCTCGTTCAGCGTACCCAGAGCTGATTTAATATTCAGCTGGTTAATCAGGTAGTTATAACGCGCATTCGCCAGTTCTTGCTTGGCGTTGTACAGCGTAGTGGTCGCATCCAACACGTCAACAATGGTACGCGTACCGACCGAGTAGCCCGCTTCCATCGCGTCTAAAGAGCTTTGGGCGGAAACCACGGCTTGTTTGTAGGCGTTAATGCTACTAATAGATGCATTAATGTTGTTGAAGGAGGAACGCACGGTCTGCACGACGCTACGATGGGCGCTTTCCAGTTGCTCGCTGGCGCCGACAAAGTTGTACTGTGCCTGTTTCACCTGCGAGTTAACCATTCCGCCCTGATAAATCGGCAGCGAGAAGCTCAGGCCCACTTTGTTCTGGCCCATATTGCTGTCGTCATATTGGGTACCTGTCGCACCACGGGTTTTTGAACCGCTGTAAGAGGTGTCAGAAATTCCGGTAGAGGCCGTCAAATCCAGAGTCGGTAAGTGACCGTCCTGCGCCTGGCGAATTTGCTCGCGCGCCAGATCCTGGCTCAAACGTGCCTGTAACAGCGACAGGTTGCGTTTTTCGGCTTCTTTCAGCAGCGCGTTAACCGGCTGTGGCTTGTCGGTCTTGAAGTTTTCGACATTCAGCGCCGCCAGTTCCGGATAGTAGTTACCGGTGATCTGACGCAGCTGCTCAACGGCGTTGTCGAGGTTGTTACGTGCGGTCACTTCGTTCGCCAGCACGGTATCGTACTGTGCGCGGGCGTTCTGCACGTCGGTGATCGCCACCAGGCCCACGTTAAAGCGTTGGGTGGTTTGATCTAACTGACGGTAGATTGCCTCTTTTTGTGCCTGAGTATAAGAAAGCACGTCAATGGCATTCAACACGTTGAAATAAGCGGTCGCGGTGTTGAGGATCAAAGTTTGTTGATCGGTCTGGTAAGTGACGTCCTGAATACCGGCAGCTTTTTCCTGCAAGGTCAGTGCGCGCCATTTCGACATATCGAAAATGGACTGGGTCAACTGCAGGGACGCACTGGTTGCGTTAGAGTTGATGCCGTTCGCGTCGCGGTAGCCGTTGCTGTAGGTGTAATCTGCACCTAAACCTAGCTGTGGCAGTAATGGACTGCGAGCTTCATTAATTTTTTCAAAGGCAGCATCACGATCGGCGGCAGACTTACGCAATTCCGGGTTACTAAGGCGTGCTTGCTGATAAACTTGCATCAGGTTCTCGGCCTGGCTCAACGAACTGAACCCAGAAAGGCTCAGGCCGATAAGAATGGGGAGCAATTTCTTCATTTGCATTCCTTGTGGTGAAGCAGTATTTAGCGCGATCAAACTGTAAAATTATTGCGGATTCTAGCAGAAGCCGCTACCGCAAAAGGTTGGCGTTACGTGCCATAGGGCGTTAATGTGCCTCAATTTAACACATGACTGCTCAAACGGCAGTCAAACGTCGCTGAAATTCACATTTTATTCACTATTAGTGCCAGGACATTAGCCATGCTTAAGCCAGACAACCTGCCCGTTACATTTGGCAAAAACGATGTAGAAATTATTGCACGAGAAACACTTTATCGCGGCTTTTTTTCATTAGATCTTTATAGATTTCGTCATCGTTTATTCAACGGGCAAATGAGTCATGAGGTCCGGCGGGAAATTTTTGAACGCGGTCACGCCGCAGTCTTGCTACCCTTTGACCCAGTGCGCGATGAAGTTGTACTGATTGAGCAGATACGAATCGCCGCGTATGACACCAGCGAAACGCCCTGGTTACTGGAAATGGTTGCCGGGATGATTGAAGAAGGTGAGAGTGTGGAAGATGTTGCCCGTCGCGAAGCGATTGAAGAGGCGGGACTAAAAGTGAAACGGACCAAACCGGTGTTAAGTTTCCTGGCAAGCCCAGGCGGCACCAGCGAGCGTTCGTCAATTATGGTGGGCGAAGTGGACGCCACGACCGCAAGCGGCATTCACGGTCTGGCTGATGAAAACGAAGATATTCGCGTTCATGTGGTAAGTCGGGAACAGGCATACCAATGGGTAGAAGAGGGGAAAATCGACAACGCAGCGTCGGTCATCGCTTTGCAATGGCTGCAACTGCATCATCAAGCGTTAAAAAATGAGTGGGCATAAATGAAGCGTTACACACCTGACTTTCCTGAAATGATGCGCCTGTGCGAGATGAACTTTTCACAATTGCGCCGTTTGTTACCGCGCAATGACGCACCCGGTGAAACTGTAAGCTATCAGGTGGCAAACGCACAATATCGGCTAACGATTGTGGAATCGACCCGATACACTACCCTGGTGACTATTGAACAGATTGCGCCAGCGATCAGTTACTGGAGCCTTCCGTCGATGACTGTGCGTCTGTATCATGACGCGATGGTGGCTGAAGTGTGTTCAAGTCAGCAGATTTTTCGCTTCAAAGCGCGGTATGATTATCCTAATAAAAAGTTGCATCAACGCGACGAAAAGCATCAAATTAATCAGTTTTTAGCGGACTGGTTGCGATACTGTTTAGCACATGGAGCGATGGCGATTCCGGTTTATTAGCGTCGTGAAACCTAAGGACACCATTTGGAAAGCCTGTTAACCCTTCCTCTGGCTGGTGAGTCCAGAGTCAGGATTTTACAAATTACCGATACTCACCTGTTTGCGCAAAAGCACGAAGCCCTGTTAGGGGTGAACACCTGGGAAAGTTACCAGGCGGTGCTGGAGGCGATTCGCCCACACCAGCACGAATTCGACCTGATTGTCGCGACAGGTGATTTAGCGCAGGATCAAACGGCTGCGGCCTATCAGCACTTCGCTGAAGGCATCGCAAGTTTTCGTGCGCCCTGCGTCTGGCTGCCGGGCAACCATGATTTCCAGCCTGCGATGTACAGCGCGCTACAGGACGCGGGTATATCTTCAGCGAAACGCGTGTTTATCGGTGAACAGTGGCAAATCCTGTTGCTGGACAGCCAGGTGTTTGGCGTACCGCACGGTGAGCTAAGCGAGTTTCAACTCGAGTGGCTGGAACGTAAACTGGCTGATGCGCCAGAGCGCCATACCTTGCTTTTGCTGCATCATCATCCGTTGCCTGCGGGCTGTAGCTGGCTTGACCAACACAGTCTGCGTAACGCGGGTGAACTGGATAACGTGCTGGTGAAGTTTCCGCACGTCAAATATCTGTTATGCGGCCATATCCATCAGGAACTGGATCTCGACTGGAATGGTCGTCGCCTGCTGGCAACGCCATCGACCTGCGTGCAGTTTAAGCCGCACTGTTCCAACTTCACGCTGGACACTATCGCGCCCGGTTGGCGTACGCTGGAACTCCATGCCGATGGTACGCTGACCACAGAAGTACACCGCCTGGCAGACTCCCGTTTCCAACCAGATACCGCTTCAGAAGGTTACTGATGTCGACGCTTCTTTATTTACACGGTTTCAATAGTTCGCCGCGTTCTGCGAAAGCGAGCTTGTTGAAAAACTGGCTGGCGGAACATCACCCTGACGTTGAGATGATTATTCCGCAGTTACCGCCGTATCCTTCCGATGCGGCAGAACTGCTGGAATCCATTGTCCTGGAACATGGCGGCGATTCGCTGGGTATTGTCGGTTCGTCACTGGGGGGATATTACGCCACCTGGTTGTCGCAATGTTTTATGCTGCCCGCAGTGGTGGTAAACCCGGCGGTGCGCCCGTTTGAACTGCTTACTGACTATCTCGGTCAGAACGAGAACCCCTACACCGGGCAGCAATATGTGCTAGAGTCTCGCCATATTTACGATCTTAAAGTCATGCAGATTGACCCGCTGGAAGCGCCGGATTTGATCTGGCTGCTGCAACAGACGGGAGATGAAGTGCTGGATTACCGCCAGGCGGTGGCGTACTACGCTTCCTGCCGCCAGACTGTTATAGAAGGCGGCAACCACGCATTCACGGGCTTCGAAGATTATTTCAACCCGATCGTCGATTTTCTTGGTCTGCACCATCTCTGACGATCAACTCGAATTACTAACTTAAACCATGACGCAAACTTATAACGCTGATGCCATTGAGGTACTCACCGGGCTTGAGCCGGTTCGCCGCCGTCCGGGGATGTATACCGATACCACTCGCCCTAACCATTTGGGGCAAGAAGTCATTGATAACAGTGTGGATGAAGCACTGGCCGGTCACGCAAAACGCGTGGACGTTATTTTACATGCTGACCAGTCGCTGGAAGTGATTGACGATGGCCGTGGGATGCCGGTGGATATTCACCCGGAAGAAGGTGTTCCGGCGGTAGAACTGATTCTTTGCCGTTTGCACGCGGGCGGTAAATTTTCTAACAAAAACTACCAGTTCTCTGGCGGTCTGCACGGCGTGGGGATCTCGGTGGTTAACGCCCTGTCGAAGCGCGTAGAAGTTAACGTGCGCCGCGAT
Organism: Escherichia sp. E2586; assembly: GCF_005781105.1. Lineage (NCBI taxonomy): Bacteria > Pseudomonadati > Pseudomonadota > Gammaproteobacteria > Enterobacterales > Enterobacteriaceae > Escherichia > Escherichia sp. E2586. Next base: position 52,603 of record NZ_VATN01000007.1, read on the forward strand.
GGTCAGATTTATAACATCGCCTTTGAAAATGGCGAAAAGGTGCAGGATTTGCAGGTTGTTGGTACTTGCGGTAAACGCAACACTGGTACCAGCGTGCACTTCTGGCCGGATGAAACTTTCTTTGACAGCCCGCGCTTCTCTGTTTCCCGTCTTACACATGTGCTGAAAGCCAAAGCGGTACTGTGCCCTGGCGTTGAGATCACTTTTAAAGATGAGATCAACAATACCGAACAACGCTGGTGCTACCAGGACGGTCTGAATGATTACCTGGCGGAAGCGGTAAATGGTCTGCCGACGCTGCCAGAAAAACCGTTTATCGGTAATTTTTCTGGCGATACCGAAGCGGTGGACTGGGCGCTATTGTGGCTTCCTGAAGGTGGCGAACTGCTGACCGAAAGTTACGTCAACCTGATCCCAACGATGCAGGGCGGTACGCACGTTAACGGTCTGCGTCAGGGGCTGCTGGACGCGATGCGTGAGTTTTGCGAATACCGCAACATTCTGCCGCGCGGAGTGAAGCTGTCGGCGGAAGATATCTGGGATCGCTGTGCTTATGTGCTGTCGGTGAAAATGCAGGATCCGCAGTTTGCCGGGCAGACCAAAGAGCGTCTCTCTTCGCGTCAGTGTGCGGCATTCGTTTCGGGCGTGGTGAAAGATGCCTTCACCTTGTGGCTGAACCAGAACGTTCAGGCGGCTGAACTGCTGGCGGAGATGGCGATTTCCAGCGCCCAGCGCCGTATGCGTGCGGCCAAAAAAGTGGTGCGTAAAAAGCTGACCAGCGGCCCGGCACTGCCTGGCAAACTGGCAGACTGTACCGCGCAGGATCTTAACCGTACCGAACTGTTCCTTGTGGAAGGGGACTCTGCAGGCGGATCTGCCAAGCAGGCGCGCGATCGTGAATATCAGGCGATCATGCCGCTGAAAGGTAAGATCCTTAACACCTGGGAAGTTTCTTCCGACGAAGTGCTGGCCTCACAGGAAGTACACGATATTTCGGTAGCGATCGGTATCGATCCTGACAGCGACGATCTTAGCCAACTGCGTTATGGCAAGATCTGTATCCTGGCGGATGCTGACTCCGATGGTCTGCACATTGCCACGTTGCTCTGCGCCTTGTTTGTAAAACACTTCCGTACGCTGGTGAAACACGGTCACGTATATGTAGCGCTACCACCGCTCTACCGCATTGACCTTGGTAAAGAGGTCTATTACGCCTTGACGGAAGAAGAGAAAGAGGGCGTGCTCGAACAATTAAAACGCAAGAAAGGCAAGCCAAATGTCCAGCGTTTTAAAGGTCTGGGTGAAATGAACCCGCTGCAACTACGTGAAACCACGCTCGACCCGAACACTCGCCGTCTGGTGCAGTTGACCATCGACGATGAAGACGATCAGCGTACCGACGCGATGATGGACATGCTGCTGGCGAAGAAACGCTCGGAAGACCGCCGTAACTGGTTGCAAGAGAAAGGTGACATGGCGGAGATTGAGGTCTGATGATCTTCCCGTCAGGAGAATAAAACATAGCCCGGTATACACGCGTATACCGGGCTTTTTTTATCAAAATTCCATTTTCACCGTGAATTGTACTTCACGCGGATCGCCAATCTGATTACCCAGATTATTTGTGGCGATGGAAGAGGTGTAATACGTTTTATCAAACAGGTTTTTGACGTTTAATTGCAGAGTGACTGGATACTGCAATTTCATTTTGTATGCGGCGAAGGCATCGGCAACAAAATAGCCTGGCAGATAATAGTCAGCCCCATTGGTTGCCGAACGACGGCTTACGCCATGTCCGCCACCGCCAAACGTCAGTGTGTTATTGCCAGGCATGTTATGAATGTCATAGGTCAGGAATAGCGAACCGGTATGACGAGGAACATTCGGCAATGGTTTTCCTGCATAATCAGGATCTTCCAGAACCTTAGCATCGGTATAGCCGTAGCTGGCAATGATATTAATGTTTTCTGTTAATGCTCCTGCAAGGTCGACTTCTACCCCTCTTGAACGAACGCGGCCCGCCGTTTTGGCGATGGTTTCATCACCAATACTTTCGGTATACAACACATTACGTTTATGGATATCAAACAGCGCAATATCTGCGGTTATACCATCGAACAGCTCGAATTTTGCCCCGACTTCGTAAGCATTAGATGATTCCGGTGGAAGATCGCCAATGTAGCTGGCAATTGACGATTGCGGCATAAATGTTTGCGAATAATTGGCAAATAAAGATACCGATGGCGTCAGTTTGTAGACTAACCCCAGTTTGGGCGTCCATTGTTCATCGCGGCTGTCAGTATTGACATTAAAAGGACGGCCTTTACCCGCATATTGCGTGTAATACTGATAGCGGAGCCCGGCGACAGCAATCCAGTTATCTGTCAGATAGAGCGCATCCTGTACATAAGCTGAGTAGCTCTCCTGTTTGATCGTCTGATCACTGTCCGACGCCGAAACCGTTGTGCATTTGCTGGTATTGCCATAAACGGGGTTGTAGATATTGAAATCTTTAGCGTTTTTACAGCGAATCATATCTGTGCGCAGAAGATCATAATATTCATATGACACCCCACCCAGAATCTCATTATAGAATCCAGCAATATCAACATTCCCTTGCAGATCCGCACGAGTAGAATGCATACGCTGGGTAGATCCCTGAGTTGCATCAACACGCCGTGTCAGCGTTCCTGTCGTTGCATCATACGCGGTAACACGAGCCTGATTATCGCTGTATTTATCCTGGCTGTAGCTGTAATCAAAGCGCGCTGTCCACTGGCTATTGAGATGATATTCTGCGTTGAGTTGCGCCAGATCGGACTGACCATCTGTAATATTAAACGGTTCGTCGAAACGTATTTTTCGATCAACGTTGACGGGCTGTTTCGTCGTAAGGTCGAAAATCGTTCCACGATCGAACGGCGTTTTATAATCCCGATGTGAATAGAGCATGGTTACTGTTGCATTATCACCAAACCAGGTGAGTGATGGGGCAATAAATGTGCTGCGCTCTTTACCGAAATTCCGCCAGTAATCTTCATCTTGCACTTCCCCCGTCAGGCGATATGCCAGCTGAGTACCTTCAATGGGGCCTGTGATATCCAGTTGCCCAGTGCCTCCGCCAAAACTGGAGGAAGTGGCTGAGACAGTACCATGGAATGTTTTTTCCGGGCGCTTTGTCACGACGTTAATCAGTCCGCCAGGATCGAGAATGCCATACAGCGTGGAGGCCGGACCTTTTAGCACTTCCACACGTTCAGTTGCAGCGTTGAAGCTACGAGGAAGTACGGTTCGCAGACCATTGGTCATGATGGAGCCATCCCGGTTAGCACCAAACCCACGACGTACAAAGGCGTCCTGAGTTCCGCCTAATGTATTGGTCTGTACCACGTTACTGACGTTATAAAGCGCCTCATCCAGCGTCGTCGCATTCTGATTTTCCAGAACCTGATCGCTAACCGTATTGACCACCTGCGGGATATCCAGCATCGGCATATCGGTTAATGTCGCCGTGGAGGTGCTCAGGGGTTGATAACCATCGGTCGCCTCAGTTGCGGTATTTGCATCCGCTGTAACAGTGATTGTTTCGCCATCTTTGGTCGTTACAGTGTCGGTTGCATGAATCATCGGTGCTGCAAAGAGCAGTGAAAAGAGCGCCCGACCTTTGATTCCTGAGAATGAAGGTGTGAACTTAGCCATTTAGTCTGTTATCCCAAAAACTCACGGATTGTCGCGAGTGAAAATTGTTTCTTGTTGCTCACTAAGCACTATCCGTTTGTTATTTCGCCATCGGATATGTAATTGAGAATCATTCAATCATGCGGTGATGTAGTAGTAAATTAGAAATAACAAAAAATTGCTACATGTGTTTTTATGAGAGGTTAATGCAATTAAATTGATGGTAACTTATTAATATTTAATGGTTTTGTTTTTATTTTTAAAAATATTTCACCTGTTATTTACCTTGTTTTTGTATGGCTTTTAACTTCTTGACTACTACATTTTGTGGCGTCAAACTCTCAAAGGAGAATGAGTTTTATTTTTGTTTGTCTTTGATTAAGTTGGCGTACACGTGGCACATAACGCAAAAGGGCAGGGGCTGATCCTCGACAATGTTTCTGCCGGGTATCACAAGAAAATCATTGTTGATGGTGTTTCTTTCTCCGTTCCCACAGAAAAAATGACCGTTCTGGTTGGGGCAAACGGCTGTGGAAAGTCGACGTTGCTCAGCACCATTGCACGTATCTTGCAACCCATGGGCGGCGCGATATTGCTGGATGGTAAAGCGATTCACGAGCAACCAACGAAAGCGTTATCCCGTAGACTTGGGATCTTGCCGCAGTCGCCATTATTGCCGGAGGGCTTAACCGTTTATGAACTGGTGTCGCGTGGGCGTTTTCCCTGGCAAAATTTCATACGTCAATGGAGCGACGCCGATGAGCTGGCGGTAGAAGAGGCTCTGAAATTAACCGGTACGCAGGAGTTTGCACATTTACCTGTTGAAAAACTCTCTGGTGGGCAGCGCCAGCGTTGCTGGATTGCGATGGTGTTGGCGCAAAAGACGCCTTATATCCTGCTGGATGAACCCACAACCTGGCTTGATTTACGTTATCAGGTTGAAATTCTTGAGTTATTACATGATTTAACGCGTCATCACGGGCGTACTGTCGTCGTGGTGTTGCATGATCTGAATTTTGCCGTGAATTATGGCGATACGCTGATATTTTTACGCCAGGGGAAAGTGGTGCGTGTGTTAAATGAGGGGGAATATTGCACGCCTGAGCTGGTAAAAGCGGTTTTTGACGTTGATGTTCACGCATCAATAAATCCTCTGACGGGGAAACCGTTCTTCATGCCGTTTCGTGGTGTAGAAAAAGTATGATGCGCACGGGGCTGGTTACTGTTTTTTTCCTCGCCTTACTGTTGGTGGGATGCGTGGTATATCCAGGGATTGGTGCCCGATTTATTGCACCACAAACGGTGTTGCAGGCATTTCTTCATTTTGAACCGCAAAACTTCGATCACAACGTAATTGTAAGACTCCGTTTGCCGCGTTTAGCTGCAGCATTGCTCACCGGTGCTTCTCTTGGTGTTGCTGGTGCTTTGTTGCAGGCTGTCATTCGTAACCCATTGGGAGAGCCACATATTTTAGGCTTAAATGCCGGAGCCGCCCTCGCTGTCGTTGCCGCCAGCGCGCTTGGACTGGCCTTTCCTGTTGGACGTCCACTGCTGGCATCTGCGGGAGGCGCGTTATTGTTCCTGTTGATATTGCTGCTTTCCTCCGCAGGGCGTTCAGGGTTAACGCCAATGAAAGTTACTTTATGCGGCGTGGCGCTATCGGCGTTCGTGTCCTCAATAACGGCGGCAATCCTGATTCTTGACGAACAAACGCTGCTGGCGATGCGGACATGGCTAGCAGGTGATTTAGCAGGGCAGGATTGGGCGACGTTGGGTACGTCCGGCTGGTTTTCTCTGGGGGGATTTGTATTAGCCCTTTACCTCGCGCCCTCTCTTAATATGCTGGCTCTGGGCGATCGCATGGCGCAAGGTCTGGGCGTCTCGGTACTACGCACGCGAACATTCACCCTGCTTGCGATCGCGTTGCTCTGTGGCGCAGCCGTATCGATTGCTGGCCCCATTGGCTTTGTCGGCCTGTTGGTACCGCAGATTGTCCGGCGTCTGGTATCAGCGGATCTGCGCGTTCTGCTCCCTCTTTCAGCTTGTATCGGCGCCTTATTGTTATTACTGGCAGATATTATTGCCCGGACGCTTTTCACGCCCCATGAGTTAGCGACCGGTGTCATGACGGCGTTAGTTGGTGCGCCCGTTTTTGTCATTATGGCGACGAGGATGTTCAAATGAGTCGGATAATGAACGTCGGGCTACGCCCACTACGTGTTGGTAAGTTTTCGACGCTGGTACGCCCTAAAAATCTGGTGTTGCTTGGTGGGCTGTTTCTGTTTGCGGTTGGAATACTGATATTCGGTCTGATGCATGGCTCTTTCTCTATCCCGGCATCGGAAGTAGGGCGAGCGTTGTTTGCTCCAGAAAACGTAAGCACAGACGCACGTTATATTGTGCAGGATATTCGCTTGCCGAGAGTCATCATGGCATTGCTATGCGGAGCCATGTTAGGTATGGCGGGGGCAGCGATGCAATCCATTGCGCGTAACGGCCTTGCCGATCCCGGTTTAATCGGCGTCAAAGAAGGATGTAGCGTGGCGGTGCTGTGGCTGATCTTCCAGTTTCCAATGCTGGGAATGTTCTGGCGTCCAGTGGCTGGTCTTGCTGGTGGCTTGTTGGTGGCTTTAATCGTGATTTTTTGTGCGCGCGATATTTCCCGCCCGCGATTTGTTCTGATTGGCATTGGTGTTTCCTGGTTTTTCGCCGCCGGTATCGGTGTATTTATGACCACTGCAGATGTTCGAGATGTACAAACTGCATTGATGTGGTTATCGGGAAGCCTGCATGCAGCTAACTGGATGTTAGTCGGTATTTCAGCCTGTTGGATGTTGCCAGCCGCTCTTTTATTGCTGTTCACCGCCAGGACGGCGGATATCGCTCTGCTTGGTCATCAGGTTGCAACTGGGTTAGGGGTGAATAGTTCTCGTCTGGCGTTGTTACGTGTAGCCGCACCAATAATCCTGACAGCCGTCTGCGTTTCGTGTGTTGGTAACATCGGTTTTGTCGGATTGATAGCACCCCATATATCACGTTTTATTCTACGTGGCGGGCAGACGACATTACTGCTGGGGAGCGCCGTATCGGGGGCGTTGTTAGTCATCCTGGCGGATAGCATTGGTCGTTTGGCTTTTTTGCCTTTGCAACTGCCTGCCGGAATCATTATTTCATTGATTGGTGGACCATTCTTTTTGCTACTGCTCTGGCAGCGCAGGAACAGTTTTTAACGGGAGTTATATGCGTTTATTTTTTTCACTGCTGATACTGTTGTCATTTTTTGCCCGCGCGACAGAACCTGTTCAGGTCTTTACCGATGATTTAGGGCGCAAAGTCACTGTTCCTGCTCATCCAAAGAGAATTGTCTCTTTACACGATCTTGATATCACTATTCCTCTGATTGAGCTTGGTGTACCTCCTGTCGCCAGCCACGGGCGAACACGGCCTGACGGTAGCCATTTCATTCGATCAGGCGCATTACTGACAGGTGTCGACTTCGATAATTCATCGATCGCCTTCATTGGAACAGCCGACATTGATATTGAAGCGATTGTGGCGGCAAAGCCTGACCTGATCATCACAGAACCGACCCGTAATACGCCTATTGAACAACTGGAAAAAATTGCGCCCACGGTGAGCATTGATCATCTCAAAGGGGGGGCGCCAGAAATCTACCGCAAGCTGGCAGAACTTACAGGAACACAGGCGCAGCTGGCGATACTTGAACGCCGCTATCAGGCACAAATCAATGCGCTGAAGGCGACGCTGGACAGCCAAAAAATAACGGTATCGGTGATTCAGGCAAATCAGGGAAAAATTAATGTGATGCATAGCTATCATTCGCTGGGGCGGGTATTACGCGATGCTGGTTTTCGCTTTCCACCGCTGATTGAGAGCATTCCTGAAGGTGGGCGAATGGATGTGAGCGCGGAGCGTTTGCCTGAACTGGATGCCGATTTTGTTTTTGCAACCTGGCGCGGTGACACCGGTGGTAAACCTCAGGATGAGCTGGCAGCAATGGAAAAAGTCATGCCGGGGTGGTGTCAGTTTCTGACGGCCTGTCGTTCAGGACGCTATGTGTTGATTTCTCGTGAAGAGGCGATTTCTAACTCCTTTGCATCTCTGGGGCTGATGGCTGCGCAGATACAATCACAAATTGCGGGACGACCTCTACCGGAGGCCAAATGATTCAGAAAGACAAAACGCGGGTTGATATTTATGGTGAGCGTTTTCGCACTCGCGCGAGTCAGTTAACGCCTGGGTTAAGAGCTGTCGCCAGCTACATTAATGAGCATCGTGAAGTGGTACTCGAGCAAACGGCGATGGAAATTGCGGCCACGTTGAACACTTCCGATGCCACAGTGATTCGGGCTATCCAGGCCCTGGGGTTTGCCGGGCTGCGTGATCTGAAACGCACTCTGGAACAGTGGCTTGGTCCAGCCCTTAGTTCCAGCGAAAAGATGTCTACGACGGTGAGTAACTTGACGAGCGATGTTAACACCGCAATCGACTTTGTTCTTGAAGGGCATTTGTATACCTGTAATGTCCTGTCAGAGCCTGAAAACCGCCACGCGCTTGCGCAAGCGGTAGCGTTGTTGGTGCAGGCACGGCAAGTCGCAATTTTTGGCATTGGCGCTTCGGGTATTCTGGCGGACTATACCGCACGACTATTCAACCGCATAGGCTTGCCTGCCACGGCGCTAAACCGTACGGGTATTGGCCTTGCCGAGCAATTGATCGCGCTTCAGCGAGGTGATGTTCTGATCATGATGGCGCAAAAATCTGCGCACCGGGAAGGGCTGACAACGCTGCGTGAAGCGAGACGGCTGGGGATCCCTGTTATTTTGCTGACAAACGCGCTGGATTCACGTTTTAGCAAAGACGCCAGTATCGTGATTCATGTTCCGCGCGGGGATGAAAAGGGGAAAACGCCACTACATGGTACGGTATTGTTGTGTCTGGAAATGATTGTCTGGTCGGTGGCTTCCGCGATGCCGCAGCGTGCGGTTAAAACCATTAAGCGAATTAACGATTTCCATCGGGGTTTGAAAACGGGAAGAAAGAATGGCTAATCTGACCTGAGGCCGGTAGCAACACCGGCCTCTTTTCAGGAAGGTTAAATCCCCGGTTGCAGGATGCGGATATTCATCTCCAGCACATCGCCTTTTACGGCCTCGCTGTACGCTTTCATGTGCGGGGTCTGCAAGTGCGCTTCAAGATGCGCGATACTTTCCCACTGCTCAATCATCACGATAGAGTCCGGCGCCATAGACTGGAAACTCACGCCAGCAGCGCAATCCACCATCGGCGCATAGCCGTGGCAACCTTCTTCCTTCAGTACGGTTGGAACGATTTTAGCAAATTGATCCAATACCGCCTGACGGTGATGTTGACCAGGACGAGTACGGATTTCTGCGATTACTGTAATCATGGTTAACTCCTTCTAAAGCCAGAGCCCTAGTTAACCAAAAATCTCTACAAGATGCTTGCGATATTCTTCAGTATAGCGGGGAACATCAGGCATTTTTATCACATCATTAGCGATAAATGTCGGCAGCGGTTCCATACCCAGGAATTGGTTTGCTTTATGGAACGGCAGATACACGCCGTCAACGCCAACGCCGTGGAAGAATTGGTCTTTTTCGGTGAAGGCTTCCATTGGTGCGTTCCAGGTCAGGGAAAGCATATATTTTTTGCCCTGTACCAGGCCGCCAGAACCGTATTTTTTCGACGGATCTTTGCGGGTACGACCATCGCTGGCATACAGCGTGCCGTGACCTTCGGTGAACACATCATCGATATATTTCTTCACCGTCCACGGTGCGCCCATCCACCAGCCTGGCATCTGCCAGATCACCACATCAGCCCAGAGAAAGTTTTGTACTTCGGCTTTGACATCGTAGTCGCTGTCGGCGCGAACGATGCGGACATCATGCCCGAGGTCGCGCAGCGTGCCATCCGCGACTTCGGTCAGGGTGTCGTTCAGTTGACCATTGGAGTGGGCGAATTTTTTCGCGCCGTTGATAATCAGGATGTTGCTCATTTTTTATCCTCAAGGTGAGACGTTTGCCGACTATAGTACGTCACAGAGCGGTGCGGTGAAATTAGCAAAATGTGCAAAGTCTTTTGCGAATTTTGCAAAAGTTTGATTTTGCTCTGACTCACCGATGCAGGATAAATATTTTCTGAAAATGACAATACTGAAATCGACTTCCCATAAGCTCCTACAGGAGAGATGTATTATGCAAATGATACAGGAGTTTTTCGGGAAAATAATTATGGAGAATATATATGTCAAATATCATATATTTATCAATTAAAGGAAAAATACAAGGTTTGATCTCTGAGGGCTGTGGTTCGTATGCATCTATTGGTAATAAATATCAAATAAATCATCAGGATGAAATCTTTGTTTTACAGTTCGACCATTCTTTAAGTCGAGAATATAATGTAGTACATCATCCCATAAAATTTTATAAGCCAATAGATAAATCCTCTCCTTTATTAAATGCTGCTCTTTCTGAAAATGAAGAGTTATCAGCTGCATTTAATTTTTATAGACTTAATTCTGGCGGTTGTATTGAAAGGTTTTACACAATTGAATTGCAAGGGGCACATTTATTGAATATTCTGACTTGTTATCCACACTCAATTACACACGCGGGTAATCAACCGGAAGAGGTCATTGTTCTTAATTATAAAAATATAACATGGAAGCACCATGTTGCGAGTACGGAATCATATAGTTGTTGGGATGAAAGGGTTTTTTAAATATGAAAAGCGAGCTGACTATAAAAAATAGGTATTGTACAATTCCACAAACGAAGTTCCGTAAATGGGATGAAATGGACGTTTTACTCTGGAAGTTAGGAAAAAATGATTCGAGCCGCCGTTCAGGAGTATATTATTTAAATGCTTATAAAGATGCATATGTACAATATAATAGGGACAAAATAATTAAACATGCATATGCCGCTGGGATCCGTCCAGAATTACTTGGCGGTGTGGCCTGGATTGAGTCAGGAGGTATGCCTGAAAATTATAAGTTTCAGATATATGAAACAAAAAGAATGATCGGATTGTTAGATATGCCTGAAAATAAAACATCATTTGGCTCAATGGGTATACAAATACGAACCGCAGCGATTACTCTAGGTCTTGATCCTTCTGAATTAACTACCAGAAATCAGTTAGAGTTAGCGACGTGCCTAATGGAAGATGATTTTACCTTTCAAATTGCTGCTACTCATTTAAGAGATCTTGCCCTTTTTGATTATCCCTCTTCGGCAACACTGTATATGACGAATGAACAGTATATTATGGCTGGTATTAGATATAATCGTGGTGTTGAACGAGATTTGGATTTTTTTGTTTATTTAATTAATAATGTGCCTGCACGTGATACAGATGATTATAAATTCATCTCTTATGGTATGAGGTTGTTAGAGATTAGAGAACATATCAAAAAATTGATTAATGAGTAATTAGAGATGTTAAAGAAAAAACTACTATCAATATTTGAAGCTCTGTTATATATAATGCTTACTTATTGGTTAATAGATGCTTTTTTTGCTTTCAATGAGTATGACTGGATGCTTGAGTCGGGAGACAATATTTGCAATATACCTTCCGTATCAGGCGAAGAACGTATATTACAAGCAGTGATAACCGCGTTTTTTCTTCTGACGCCACTTATTATTATCATCTTAAGAAAACTCTTTGTTCGGGAAATGTTCGAGTTTTGGCTATATGTATTCTCGCTCGTTATTTGTCTGGTTTGTGGTTGGTGGCTTTTTTGGGGACAGCTTATATTTTGCTATTAAGAATATCTATGAGAGCTGTTTAAACGGCTCTCATAGACATATGCACTACCAGCTCACCTTCGCCTCAAATCCACCTTGTGTCGCATTCCCAAACACAACATTCATGCCATGCAATTTGGCGATTCGCTGGACAATCGACAGCCCAAGCCCGCTGCCGGTAGCGGTTTGTCCAGGGGGGCGGTAGAAACGTTCACCAATTCGCGCCAGTGCCTCTGGTGTCACACCGGGGCCGTTGTCTCTTACGGTGAAATTATCTGCATTCAGAGTGACGTCCACCACGCTGCCCTGTGGACTGTAACGTACTGCGTTATCCAGCAGATTTCGGACCAGTAGACTTAGCAATAGCGGTTGCCCGGTGCGTTTGATGCCGTGGGCATTGAGCGTCAGCCGCACGTCAATTTTTGCCTGCTGCGCCGTATGGTAAATATCCATCACTGACGATTGCAGGAGGTCTTCAAGCGGGATCTCCGCGACGTCCTGAAGGTTATCCAGTGAGTCGAGCCGCGACAGGGTGAGCAACTGATCAACCAGGCGGGTAGCGCGATCGATCCCGGAATGTAATTGCATTAGTGCTTTTTTCCGTGCCTGTGGATCATCATCGGAAAGCTGTGCGACTTCGGTTTGCACTTTCAGCGCCGTTAATGGGCTGCGCAGTTCGTGAGCTGCATCAGAGGTAAAGCGCCGCTCACGGATCATCATCGCATGTGTACGATCGAAAAGTTGATTCAGCGACTCGACCAGTGGACGCACTTCGCTGGGTACACCTGCGGTGTTAAGTGGTTTTTCTGAGTCGGGATCGCGCAAACGTAGCGCAAGCGCCAGTTTGTTCAGCGGCGAGAGTTCACGACCCAGCAGTACCATCATGATGATTAACATAATGGGTAACGCAACGAGCCACGGGATCAATTGCCCGGCGACAATCGCCAGCGCCATGTCTTCACGGTATTCCCATTCCTGACCTACAACAATGCGGTATTTACCATCAGACGACGTCATCCAAACAAAACGCCAGGGATCATCTTCATCTACCAGTTGACCGTTAGTAAATCCTTCACGTTGATAGTGATAGGGAATATCCTCCCCGTTGTCGCCATCGTTGAGCACCATTTTTCCATCGTGGGTAAAGATGGCAAAGGTTAGCGCATCATCATCTACATGACCGTGTTTGAATTTCTTCGGCGCTCTTGCCATACGATCTGCCGCATTGATTTCGTTGAGATCGAGCGTACTTAACCGTTTGGCAAACAGCATTAACTGGGTATCGAACAACTCGTCGACGTTATCCGTTGTTTGCTTCCAGGCGACAAAACTGGAAAGCAGCCAGGTCACCGAGGCCAGAATCAAAAAGATCAGCGTCAGCCTGACTCGCAGACTAAGGCGTTGGGTAAATTTCATTTCTCACCTAATGTGTAGCCTATACCATGAACGGTACGAATAAAGTCACTGCCGAGTTTGCGCCGCAGATGATGCACATGCACTTCGACGGCATTGCTGGTGACCTCTTCGTCCCAGGTATACAGTTTTTCTTCAATCAGTTTGCGCGGCAGTACCCGACCGGCGTTGCGCATCAGGAGTTCCAGCAGGGCAAATTCTTTTGGTTTTAACGTTAAGGGTTCACCTGCCAGGGTGGCGATACGTTTGCCGGGGTCAAGCATTACGTTGCCGTGGTGTAACTCATTACTGACTTGCCCGTTGCTTCGACGCATCAGGGCTTCCAGCCGGGCGGCGACTTCTATCAGCGCAAAAGGTTTGCACAGATAATCGTCGGCCCCCAGGCGCAAACCTTCTACGCGCTCCGCCAGTGCGTCGCGCGCGGTCAGGATCAGTACCGGCTCACGTTGACCTTTTTCTCGCCATTCGCGCAAAATATCGCGGCCATCCATGCCCGGTAAGGTTAAATCCAGAATTACCGCGTCGTAAGGTGCGCTATAGAGCGCCTCTTTTCCCTGACGACCTTCCGTAAACCAGTCGACGCTAAAACCCATCTTACTCAGACCTGTTTTGATGCCATCGCCAATCAGCATGTCATCTTCTATCAGTAAAATTCGCATCTTTTCATCCCTGCGATAACTGTATTTGTTGCAAGTAAACCGTGTTGTAACGTGCTCTGTACAGCCCTAAATTTTCTTTTTTTTCCTTAAGAAGTTGTTAAGGACTATCTTGTTTAATGCTCGGAAACAGACATTAAAGGGAGTAACAAACATGAAAAAATTCGCAGCAGCAATTGCAGTAATGGCCCTGTGCAGCGCACCGGTAATGGCAGCAGAGCAGGGGGGTTTTTCTGGCCCATCGGCAACACAAAGTCAGACCGGAGGATTCCAGGGGCCGAACGGCAGCGTAACTAACGTAGAAAACGCGAAATCTCTGCGTGACGACACCTGGGTAACTCTGCGTGGCAATATCGTTGAGCGCATCTCTGACGATCTGTACCTGTTCAAAGATGCCAGCGGCACCATCAATGTAGATATCGACCATAAACGCTGGAACGGTGTGACGGTAACGCCGAAAGATACGGTTGAGATTCAGGGCGAAGTGGATAAAGACTGGAACTCTGTTGAAATTGACGTTAAACAGATCCGCAAAGTAAACCCGTAATTTTACCGCTCCCGGGACGCGTTCCCGGGAATAATTTCGCAGGGAGGCAAAATGAAAAACCAGACCTTGAAAGTAAGTGTTATCGATTTTCCATCCACCCATGTGGCGATTTTGCCGCATCGCGGTAGTCCTGAGTTGCTCAACTACAGCGTGGCGAAATTTATCATGTGGCGCAAAGAGACGGGGCTTTCCCCTGTTAATCAAAGCCAGACCTTTGGCGTCGCCTGGGACGATCCTGCCACCACCTCACCAGATGCGTTTCGCTTTGATATCTGCGGCAGCGTTAACGAACCGATTCCGGAGAATCGTTATGGCGTGAGTAATGGTGAACTTACTTCGGGACGCTATGCCGTTGCCCGCCATGTTGGCAATCCGGATAACATATCTCATACCATCTGGGCCATCATTCGCCGCTGGCTTCCTGAAAGTGGTGAGAAAATGCGTAAAGCACCGCTCCTGTTTCACTACACCAATCTTGCCGAAGGGATGACAGAGCAGCGACTGGAAACGGATGTTTATGTGCCGTTGGTGTGATGGGGAATCTTGTGAGCCAAATGTGTCTTTGTGCTTGATAAGTGGGTCGTTAACGAAAAGATTACTGCTCGCAAAAATTCTAAGTACCGCGATGCAGAGCATACCGTTTTGCAGCAGGTCGAGTATCTGGCGCTGGATAATTCGGTCACTGGCTATAACCGCTATCGCGCGGGAGAGGTCGATCTGGCCTGGGTTCCGGCGCAGCAAATTCCTGCTATCGAAAAATCGTTGCCAGGCGAGTTGCAGATTATCCCGCGTCTGAACAGCGAATATTACAACTTCAATATGCAGAAACCGCCGTTTGACGATGTTCGTGTCCGGCGGGCGCTATATCTGACGGTCGACAGGTCGTTAATCGCGCAAAAGGTACTCGGACTGCGAACGCCTGCAACCACGCTGACGCCGCCAGAGATAGAAGTTTTTAGTGCGGCGACGTTCGATGAATTGCAACAGCCAATGAGTGAGCGCGTCGCGATGGCAAAAGCCTTGCTGAAACAGGCGGGATACGACGCCTCTCACCCGCTACGCTTTGAACTGTTCTACAACAAATACGATCTGCATGAGAAAACGGCGATAGCCTTGTCTTCCGAATGGAAAAAATGGCTTGGCGCACAGGTGACGCTGCGCACGATGGAGTGGAAAACGTATCTTGATGCCCGGCGTAGCGGTGATTTCATGTTGTCGCGGCAGTCGTGGGATGCGACGTACAATGATGCTTCCACTTTCCTGAACACGCTTAAAAGCGATAGTGAAGAGAACGTCGGTCACTGGAAAAACACGCAGTATGACGCGATATTGAATCAGGCGGCGCAAACCACTGATGCGGGGAAACGTAACGTGCTGTATCAACAGGCCGAGGCCATTATCAACCAGCAGGCTCCGCTCATTCCCATCTACTATCAACTGCTGATCAAACTGCTTAAACCCTACGTTGGCGGTTTCCCGCTGCATAATCCTCAGGATTATGTTTACAGCAAAGAGTTGTATATCAAGGCACATTGATGCCTTTATCGCCGCCGGAGCACGTCCGGCGGCGCTAATGACGCTGATCTCCTGTGACTCGACGCGGCAGATAATGTAGTATCTCCAGCAATATTGCCCCTTTGAAGGCTGGCGAATAAGTTGAGGAATCAGAATTAATGAGCGATATGGCAGAGCGCCTTGCGCTGCATGAGTTTACGGAGAACGCCTACTTAAACTACTCCATGTACGTGATCATGGACCGTGCGTTGCCGTTTATTGGTGATGGTCTGAAACCCGTTCAACGCCGCATTGTGTATGCGATGTCAGAACTGGGCCTGAATGCTACCGCCAAATTTAAAAAGTCGGCTCGTACTGTCGGTGACGTACTGGGTAAATACCATCCGCATGGCGACAGCGCCTGCTATGAAGCGATGGTGCTGATGGCGCAGCCATTCTCTTACCGTTATCCGCTGGTGGACGGGCAGGGGAACTGGGGGGCGCCGGACGATCCGAAATCGTTCGCAGCAATGCGTTACACCGAATCCCGCCTGTCGAAATATTCCGAGCTTTTATTAAGTGAACTGGGGCAAGGAACGGCGGATTGGGTGCCAAACTTCGACGGCACGTTGCAAGAGCCGAAAATGCTCCCTGCCCGCTTGCCGAATATTTTACTTAACGGCACCACTGGCATTGCCGTCGGCATGGCGACGGATATTCCGCCGCACAACCTGCGTGAAGTCGCGCAGGCGGCAATCGCCTTAATTGAGCAGCCCAATACCACGCTCGACCAGTTACTGGATATCGTGCAGGGACCGGACTACCCGACCGAAGCGGAAATCATTACCTCCCGAGCGGAGATCCGCAAAATCTACGAAAACGGTCGCGGTTCTGTGCGTATGCGCGCGGTGTGGAAGAAAGAAGATGGCGCGGTGGTTATCAGCGCACTACCGCATCAGGTTTCTGGCGCGCGCGTACTGGAACAGATTGCTGCGCAAATGCGCAACAAGAAGCTGCCGATGGTTGACGATCTGCGCGATGAATCTGACCACGAGAACCCGACCCGTCTGGTGATCGTGCCGCGTTCCAACCGCGTGGATATGGAGCAGGTGATGAATCACCTCTTCGCCACCACCGATCTGGAAAAGAGCTATCGTATTAACCTCAATATGATCGGTCTGGATGGGCGTCCTGCGGTGAAAAATCTGCGGGAAATCCTCTCCGAATGGCTGGTGTTCCGTCGTGATACCGTACGCCGCCGTCTGAACTATCGTCTGGAGAAAGTCCTCAAGCGCCTGCATATCCTCGAAGGTTTGCTGGTGGCATTTCTCAACATCGACGAAGTGATTGAGATCATTCGTAATGAAGATGAACCGAAACCGGCGCTGATGTCGCGCTTCGGCATTACGGAAACTCAGGCGGAAGCGATTCTCGAACTGAAACTGCGCCACCTCGCCAAACTGGAAGAGATGAAGATTCGCGGTGAGCAGAACGAGCTGGAAAAAGAGCGCGATCAGTTGCAAGGCATTCTGGCTTCCGAGCGCAAAATGAATAACCTGCTGAAAAAAGAGCTACAGGCCGACGCACAAGCGTATGGTGACGATCGCCGTTCGCCGCTGCAGGAACGCGAAGAAGCGAAAGCGATGAGCGAGCACGACATGTTGCCGTCTGAGCCGGTTACCATTGTGTTGTCGCAGATGGGCTGGGTGCGTAGTGCCAAAGGCCATGATATCGACGCCCCAGGTCTGAACTACAAAGCAGGTGATAGTTTCAAAGCTGCGGTGAAAGGCAAGAGTAACCAGCCTGTGGTGTTTGTTGACTCTACCGGACGCAGCTACGCCATCGACCCCATTACGCTGCCCTCAGCGCGTGGTCAGGGCGAACCGCTCACCGGTAAACTGACGTTGCCGCCAGGTGCTACCGTTGATCACATGCTAATGGAAAGCGACGATCAGAAACTGTTGATGGCTTCCGATGCAGGTTACGGATTCGTCTGTACCTTTAACGATCTGGTGGCGCGTAACCGTGCAGGTAAGGCACTGATTACTCTGCCAGAAAACGCGCATGTTATGCCGCCAGTGGTGATTCAGGATCCTTCCGATATGTTGCTGGCGATCACTCTGGCTGGACGTATGCTGATGTTCCCGGTCAGTGAGCTCCCGCAACTGTCGAAGGGTAAAGGCAACAAGATCATTAACATCCCGTCGGCAGAAGCCGCTCGTGGCGAGGATGGTCTTGCACATCTATATGTCCTGCCCCCACAAAGTACGCTGACGATTCATGTCGGGAAACGCAAAATTAAACTGCGCCCGGAAGAGTTGCTGAAAGTGACCGGTGAGCGTGGCCGTCGCGGCACCTTGATGCGTGGTTTGCAGCGTATTGACCGTGTCGAGATTGACTCCCCGCGGCGTGCTGACAACGAAGAGTAAAATGCAGGAGAGGGCCATACCTTCTCCTGTCAAAAAGGTGAACCGGATGAAACGTTGAAGTCGTCATCCGGTGCCGCATTTAGTCTGTATAAACAATAAAAATTCCCTTGAAACCGTTGTTTATTCATGCGTTGCGATTAACAATACGTTTTTCCAGAGAGCGGCTTTTAACAATGCCCTAACCTGATTTCAGGTGACGTACAATGCCAGTCTCTCAGATCTTCAGAGGGTGTTATGCTATATATCTTTCGTCTTATTATTACCGTTATTTACAGCATCTTAGTCTGTGTATTCGGCTCTATTTACTGCCTTTTCAGCCCGCGTAATCCGAAGCATGTGGCTACCTTCGGGCATATGTTTGGTCGTCTTGCGCCGCTGTACGGCCTGAAGGTCGAATGTCGCAAACCTGCTGATGCTGAAAGCTACGGCAATGCTATCTATATCGCTAACCACCAGAACAACTATGACATGGTGACGGCATCAAACATCGTGCAGCCGCCGACAGTCACTGTGGGTAAAAAGAGTTTGCTATGGATCCCCTTCTTTGGGCAGTTGTACTGGTTAACCGGTAACTTATTGATCGACAGAAACAATCGCACTAAAGCGCACGGCACGATCGCCGAAGTGGTGAATCATTTCAAAAAACGCCGTATCTCCATCTGGATGTTTCCGGAAGGAACGCGCAGCCGTGGTCGCGGTCTGCTGCCGTTTAAAACAGGGGCATTTCATGCTGCGATTGCCGCAGGCGTTCCGATTATTCCCGTGTGTGTTTCCACGACTTCGAATAAGATTAATCTTAACCGACTGAATAATGGTTTAGTGATCGTAGAAATGCTGCCGCCAATTGATGTCAGTCAATATGGTAAAGATCAGGTTCGCGAGCTGGCTGCCCATTGTCGTTCGATAATGGAACAAAAAATCGCCGAGCTCGATAAAGAAGTCGCAGAGCGCGAAGCCGCCGGAAAAGTTTAAGTCGGCAATCTGTTTTTTGCGGGAACACTTTCCTGCACGGTATTACTTTAGCCAGTTTTACATGGAGCAAATATGTCACTCAGTCGGCGTCAGTTCATTCAGGCATCGGGGATTGCACTCTGTGCAGGTGCTGTCCCCCTGAAGGCCAGCGCAGCCGGTCAACAGCAACCATTGCCCGTTCCGCCGCTGCTTGAATCTCGCCGTGGGCAACCGCTGTTTATGACCGTACAGCGTGCGCACTGGTCATTTACGCCAGGAACGCGCGCGTCGGTTTGGGGTATCAATGGTCGCTATCTTGGGCCGACTATCCGCGTCTGGAAGGGCGATGATGTTAAGCTGATTTACAGCAACCGACTGACAGAAAATGTCTCAATGACGGTGGCCGGGCTACAGGTGCCAGGCCCACTGATGGGCGGTCCGGCACGCATGATGTCGCCAAACGCTGACTGGGCGCCCGTACTCCCCATTCGCCAGAACGCAGCGACCTTGTGGTATCACGCCAATACCCCCAACCGCACGGCACAGCAGGTCTATAACGGCCTTGCCGGAATGTGGCTGGTGGAAGATGAAGTCAGCAAGTCGCTGCCAATCCCTAACCATTATGGCGTGGATGATTTTCCAGTCATTATCCAGGATAAAAGGCTGGATAACTTTGGCACGCCGGAATACAGCGAGCCAGGAAGCGGCGGCTTTGTTGGCGATACGTTATTGGTCAACGGTGTGCAAAGCCCGTACGTTGAAGTCTCGCGTGGTTGGGTGCGCTTGCGACTGCTGAACGCGTCGAACTCTCGTCGCTATCAACTACAGATGAGCGATGGTCGCCCGTTACATGTGATTTCTGGCGATCAGGGATTCCTGCCTGCGCCAGTGTCGGTGAAGCAACTTTCGCTGGCACCGGGCGAGCGCCGCGAGATTCTGGTGGATATGAGCAACGGTGATGAAGTGTCTATCACCTGTGGCGAAGCGGCGAGCATTGTTGATCGTATTCGTGGCTTCTTTGAGCCATCCAGCATTCTGGTTTCCACGCTGGTGCTAACGCTGCGCCCAACCGGTCTTCTGCCGCTGGTCACAGACAGTCTTCCGATGCGCCTGCTGCCAACCGAAATCATGGCCGGTTCGCCGATTCGCAGCCGTGATATCAGTCTGAGTGATGACCCAGGTATCAATGGAAAGCTGTGGGACGTCAACCGTATTGATGTCACCGCGCAGCAAGGAACATGGGAGCGCTGGACCGTACGAGCAGATGAACCGCAAGCGTTCCATATTGAAGGCGTGATGTTCCAGATCCGCAACGTTAACGGCGCAATGCCGTTCCCGGAAGACAGAGGCTGGAAAGATACCGTTTGGGTCGACGGACAAGTGGAGCTGCTTGTCTATTTCGGTCAGCCTTCCTGGGCGCACTTCCCGTTCTACTTTAATAGCCAGACGCTGGAAATGGCCGATCGCGGCTCGATAGGGCAGCTGTTGGTCAATCCGATACCGTAATGGACCAATTAAATCTCCTGGCGATATGCAGTCCTCACAGTGAGTAAAGACGTAAACAGACGGGCCTGAATCATTCAGGCCCGTCTGTTTGTCAGGTTGAAAATAACCCAGGCAGCATCAGACTGAGCTGCGGGAAATAACAAATCATTGCCATCACCACAAACAATGCCAGAAACATCGGCAGCAATGGTTTTATTACCTTGTCGATACTGACCTTGCCAATACTGCAACCAACAAACAGAATGGTACCGACAGGAGGTGTGCAAAGACCGATGGTTAAGTTGAAAACCATAATAATGCCGAAGTGAATCGGATCTATCCCCAGATGTTGGGCGATCGGCAGAAAAATAGGTGTAAATATCAGGATCGCTGGTGTGATATCCATAAAGGTGCCAACGATCAACAGAATAATATTAATGATAAGAAGAATGACCCATTTGTTATCCGAAACGCTGGTAATCAATTCGTTGATTAACTCAGGCACATCAGCATTCGTCATGGCCCATGACATCCCCATCGAACAGCCTACCAGTAACAGAACAATTGAACTGGTTACCACCGAATCTAACAGAATATCATTGAGCTTCTTAAGGGTGATTTCCCGGTAAATCATCGCCAGGGATAAACTATAAATTACTGCTATTGCCGATGCTTCTGTGGGCGTAAATACCCCCGCGATAATACCGCCAATAATGATAAAAATAAGCATCAGGCTGGGTATTGATTCACGGAATATTTGCAAAAACTGACGAAAATTGATGCGTTCTGCCACTGGATAATGGTTACGTCGTGCATAAAGAGCCGCCACAAACATTAAAGCAGCAGCGGTGAGAATGCCTGGCAAGTATCCAGCTAAGAACAACGCTGCAACAGAAGTGCCTCCACTGGCGAGGGAATAAACAATCAACACATTGCTCGGTGGGATCATCAGACCAATGGGGGCAGAGGCAATATTCACTGCCGCAGAGAACGCCGGATCATAGCCCTCTTTTTCCTGCAGTGGTGACATAATCCCACCTACCGCGGCGGCTGACGCAACAGCAGAACCTGAAATAGCACCAAACAGCGTGTTTGCAAGGATATTACAATGAGCCAGTGAGCCAGGCAGACGTCCAACTAATGCTTGCGCCAGGTTAACCAGCCGTCGGGCGATGCCTCCGGTATTCATAATGTTTCCGGCTAACACGAAAAAGGGAATGGCTAATAACGTAAAGCCATCCAGTCCCACTGTCATTTTTTGCGAAATCACAGAAATGGCGGCATCGGGAGGTAAGGCAGTAATAATAGATAACAGTGAAGAAAGGCCAATAGCAAAAGTAATTGGCACACCTATTGCCAGCATGACGGCAAAACTGCCAAATAAAATTAAGACGGGGTAGATATATTCAAAGTCCATACTTCCCTCGTTAATGAGAATTCCGTTTACGATAGTTGTCAATAATATTCATCACTGAATACCAGACCAGAATAAGCCCACTGGCAGGCATAACCCAATAGACCTTATCCATCGGCCATTTTAATACAGGAGAAATTTGTCCAACATGTTGTGCTTTTTCAACAACAATGTTTCCTCCATAGATCATAAAAATAACTGCAAAAACGGTAATAATAATTTGGATAAAACTGTCAAGCGTCAGAACAGATGCCGCAGGAAGTTTCTGAGCCAACAAATCAATCGCCAGATGTTTTTTTAACCCAGCGGTATATACACCGCCAAGTAAAATCATCCACATAAATAAAATCTGGGTAAATTCATCAAGCACGGTGCTGGGAGCGTTAAAAATAAAACGAGCAATAACTTGCCATGTTACGCAGAACACCATAATGGCGAGAATAATACAGCAGCATCCGGCAAGGATCTTATTAAGAATATGAGTGAGTGTGCGCATAAGTCTTCCATGAAAGGGCAGGGATTACCTGCCCATTAGGGTTACATACTTTCTACTTGCTCAAGGTTTTTGGCCGATTGTGCATCTTTTGCTTTAAATTCATCGTATAGCGGTTTTACGCGTTCTTTGAAAGCGGATTTATCAACATCAACCACTGTTGCGTTCATCTCTTTCATTTTGTCGTAGGCTTCTTTTTCAGCGGCAGGCCAGATGACATCTTTCATTTGCATCATTGATTCATCGGCTGCCTTTAATAATGCCGTACGCTCTTTGTCGCCAAGTTTATTCAACACATTGGTGCTAATAATTAACACATCAGGCACCATGGTGTGTTCATCACGTGAATAGACTTTTGCCACCTCGGCGTGACGCATATCAGAATAGACAACGGTATTGTTCTCTCCGCCATCAACAACACCTTGCTGGAGCGCAGTGTAAAGTTCTCCCTGAGCCATCGGTGTGGCGACACCGCCAAGTGCTTTCATCATTGCAATGGCGCTGGGGCTTTGTTGAACCCTAATTTTCATTCCTGCTAAATCTTCAGGTTTTGTAATCGGTTTATTGGAATAAAAACTTCTCGCACCGCCGTCATAATACGTAATACCCACAAAACCTTTGCTTTCTGATGACTTGAGTATTTGTTTACCTAAATCGCTTTGCAGAACGCGATAATAATGCTCACGGTCGCGGAATAAGAAAGGCAGACTGAAAAGACTGTAATCCGGGGCGAAAGATTCCAGTGACGCAGCATTCACTTTCACCATCTGCAATGCGCCAGAGTTCATTAGTTCCAGTGATTCGCGCTCGTTACCCAATGTCGCATTTGGGTAAATACGAATAACTAGTTCACCATTAGAATATTCTTTGGTTTTATCAGCTAAATAGCTTAATGCTTTATGGACAGCATGGCTTTTATCCTGATTATGACTGAGTTTTAATGTTGTTTTTGCCAGTGTGGTATTGGAAATTAATAAACAACTGGTCAACAGCATAAGCGATGCCGTCAGAGGACGAAGTGCTTTCATATCCTGCTCCTGGTTAATATAACAGAAACGATAAATACAGCGCTTTTCTATCGTTAGAATAAAAAGAGATTATTAATTCTCTGTCAGATAATGGAAAATCCCTGCCGGAACGGGAATACCTTCCTGCTGACATTTTTCTTTATAGTGCATTTGTGGATCGTTCGGTGCTAATACTTTTTCAACGCCGGGAACCGGTTTAACGGCATGAAGTTCCGTGACCATTTGCGCCATAGTTTCAGCAAAAACAGGATTGCCGAGCTTTTTCGGATCGATGGCAATAACCAAACTTGCCAGCTTACGCATCTTGTCATAATCGCCATACATGCGAACAATATGGTTACCAAAATTCGCATTCATCAGCACGCCAGTCAGTGCATCTATAGCCAGCGCAATGCCTGAACCTTTGTGCTGACCGAAAGGTAACAGGTTTTCAATTTTATGCGGATCAGTGGTGCCATTACCGTCTTTATCTATCGCCAGTCCTTCACCAATGTGTTTGCCAGTTTCTTTTGCATGAAGTATTTTGCCAAAAGCAGTGGCACTGGTCGCCATATCAACAATCATCGGGTGGCTGCTTTCCACCGGAAAGCCAAAGGCGATGGGGTTAGTTCCCAAAAAGCGCTCGGCACCGCCATGAGGCGCTACGCAGGTATCGGTTTGCGTCATTACGATAGCAATCAATCCTTGGTTGGTGACCATCTCTGCAAAATAAGACAACGCGCCACAGTAAGAGGCGTTTTTAACGCTAACAAACCCAAGACCTTCTTCCTGTGCCAGTTTGATGGCGTGCTCTGTGGCGCTAATTAATGCTGAATGCCCCATCCCGTCATCAGAGTCGAGAATGGCCACTGACGGTGATATTTGCTCAATACTAAATTGCGCGGTTTTATTTAACCCTCCGGCAGCAAGGCGAGTGCAATAATGTTCGACACGCATAACACCGTGAGAATGCACACCGGTAATATCGGCATGTACTAAAACATCCGTAACTTGTTGTGCGGTGTTAGTATCCAGCCCGGCAGTATATAATTTGTGGTGTACCAGTGATTTTAAATTTGCTTCACCGACATAAACAGTTGTCATCTTTGTTCCCTTAAAAAGTGATCACACCCTTGACCATATTTTTATTTTCTACAACGTTACGTTGGTAATTTTCGCCAACATTAAAGAAATTAAATTCCTGGTTTTTCATTAAGTTTTCGTGAATTTTATTGCTGCGCATCAGTTCAATAACTAACGTGAAATCTTCCCGTGTGGCATTGCGACTACTGAGTAACGTTGTCTCTTTTTTATGGAAAGTCGGATCGTCAATAACGAGTTCACCGATATACAAACCGATGAAAACAATTTTGCCGCCATGACGAATAAGATTGACATCCTGACTCATCGAGGCTTTATTTCCCGTAGCATCAAGTACGACGCAAGCCAGGTCGCCGCCAAAGGTTTCACGAAGCGCGGCAATAAAATCTTCCTGTGTGGGATCGAAGGCATTAATAGCAAGATTATCCACAACGTGCTGGCGACGTTGACTATCAATATCAGCAACAACAACCTGCGCCCCTTTAGCCCGGGCGATGGCTGCTGTTGCCAGACCGATTGGCCCGGCGCCAATCACCAGTACGTTTTGTGCAGCCTTGATCTCAGCCCGACGAACGGCATGTGCTCCAATGGCGAAGCATTCAACCAATGCGCCGGCGCTGTCGCTGACCTCGTCAGGGAGCGGCACAAGGTTGTCTTCACGTACCGCAAGGTACTCACTAAAACCCCCATCCTGATGCACGCCATACAGCGAAACACGTTCACAGCAGTTCGTTTTCTCTTCCCGACAGGCAGCGCACTCGCCACACGGAATGCATGGGATAACGGAATAGCGCTGGCCTGATTGTGCCGTTTGACACTGACTGCCTTGTGAAACTGCTTCGGCGCATATTTCATGACCTAATACACGTGGGTAGCTAAAAAAAGGCTGTCTGCCGGCAAATGCGTGAATATCCGTACCACAGATACCCACGGCTTTAATTTTTAATAGCACTTCGTTATCTGCTGGCACGGGAATATCCTTTTCCACATACTCCATAACGCCAGGCTGCTGACAAATTAATGTTTTCATTTCTGCTCGTCCGATAATAATTGGCTGATTGTGGCCTTGATGCCCTTGTTTTTTATATTTGCAAAGGCAATTTTTATTTCATTTATAAAGGGCTGATGATTACTTAATTCACCAAATATGGCGCTAAGGTGCAGTAATGCGAGCGCCTGTTGCCATGCGTCTTGTTGTTCCTTTATTAGCGCATGAAATTGTTCACTCATTGGATCAGCGACAGACTGGCTTTTCTCAACAGCTTCAATGACATAATGCAACCAACCAGCAACGAGCAGTGACAGAACAGCATTGTTTTGCTTTTGCTGATGCAATTTAAGCCAGGGAGTTAGCGCACGCTGGGGAAGCTTTTGCGAACCATCCATAGCGATTTGCCCCGTACGGTGTGCAACATTACGGTTGCTAAAGCGTTCAATTAACAGGTCGGCGTATTCCTGGACGTCGATATTTAAATCAGGATTAAGTGTTCGGGCTTGTTCATTGATCATCAGATGGCGGGTAATGGAACGAAAATTAGCGTCTTCCATGCATTGCCAGATAAATTCATAGCCTGCCAGTGAGCCGTTATAAGCCAGAAATGAATGGCTACCGTTTAACATGCGTAACTTCATCTCTTCGTAAGGCTGAACATTGCTGACAAACATCGCACCTGCTTTATCCCATTCCGGTCGCCCATGCACAAAATTATCTTCGATCACCCACTGGCGAAATGATTCGCAGACAATCCCGCAGGGATCGGCATAACCAGTTTTAGTTTCCAGTAAGGCGAATTGCGATTCGGTCATTGCCGGAACAATGCGGTCGACCATCGTGCCTGGAAATGAGACATTTTCTTCGATCCACTGAGCCAGGGACTGGTCCAGTTGGCGGGCAAAACCGAGAACGGCATTTCGCGTCAGATGCCCATTGTCAGGCAAGTTATCGCAGGAGAGCACACTAAAAGCGGCAAGTCCGGCTGCTTTACGTTGTTGCAAAGCACAGACGATCAAGCCAATAGCCGACTGAGGCGCATCCGGGTTTTGTAGATCGTGTTTGATTAATCCATTGGTGAGATCAAGTGATCGCGTTTGCGAATCGAGGCAATAGCCTTTCTCGGTGATGGTTAATGAAACGATTTTTACCTGAGGTTCAGTCAATTTCTGGATTGCTGCGGCAATACCGTCCACGGGGGTATGGATACCGCCAGTCACCGAGCGTACAAGGCGTGAGGTAGATTGCGATGCAGACGTTTCCACCACCGAAAACAGCCCATTTTGCGCATTTAAGTTTTCGATCAGTTGAGCATCACCAAACAGGTTGATTTCAAAGATCCCCCAGCGGGTGTTCGAAAGCTGATTAGTAAGATCAGTATAGACAGCCTGGTGTCCGCGATGAAAAGCGCCAAAACCAATATGGACAATATCAGCCTGTAACCCGTCTCGAGGCCAGGTGGTGACCTGATCATGGTGGGCGACAGTGATGCTCTCGTTCCCTGACATTATGTGCTTACTCCTGGTAGTTGGTGTGTGTAGACCAATTTACATAATTCATTAGACCAAAAACAGAGAGATGCATCACGCTTGCAGAGAAAGGTAAAAGTACGGAACAGAACAAGAGGAAGTGATTTGAGATGGATGACAAACGTAAAACTGCCTGATGCGCTACGCTGATCAGGCTGGCGATGATTGTGTAATGTATTTAATTTTAATTTTTTATGCCAGATTAGGTATTCACGCTGCATTCGGCACGAGCAAAGCGCGCTTTATCATCAGTCCGTTGATAATTCATTAGACCAATTAACAAGATAGAGTGTACCAGGTGAGGGGGGATGCAGAGCCAGCGTCATTTTTCACGTCAGCTCTGGATAAATGAAGGTTAACGAGCGAAGAAAAAGTCATCAAAGTCGCTAATGGAAGCGTCTTGTTTGAAGATTTTGATCAGTTCATTTTTGCTGTTTTCCAGATGGTTCCAGGACGCTTCTCTGGCAAGCTCTGAATCTTTCTGTTGCAGCGCAAGAACAATAGCCCGGTGATCTTCCAGCCATTGCAGACGCAAAGGCTTTTCGTGCAAATACTTGTAGTTCAGCTTCTTCCAGCGGGGGTTTTCTGTGCGCACTGCCCGCCATAATTCGGCGGCTTGTTTGATCAGCACACGATTTTGCGTTGCTTCGGCAATAAGGCTATGAAATCGGTGATCCAGCTCTTCAAATTTATCACTTTCCGCTGCGATCGCCTTTTCCTGCAAACTAATGATTTTCTTTAATTCTTGTAATTCGTTAAAGCTGATCTGGCTGGCTGCAAAACCGGTAATATTGCTCTCGATCACCTGGCGCGCCTGCAACAGTTCGAACGGGCCAATTTCTGAATAAGGCATTAATGATTTCTGATTGAGCTTATCGGTGGAATCGACAAAGAAGATCCCTGACCCTTGCTTCACATTCAGTACGCCTTTCAGTTCCAGCATAATGATGGCTTCACGAATGGTAGTCCGGCTGGTATTAAACCGCTCGCTCAGTTCACGTTCTGAAGGTAAGCGCTCTCCGGCTTTGAATACGCCTGAATACAGCAACTCTTCAATCTGTAGACCAATATCGTAATAGCGGCGCTTTGTAATAACCTGTTCCATACCTTGCCTTACTGTGGGTGTCCTCGGATAGCCGATCGTCGTGCAACATGACCTGAACGTTGCTGATCGGCATAAATAGTAGCGGCAGTTGCCACGATACCGCTAGCCTTAAATGTGTTTGCCCCGATCGGCAGTGAAAACTTCACCAGGGTATTTCGTCACCGTTTATCAACATCACTTCATTTCCGCGCGTGATACAGCGTATAATCCCCGGCCTTTGATTATTTTTTTACCATTTCTGGAAGCAAAATGAGCTCTATCTCCCTGATCCAACCGGATCGCGACCTGTTCTCCTGGCCGCAGTACTGGGCCGCCTGTTTTGGACCGGCACCGTTTTTGCCGATGTCTCGTGAAGAGATGGATCAACTTGGCTGGGATAGCTGCGACATCATTTTGGTTACTGGCGACGCGTATGTCGATCACCCAAGCTTCGGGATGGCGATTTGCGGTCGTATGCTGGAAGCGCAGGGCTTTCGCGTTGGGATCATCGCCCAGCCGGACTGGAGCAGCAAAGACGATTTCATGCGTCTGGGTAAACCGAATCTGTTTTTCGGCGTTACCGCAGGCAATATGGACTCGATGATCAACCGTTACACTGCCGATCGCCGTTTACGTCATGACGACGCTTACACGCCGGATAACGTCGCAGGTAAGCGTCCGGATCGCGCCACACTGGTTTATACCCAGCGTTGTAAAGAGGCGTGGAAAGATGTGCCGGTGATCCTCGGCGGTATCGAGGCCAGCCTGCGTCGTACAGCACATTATGATTATTGGTCTGACACCGTGCGCCGCTCGGTGCTGGTGGATTCTAAAGCCGACATGCTGATGTTCGGTAACGGTGAGCGTCCGCTGGTGGAAGTGGCGCACCGTCTGGCAATGGGCGAGCCGATTAGCGAAATCCGCGATGTGCGTAATACCGCGATTATCGTGAAAGAGGCGCTGCCAGGCTGGAGCGGCGTGGATTCCACCCGTCTCGATACCCCGGGCAAAATCGACCCGATCCCGCATCCGTATGGCGAAGATTTGCCGTGCGCGGATAACAAACCGGTGGCGCCGAAAAAACAAGAAGCCAAAGCCGTTACCGTGCAGCCACCGCGCCCGAAACCGTGGGAAAAAACCTACGTGTTGCTGCCTTCTTTCGAGAAAGTGAAGGGCGATAAAGTCCTGTACGCCCATGCTTCGCGTATTCTGCACCACGAAACTAACCCAGGCTGCGCCCGGGCATTGATGCAAAAACATGGCGACCGCTATGTGTGGATCAACCCGCCTGCTATTCCTCTTTCTACCGAAGAGATGGACAGCGTCTTTGCGCTGCCGTATAAGCGCGTGCCACATCCGGCTTATGGTAACGCCCGTATTCCGGCTTACGAAATGATTCGTTTCTCGGTCAATATTATGCGCGGCTGCTTTGGCGGCTGCTCTTTCTGCTCTATTACCGAGCATGAAGGGCGCATTATTCAGAGCCGTTCGGAAGATTCGATCATCAATGAGATTGAAGCGATCCGCGACACTGTTCCAGGCTTTACTGGCGTGATTTCCGATCTCGGTGGGCCAACTGCCAACATGTATATGTTGCGCTGCAAATCGCCACGCGCCGAGCAAACTTGTCGCCGTTTGTCGTGCGTTTACCCGGATATTTGTCCGCATATGGACACTAACCACGAACCGACCATCAATCTCTATCGCCGTGCTCGCGATCTCAAAGGTATCAAGAAGATCCTGATCGCTTCCGGCGTGCGTTACGACATTGCCGTGGAAGACCCGCGCTATATCAAAGAGCTGGCGACCCATCACGTAGGTGGTTATCTGAAGATTGCCCCGGAACATACCGAAGAAGGGCCGTTATCGAAGATGATGAAGCCGGGCATGGGCAGTTATGACCGCTTTAAAGAGCTGTTCGATACCTATTCCAAACAGGCAGGTAAAGAGCAGTATCTGATCCCCTATTTCATCTCCGCGCACCCGGGTACGCGTGATGAAGATATGGTGAACCTGGCGCTGTGGCTGAAAAAGCATCGCTTCCGCCTCGACCAGGTACAGAACTTCTACCCATCGCCGCTGGCTAACTCGACCACCATGTATTACACCGGGAAAAACCCGCTGGCGAAGATTGGTTATAAGAGTGAAGACGTCTTCGTACCGAAGGGCGACAAGCAGCGTCGTTTGCATAAAGCGTTGTTGCGTTACCACGATCCGGCAAACTGGCCGTTAATCCGCCAGGCGCTGGAAGCAATGGGTAAAAAGCATCTGATTGGCAGCCGTCGCGATTGCTTAGTGCCTGCGCCAACCATTGAAGAGATGCGCGAAGCTCGCCGTCAGAACCGCAATACCCGTCCGGCGTTGACTAAACATACGCCGATGGCGACCCAGCGTCAGACGCCTGCTACGGCAAAAAAAGCGTCGTCTACGCAATCTCGTCCGGTGAATGCTGGCGCGAAGAAACGCCCTAAAGCAGCGGTCGGACGTTAAAAAAAATCCCCGGTAACAGAATGCTGCCGGGGATTGTTTTGTCATTCCGCATACATACGCAAGCAGCGCAGGCAATCGAAATAGTCCTGCGCATCAAGACGCGTATTGGCTCTGTTAGCTTCAGATTTTGCCGCATAGATTTGTGGGCGTAATGCTTTCATATCCTGCTCAAGTCGGGTGATTTTGGCATTTAATGTTTGCACATTGCTCGCCAGTTGATTGACCTTTTGCTCATTGACGCACCCATTTAATAAGCCAGTTACCAGAATTAGTGTTCCCACGCTGAAAGTCTTTTTCATTATTTATTTCTCCCTGTTTTTTATTGTTATGATTAATAGTTGATTGATGTTTAGTGGAGTATTACCACCGTGGCGGGTGCGCCCAAATTCCGTCTGGCCATCTTCCGGCATCATCCAGCCGTGTGTTAACTTTTTCTGCCGCTTCTTTCGCTACCTGAATTTCCTGACGTAAAGCGTTGATTTCCTGTTGGAGTTGATCGACTTTTATATTTATCAGATGAATATCATTTTCTACATGACTGATTTTTTCATTACTGACGCAGCCTGTGAGTATGAACATTAGAAAAAAGAGTAACAGTTGATTATTCATTTCCAGTTTCCTTTATCTGGTATTAATTATTCCGCTCACCGCTGTAATCTGGCGGCAGTCTTCGCTTCAATCTGTTTAAGTAAACTTCCGCCGCCTGGGCGGATAAAATCGGCAATTTCCCACTTACCTTCACGCCGCTGTAAAACAAATTCTTGCTCTTCGCTGTTGCCATTGGTCAATACAAAACGAACATAAATACGAGCGGAGTCGGCAGTTTTCTCCAGCACACGAATTTCATCAACGCGTGAAAATAACGACTCTTCGCCAAAACAGATTGGGTTGTCGTAGATAAATTGCCGCTCTAATTGCATATCTTCATCGGAGTTACTGTCAGTCTTGAAGGTAGTTTTATAGAAGGCATTAACAGCCTGGCGATAGGTGTTGGAAACAACCCACGTCCAGGGCCAGCTATAATGAGTGATATGGTCAAACAACTCGGCGACAAAGGCTTCAGGTTGCTCTTTTTGCAGCGATGCCAGTAGCGCCAATATTTTTTCATTCTCACCATTAACCGACTGCCAGACGCTGCCATGATTGCTGACAATATCGTCAATCACCCAACGACCATTTTCTGCCACCATCTTCAGTGTTTGCGTGGTCTTTTCTTTATCGTCTTTATAGGGACGAAAGCGCACAAGGGCATCTACGTGATCGGCATCCGTTTGAGTAACCGCGACACTTTCTAACACCAGATCGCCGTAATCCTGACAATCGCAAACCGGATCGTAATCCAGCCAGCCAATATTACCCGGCAGTGTGAGATTGTCATTCAAGGTTAGTGCCTTTTGCATTCGCGTTGATGTTATTGCTTGCTCACTGTTATCAGCGAAATAAGGAACACTAGCCCCACCGGTATAGTGTTGATAAATCTGCCTGACTGTTTGTTCAGCGGTTAGCGAGGGGGATTGCGCCTGGAGGGTAAAACTCAAAAAGGCTGCCAAAAACAGAACCATTATTTTCATCTGTTTTTCACCTCTCCATTGCGTTTATCCCTGGTGTAGATGAGTTGTTCCTTTAAGAGCTTCCAGCTCCGCATGATGATGTCCTTATATCTGGTGTTCCTGAACAGGGGAGAGTAACAACGGGCGGGAGGCGAGGGGAATAAATGATTTCTGAAAAGTCCGGTAGCGGAACATTACCGCTACCGGGAGAATTTGTGCGTTAGCCGCTGAACTGGTCGGGATCGGGGCCGAGGCGTTTACCCTGGTCGAGTTTTGCAATGTCACCAAGTTCGTCTTTGTCGAGACGGAAATCCCAGACATCGAAGTTTTCAGCAATTCGTGAAGGGGTGACCGATTTCGGGATTACGACCAGTCCGCTATCCAGATGCCAGCGGATAACAATCTGTGCCGGGGTTTTGCCATACTTATCTGCCAGATCGCGAATGATTTTCTGATCGAATACGCCTTTCCCACCCTGGGCTAATGGGCTCCAGGATTCGGTCTGGATTTTGTGTGTGGCGTTCCAGGCATGCAACTGACGTTGCTGCATCAGCGGGTGAAGTTCTATCTGGTTAATAACAGGCGCCACGCCAGTTTCATCAATCAGGCGCTGAAGATGGTGGATCTGGAAATTGCAGACGCCGATACTTTTGATTAATCCCTCTTTTTGCAGCTCAATCATTCCTTTCCATGCTTCGACATAATGGTCGATTGCGGGAACGGGCCAGTGCATTAAGTAGAGGTCGATATAATCAAGCTGGAGTTTTTTCAGACTGTCGAGTAGGGCTTCGCGGGGGCGCTTGTGGTTGTCGTTCCACAGTTTCGTTGTGATGAACAGATCTTCTCTGTTAAGTGCGGAATTTTTCAGGGCTTTGCCGACACCTTCTTCGTTCTTGTAGGCTGCGGCGGTATCAATTGAACGATAACCCACTTCTAACGCTTTTTGGATAGCGGTGATAACTTCCTCATTACTTGCTTGCCAGACGCCCAGTCCCAGCTGGGGCATGACATTGCCGTCCTGTAGCTTAATAACGGTTGGATTAGCCATACGTTCCTCCTTATATGAACTCACCGGAGCAGGCTCCGGTGAGATGTTGTGAACTTAAGTCTGGACGAAATGCCCGAAAACGAAAGTTTGAGGCGTAAAAAGCTTAACGGGCGGCTTCGTAGATGCGGCGGCTGACTTCCAGCGTAATGTCATGATTTTCGCCCAGTTGGGTCATGCCGTGTTCTTCCAGTTTTTTCAGCAATGCCGGGATAGAGCTGCCGTCCAGACCGTAGTCGGAAAGATGCGTCGGCACGCCTAATTGCTCGAAGAAGTTACGGGTAGCGGCAATCGCGGCGTCAATGCGCTCGTCGTCGGAACCTTCGGTGATGTTCCAGACGCGTTCAGCGTATTGCAGCAGTTTCGCACGCTTGGTGTCGCGTTTTTCATTCCACAGTGCAGGCAGGACGATAGCCAGAGTTTGTGCGTGATCCAGACCGTGCATCGCGGTCAGTTCGTGGCCCAGCATATGCGTTGCCCAGTCCTGCGGTACGCCAGCGCCGATCAAACCGTTCAGCGCTTGGGTCGCCGCCCACATAACGTTGGCGCGCACATCGTAGTTTTCTGGTTCTTTCAGGGCCTTCGGACCATCTTCGATCAGCGTCAGCAAAATACCTTCTGCGAAGCGATCCTGGATTTTGGCATCAACCGGTTTGGTCACATACTGTTCTACTGTGTGCACAAAGGCGTCCACTACGCCGTTAGCCACCTGGCGCGGCGGCAGGGTATAGGTATAAACCGGATCGAGTACGGCAAATACCGGCTGAACATGGGCAGAATGGAACGCCTGTTTGTCGCCAGTGGTTTTACGGGAGATAACCGCGCCCGCGTTAGATTCAGAACCGGTCGCTGGCAGCGTCAGCACACAGCCCATCGGGATAGCGCTTTTAATCTCTTTACCGCCCGTTTGCAGAATGTGCCACGGATCAATATTTTCCGGATAGTTAGCCGCTGCGGCGATAAATTTGGTGCCATCCAGCACGGACCCGCCGCCAACCGCCAACAGGAAAGTCACTTTCTGTTCGCGAACCAGTTTTACGGCGTTCATCAGCGTTTCATAAGCCGGGTTTGGTTCGATACCGCCAAACTCCAGCACGTCCATACCTTTCAGTGCATCCAGAACTTGATCGAGGACGCCGGTTTTTTTCACACTACCACCGCCGTAGGTAATCAATACGCGGGCGCCATGAGGAATTTGCTCGCGTAAACCAGCGATTGCGCCTTTACCAAACAGAATGCGGGTTGGGGTGTGCAGATTAAAGTTGTTCATTACTTGCTCCCTTTGCTGGGTCAATATGAGGGCAGAGATCGGTCTGCCTGATGTTTTTCATTGTGGTCGCCTGCGTCGTGGCTCTCAATGCTCATTTCTGCCAATGTCTTGCCTATTTCTCCAGAGTGCTGGAGAAATGGTACAAAATTGCGCACAATCAAATTGCCGCATTATTCCTAAGAAATTACGCGATATGAAACGTGAAGAGATATGCCGCCTACTGACGGATAAAATTAATAGACTGAAAGATAAAGAAAATAGTTTGTCAGATATGTTGCCTGATGTGCGCTTATTGTATGGCGAGAACCCCGGTGCGCGTACGCCAGTGATGTATGAACCTGGCATCATAATTCTCTTTTCCGGGCATAAAATCGGTTATATCAATGAACGCGTGTTTCGCTATGACGCCAATGAATACCTGCTGCTGACGGTGCCGTTGCCGTTTGAGTGCGAAACCTATGCCACGCCAGAGGTGCCACTGGCGGGGGTGCGTCTCAATGTCGATATTTTGCAGTTACAAGAGCTGTTGATGGACATTGGCGAAGATGAACAGTTCCAGCCGTCAATGGCTGCCAGCGGTATAAATTCCGCTACATTGTCCGAAGAGATTTTATGCGCGGCGGAGCGGTTACTGGATGTGATGGAACGACCGCTGGATGCGCGCATTCTCGGTAAACAGATTATCCGCGAAATTCTTTACTATGTGCTGACGGGGCCTTGCGGCGGCGCGTTACTGGCACTGGTCAGTCGCCAGACGCATTTCAGCCTGATTAGCCGCGTGCTGAAACGAATTGAGAATAAATACACCGAAAACCTGAGCGTTGAGCAACTGGCAGCAGAAGCCAATATGAGCGTTTCGGCGTTCCACCATAATTTTAAGTCTGTCACCAGTACCTCGCCGTTGCAGTATCTGAAGAATTACCGTCTGCATAAGGCGCGAATGATGATCATCCACGACGGCATGAAGGCCAGCGCGGCGGCGATGCGAGTCGGCTATGAAAGCGCGTCGCAATTTAGCCGTGAGTTTAAGCGTTATTTCGGTGTGACACCGGGAGAAGATGCCGCCAGAATGCGGGCGATGCAGGGGAGTTAAATGCGTTCCCGGCATGGCCACCGGGAACGGAGGAAATCGTCAGGCACTAGAGTACTTTTTTTTAATCACCACGAACAGCGTGCCTAACAAGCCAGCGGTTAGCAAGGCAATCGGCAGGATCATCAGGAACGTCATCACCTGATCTTCATGGCGTTTTACAAACGGGATCATGCTTAAGGCATAGCCAAAACTGGTTACCACGCTGACCCATAACAACCCGCTTAACCAGTTGAAAAACTGGAAGCGGCGGTTTGGCAGTCCGGAAATCCCCGCCATGGTTGGCAGCAGCGTGCGGACAAAGGCGAGAAAACGTCCAGCAAGCAGCGCCAACAGACCGTGGCGGTCAAACATACAGGTGGCGCGCTGGTGATATTTGGCCGGAAGCTGTGCCAGCCAGCCTTTCACCGTTTTGGTATTACCCAGCCAGCGCCCCTGAATGTAACTCAACCAACAACCCAGGCTGGCTGCGGCAGTCAGAATCGTGATTGTTGGCAGAAAATCCATAACCCCCTGGGCAATCAATGCGCCAGCCAGAATCAACAAGCTGTCGCCAGGCAAAAATGAGGCGGGCAGCAGGCCGTTTTCTAAAAACAGCGTGGCAAACATGACAAAGTAAACAACGCTAACAATGTGAGGGTCCGCCAGCGCGGCAAAGTCATGTTGCCAGAGCGCAGCGATAATATCTTGAATAACAGCCATGGACTTTCCTGTGGAACAGCGTTTAAGCCTTAATTTGACTATTGTACTCCTGAATCGTCCGGGACGCCTTGATCCCGGACGCAACAATTTAAGACTATTCACAATTAAATGTCTGCAAAATTGTCCAAATTGGCAACGTTACACAATTCGCGCGAAGCCGGCGTCCAGATCGGCAATCAGATCGTCGACGTTTTCCAGACCAATATGCAGGCGAATCAAGGTGCCGCTAAAATCGATCTTACCTTGCGGGCGGATGGCGGCGAGATGTTCTGGCTGGTTCGCGAGGATCAAGGATTCATACCCGCCCCATGAGAAGGCCATGCTGAATAAACTGAAGTTATCCAGATAGTTCGCCAGTTCTTCATCATTAAGTTTTTTCTTCAGGACAAAGGAAAATAGTCCGCTGCTACCTGTAAAGTCTCGTTTCCAGAACTCATGGCCTTTACTGCCTGGCAGAGCAGGGTGGTTAACTCGCTCAACCTGCGGATGTGCGGCCAGCCATTCTGCCACTTTCAGGCTGCTTTCATGATGTTGGCGCAGACGCACGCCCAGTGTACGCAGGCCACGACTGGTCATATAGGCGGTATCGGCGTCGACCATCTGCCCCATCAGATAGGCATTTTCCCGCAGTTGCTCCCAGCAACGGGCATTGCACACAGCAGTGCCAATCATCGCATCCGAATGCCCTACCAGATATTTGGTGGCGGCCTGAATAGAAACATCAATACCAAAATCAAGAGCTTTGAACAGCACTCCGGCAGCCCAGGTGTTATCGATCATAATGATGGCGTCCGGCACCACACTGCGTACGGCGGCAACAATCGCCGGAACGTCGTGGACTTCCATGGTGATGGAGCCTGGCGATTCCAGAAACACGATTTTAGTGTTTGGCTGCAGATGTTTAACGATATCGGCACCAATCAGCGGATCAAACCATGATGTCGTTACGCCCAACTTGCTGAGGATTTTGCTACAGAAATCCTGGCTCGGCTCGTAGGCGGTATTGGTCATCAACACATGATCGCCCTGTTCAACAAAAGCAAGAATGGAATTGGCAACCGCTGCCGCCCCGCAAGGAAACAGCGCGCAACCTGCGCCACCTTCCAGTTCGCACATCGCTTCTTGTAAGGAGAAATGGGTTAACGTTCCGCGCCGTCCATAGAACAACTCGCCATTGGCGCGATTGCGCGTCGCATGTTTTTTGGCTTCCACACTGTCAAAAACCAGCGAAGAGGCGCGCTGAATCACGCTATTTACCGCGCCGAGAGTGTATTTTTTGCTGCGTCCTGCATTGACCAGTTGAGTATCAAGTTGTTTGTCTGCCATGTTGGGATTCCTGTTTTTATACGTCTGGATGTCTAAACTAGCACGAATGAGGTCATGCGCATCCTGAAGAATTGGCATAAAGCAGAAAAATTTCGCAAAAGGTGTACTGGTGACTTTTTTACTGCGTAAACGCAAAGAAAAGAAAGCAAAGGTACGGCAGTATGCAAATAGTAATGAGAACGACTATCAATTCGACGTCGTTTTGATATTATTGTGCGCAGATTTTGTGACTTGCGTCCTGGAGATACACAGTGGGTAATAATTTAATGCAGACGGACCTTTCCGTTTGGGGTATGTATCAGCACGCCGATATTGTCGTTAAGTGCGTGATGATTGGGCTTATTCTGGCCTCCGTAGTCACCTGGGCAATCTTTTTCAGCAAGAGCGTAGAGTTCTTCAACCAGAAGCGTCGCCTGAAGCGCGAGCAGCAACTGCTGGCTGAAGCACGCTCTTTAAACCAGGCCAGCGATATCGCCGCTGATTTTGGTAGCAAAAGCTTAAGCCTGCATTTGCTCAATGAAGCGCAGAACGAGCTGGAACTGTCAGAAGGCAGCGACGATAACGAAGGTATTAAAGAGCGTACCAGTTTCCGCTTTGAGCGTCGGGTCGCCGCAGTAGGTCGTCAAATGGGCCGCGGTAACGGTTATCTTGCTACCATCGGCGCAATTTCGCCGTTCGTTGGTCTGTTTGGTACGGTCTGGGGCATCATGAACAGCTTTATTGGTATCGCGCAAACGCAAACTACCAACCTGGCAGTGGTTGCACCGGGTATTGCAGAAGCGTTGCTGGCAACGGCAATCGGTCTGGTGGCAGCGATTCCGGCGGTCGTTATCTATAACGTATTTGCACGCCAGATTGGCGGCTTTAAAGCGATGCTTGGCGATGTCGCAGCGCAGGTATTGTTGCTGCAAAGCCGTGACCTGGATCTGGAAGCCAGCGCCGCTGCGCATCCGGTTCGTGTTGCACAAAAATTACGCGCAGGATAATGTCCAATGGCAATGCATCTTAACGAAAACCTCGACGATAACGGCGAAATGCATGATATCAACGTGACGCCGTTTATCGACGTGATGTTGGTTCTGCTGATTATCTTTATGGTGGCGGCACCGTTAGCGACGGTAGATGTGAAGGTGAACTTGCCTGCTTCTACCAGCACGCCGCAGCCGCGCCCGGAAAAACCGGTTTATCTGTCGGTGAAGGCGGACAACTCAATGTTTATCGGTAACGATCCGGTCACCGATGAAACGATGGTTACGGCGCTGAATGCGTTAACCGAAGGTAAGAAAGATACTACCATCTTCTTCCGTGCAGATAAGACCGTCGACTACGAGATGTTGATGAAGGTAATGGATAAGCTGCATCAGGCAGGTTACCTGAAGATTGGTCTGGTCGGCGAAGAAACTGCCAAAGCGAAGTAAAGAGAATTGCCTGATGCGCTACGCTTATCAGGCCTACAAAATCTATCGCAACGTGTTGAATTTGCACGAGCTGGTAGGCCAGATAAGGCGTTTACGCCGCATCCGACATTCGGTGCTCAATGCCTGATGCGACGCTGGCGCGTCTTATCAGGCCTACAAAATTTATCGCAACGTGTTGAGTTTTCATGAGTTTGTAGGTCGGATAAGGCGTTTACGCCGCATCCGGCAAGGTTAAAAGCACAATGATGCCCGGTTGCTATCACACAACCGGGTATTTTTTAGCCTAAATGTTCGCCGCCACACACGCCGTGTACTTCTGCGGTGACATAGCTCGACTCCTGACTTGCCAGATAAACATATACAGGGGCCAGCTCCGCCGGTTGCCCCGCACGTTTCATCGGTGTTTTCTGACCAAACTGCGGGATCTTATCCTGCGTCTGTCCGCCGGAAATTTGCAGTGCTGTCCAGATAGGGCCTGGCGCGACAATATTCACCCGAATACCTTTCTCCGCGACTTGTTTTGCCAGGCCACGGCTGTAGTTCAGAATCGCCGCCTTCGTAGCCGCATAGTCCAGCAAATGCGGGCTTGGCTGGTAGGCCTGGATTGACGAAGTGGTGATGATACTGGCGCCTTTCGGTAGCAGGGGAATTGCTTCCTGGGTTAGCCAGAACAGCGCGAAAACGTTAATGGCAAAGGTCTTTTGAAACTGTTCGCTGGTGAGGTCTGCAATATCAGGAATGGCAACCTGTTTCCCGGCGACCAGCGCCATAATATCCAGCCCGCCTAATGCCTTATGCGCGTCGTGAACCAGCGAACGGGCAAATTTCTCATCGCTTAAATCGCCCGGCAGCAGAATGGCTTTGCGTCCGCATTCTTCAATGATCTTTTTCACATCCTGAGCATCTTCTTCTTCCACGGGAAGATAACTGATCGCCACGTCAGCGCCTTCACGGGCGTAAGCGATGGCGGCAGCGCGACCGATTCCGGAATCGCCCCCTGTCACCAGTGCTTTACGATCTTTCAGGCGACCGCTACCGACATAGGTTTTCTCGCCGCAATCTGGCACGGGCGTCATCTTCGCCTGAATGCCGGGTGCTGGTTGTTTCTGTTTGGGATATTCACCAGTGTAATACTGTGTGGTCGGGTCTTTTAAATGAGACATCGCTTTTCTCCCATCAGGTTCAACGTCCTTTAAGGGTAGACGCACGCACCACGGTAATCAGGGAACCA
Source organism: Escherichia sp. E2586 (assembly GCF_005781105.1). Classification (NCBI taxonomy): domain Bacteria; kingdom Pseudomonadati; phylum Pseudomonadota; class Gammaproteobacteria; order Enterobacterales; family Enterobacteriaceae; genus Escherichia; species Escherichia sp. E2586. The sequence goes on from NZ_VATN01000007.1 coordinate 92,799, forward strand.
GGAAGATCCCTAAACCTCGGATTTATGCGATAACGGGTTAACGTATATGTTGATTTGCTGTTGCGTGCTGTTAACTCAATTGCGATATACTGTTGCCCGTTTTAACTACACGACAGGAATGTATGGAACGTTTTCTTGAAAATGCAATGTATGCTTCTCGCTGGCTGCTTGCCCCCGTGTACTTTGGCCTTTCGCTGGCGCTGGTTGCCCTGGCGCTGAAGTTCTTTCAGGAGATTATTCACGTCCTGCCGAATATCTTCTCAATGGCAGAATCAGATTTGATCCTCGTGTTGCTGTCGCTGGTGGATATGACGCTGGTTGGCGGTTTGCTGGTGATGGTGATGTTTTCCGGTTATGAGAATTTCGTCTCGCAGCTGGATATCTCCGAGAACAAAGAGAAACTGAACTGGCTGGGGAAAATGGACGCAACGTCGCTAAAAAACAAAGTGGCAGCGTCGATTGTGGCAATCTCTTCCATTCACTTACTGCGCGTCTTTATGGATGCGAAAAATGTCCCGGATAACAAACTGATGTGGTACGTCATTATCCATCTGACGTTTGTGCTTTCTGCATTTGTGATGGGCTATCTTGACCGACTGACTCGTCATAATCACTGATCTTATTCGGGCGCGGTTCTCGCGCCCGGTATGAACTTGTTATTTATCGGAAGATGCTTGCCACAGGTTTAGCTCGCCATCGGCGATATGCTGGTCAATCTGCGCCAGTTCTTCGGCACTAAACACCAGATTATTCAATGCCTGCACGTTCTCCTCCAGTTGCTCTGGACGACTGGCACCAATCAATACCGACGTCACTCGCTCATCTTTCAGCAACCAGCTTAACGCCATTTGCGCCATCGACTGACCGCGCTGCTGTGCCATTTCATTCAATAACCGCAGGCTGTTCAGGTTAGCGTCGGTGAGCATTTTCGGTGTCAGGCCGCGCACTTTATGACCTTCGCGATGCATCCGTGAATCTTCAGGAATGCCGTTGAGATATTTTCCGGTCAGCAATCCCTGGGCCAGTGGGGTGAAGGCAATGCAGCCCACGCCGTGATTTTGCAGAGTATCCAGCAGGCCGCTTTTATCCACCCAGCGGTTCAGTAAATTGTATGAAGGCTGATGAATTAACAGCGGAATTTTCCATTCGCGCAGCAACTCGACCATTTTTTGCGTCCGCTCTGGCGAGTATGAAGAGATTCCAACATACAGCGCCTTACCACTTTGCACCGCATGGGCAAGCGCAGAGGCGGTTTCTTCCATTGGCGTATTTTCATCGACGCGATGAGAGTAAAAGATATCGACATATTCCAGCCCCATACGCTTCAGGCTTTGGTCGAGGCTGGCGAGCAGGTATTTACGTGAGCCGCCAGAGCCGTACGGGCCGGGCCACATATCGTATCCGGCTTTGGTAGAGATAATCAGTTCATCGCGATAAGCGGCAAAATCCTCCCGCAGCAGGCGACCAAAGTTCTCTTCTGCACTTCCTGGAGGCGGCCCGTAATTGTTGGCTAAATCAAAGTGCGTAATGCCTAAATCAAACGCTTTACGCAGGATCGCGCGCTGTGATTCCAGCGCGTTAACGTGACCGAAATTGTGCCATAAACCGAGCGATAACGCGGGCAGGCGTAAACCGCTTTTTCCGCAATACCGGTACTGCATCTGCCCGTAACGTTCGGGATTCGCTAACCAGACCATGACATCTCCTTTCCACCATTCAATTTCGAAACAATGTTTCTAGTCTAGCGATTTACCTGGACGTATCCCGTAGCATCGCTCACAGAGTGACGAAAAACTGGGCAAAAACACACGCTTATGCTTTGCTTAAAAAAACAACAGTTGAGGAGTAAAACGATGCCGCGTTTGACCGCCAAAGATTTTCCGCAAGAGTTGCTGGATTACTACGACTATTACGCTCACGGGAAAATATCGAAACGTGAGTTCCTCAACCTGGCAGCGAAGTACGCGGTGGGCGGGATGACGGCGTTAGCGTTGTTTGATTTGCTCAAGCCAAATTACGCGTGGGCGACCCAGGTGGAGTTTACCGACCCGGAGATTGTCGCTGAGTACATCACATATCCTTCGCCAAATGGTCACGGCGAGGTTCGTGGTTATCTGGTGAAACCTGCGAAGATGGGCGACAAAACACCCGCTGTGGTGGTCGTACATGAAAATCGTGGGCTGAATCCGTATATCGAAGATGTAGCACGGCGGGTGGCTAAAGCGGGATACATCGCTCTGGCACCCGACGGTTTAAGTTCCGTTGGTGGTTACCCGGGAAATGATGATAAAGGCCGCGAACTGCAACAGCAGGTTGATCCAACCAAACTGATGAATGATTTCTTTGCCGCAATTGAGTTTATGCAACGCTATCCCCAAGCCTCGGGCAAAGTTGGCATAACCGGATTTTGCTATGGCGGCGGCGTCTCGAACGCGGCTGCCGTGGCGTATCCAGAACTGGCCTGTGCGGTGCCTTTTTATGGTCGCCAGGCACCTACTGCCGATGTGGCGAAGATCGAAGCGCCTTTACTGCTCCACTATGCTGAACTGGACACCCGAATCAACGAGGGCTGGCCCGCCTATGAGGTGGCGTTGAAGGCCAATAACAAAGTCTATGAAGCGTATATTTATCCGGGGGTTAACCATGGATTCCATAATGATTCCACGCCACGTTATGACAAATCAGCCGCCGATCTTGCCTGGCAAAGGACGCTGACATGGTTCGATAAATATCTTTCCTGATGTGTTTATCCCTTAAAGGATAACGTCCTACATGTGCAGGAAAAAATAGCGTGCGTAAAAGTCGGAGTTTGCCTAAAATATCGCTATATATACTGATATATAGCGTTTGAGGTAAACGATGAATAACCATTTCGGTAAAGGCTTAATGGCGGGATTAAAAGCAACGCATGCCGACAGTGCAGTTAATGTGACTAAATTTTGCGCCGATTATAAACGTGGTTTTGTATTAGGCTACTCGCACCGGATGTATGAAAAGACCGGCGATCGCCAGCTCAGCGCCTGGGAAGCGGGTATTCTGACGCGCCGTTATGGGCTGGATAAAGAGATGGTAATGGATTTCTTTCGTGAGAATAATTCCTGTTCTACGTTGCGCTTTTTTATGGCGGGTTATCGCCTCGAAAATTGATCAAACATACGTATTATCTTGCTTTAATTAATTACACTAATGCTTATTCCCTTCGTTTTAGCGCCCCGCCGCAGTATCATTGTAATGATAACCATAATAAATGTGTGGTAAATGGCGCATCGATCGCATTATTGATTTTGCGGTTGAGGCAAAATATATGCCAGGTCTTCGCAACGGAATAACTATAAATGACTGGAGATAACACCCTCATCCATTCTCACGGCATTAATCGTCGTGATTTCATGAAGCTTTGTGCAGCATTAGCCGCCACCATGGGGTTAAGTAGCAAAGCCGCCGCAGAGATGGCCGAATCGGTCACTAACCCGCAGCGCCCGCCGGTTATCTGGATTGGCGCGCAGGAATGCACCGGTTGTACGGAATCTCTGCTTCGTGCGACGCATCCAACGGTAGAAAACCTCGTGCTGGAGACTATCTCTCTGGAGTATCACGAAGTGCTTTCTGCCGCCTTCGGCCATCAGGTTGAAGAGAACAAACACAACGCGCTCGAGAAATACAAAGGGCAGTATGTGTTGGTTGTGGATGGTTCCATCCCATTAAAAGATAACGGTATTTATTGCATGGTTGCCGGTGAGCCGATTGTGGACCACATCCGCAAAGCGGCAGAAGGCGCAGCAGCCATTATCGCTATCGGTTCCTGCTCCGCGTGGGGCGGCGTCGCCGCTGCCGGGGTTAACCCGACTGGCGCGGTCAGCCTGCAAGAAGTTCTGCCAGGCAAAACCGTTATTAACATTCCAGGCTGCCCGCCGAACCCGCACAACTTCCTCGCGACCGTTGCGCACATCATCACTTACGGTAAACCGCCGAAGCTGGATAACAAAAACCGCCCGACCTTCGCTTATGGTCGTCTGATTCACGAACATTGCGAACGTCGTCCGCACTTCGATGCTGGTCGTTTTGCCAAAGAGTTCGGCGATGAAGGCCACCGCGAAGGCTGGTGCCTGTACCACCTCGGCTGTAAAGGGCCAGAAACTTACGGCAACTGCTCCACGCTGCAATTCTGCGACGTTGGCGGCGTGTGGCCGGTGGCAATTGGTCACCCATGCTATGGCTGTAACGAAGAGGGTGTCGGCTTCCATAAAGGCATCCATCAGCTTGCCAACGTCGAAAACCAGACGCCGCGTTCACAAAAACCGGATGTCAACGCTAAAGAAGGCGGCAACGTCTCTGCGGGCGCTATCGGTTTGCTCGGCGGTGTGGTTGGGCTGGTTGCCGGTGTCAGCGTGATGGCGGTGCGTGAACTGGGTCGTCAGCAAAAGAAAGATAACGCTGACTCACGGGGAGAATAACCGTGAACAGACGTAATTTTATTAAAGCAGCCTCCTGCGGGGCATTGCTGACGGGCGCACTGCCGTCTGTCAGTCATGCGGCTGCTGAAAACCGCCCGCCAATTCCGGGATCGCTGGGTATGTTGTACGACTCGACCTTGTGCGTAGGCTGTCAGGCTTGCGTCACCAAGTGTCAGGATATCAACTTCCCTGAACGTAACCCGCAAGGGGAACAGACCTGGTCGAACAACGACAAACTGTCGCCGTATACCAATAACATCATTCAGGTGTGGACCAGCGGCACGGGCGTCAACAAAGACCAGGAAGAGAACGGCTACGCGTACATTAAGAAACAGTGTATGCATTGCGTCGATCCGAACTGTGTCTCCGTGTGTCCGGTTTCTGCACTGAAAAAAGATCCGAAAACCGGCATTGTCCATTACGACAAAGATGTGTGCACCGGCTGCCGTTACTGCATGGTTGCCTGTCCGTACAACGTGCCGAAGTACGACTACAACAACCCGTTTGGTGCGCTGCATAAATGTGAGCTGTGCAACCAGAAAGGTGTGGAACGTCTCGATAAAGGCGGTCTGCCTGGCTGCGTAGAAGTATGCCCGGCGGGGGCGGTGATTTTTGGTACGCGTGAAGAGCTGATGGCGGAGGCGAAAAAACGTCTGGCGCTGAAGCCTGGCAGCGAATACCACTATCCGCGTCAGACGCTGAAATCTGGCGACACTTACCTGCATACGGTGCCGAAATATTATCCGCATCTGTACGGCGAGAAAGAGGGCGGCGGTACTCAGGTTCTGGTACTGACGGGCGTTCCTTATGAAAATCTCGACCTGCCGAAACTGGACGATCTTTCTACCGGTGCGCGTTCCGAAAATATTCAACACACCCTGTATAAAGGCATGATGCTACCACTGGCTGTGCTGGCGGGCTTAACCGTGCTGGTTCGTCGCAACACCAAAAACGACCATCACGACGGAGGAGACGATCATGAGTCATGATCCACAACCGCTGGGCGGCAAAATCATCAGTAAACCGGTCATGATTTTTGGACCGTTAATCGTCATCTGTATGCTCCTGATTGTGAAGCGTCTGGTGTTCGGTCTGGGCTCTGTCTCCGACCTGAACGGCGGCTTCCCGTGGGGCGTGTGGATCGCGTTTGACCTGTTGATCGGCACCGGCTTTGCCTGTGGCGGCTGGGCGCTGGCGTGGGCGGTATACGTCTTTAACCGTGGGCAATACCATCCGCTGGTGCGTCCGGCGCTGTTGGCAAGTCTGTTCGGTTATTCACTGGGCGGCTTGTCGATCACCATCGACGTTGGTCGTTACTGGAACCTGCCGTACTTCTACATTCCGGGTCACTTCAACGTGAACTCGGTACTGTTCGAGACGGCGGTCTGTATGACCATCTACATCGGCGTGATGGCACTGGAGTTTGCTCCGGCACTGTTTGAACGTCTGGGCTGGAAAGTGTCGCTCAAACGTCTGAACAAGGTGATGTTCTTCATCATTGCACTTGGCGCGCTGTTGCCGACCATGCACCAGTCTTCAATGGGGTCGCTGATGATCTCGGCGGGCTACAAAGTGCATCCGCTGTGGCAAAGCTATGAAATGTTGCCGCTGTTCTCGCTGCTGACGGCGTTCATCATGGGCTTCTCAATTGTCATCTTTGAAGGTTCGTTGGTGCAGGCGGGTCTGCGTGGCAATGGTCCAGATGAAAAGAGCCTGTTCGTCAAGCTGACGAATACCATCAGCGTACTGCTGGCGATTTTCATCGTGCTGCGCTTTGGCGAGCTTATCTATCGCGACAAGCTGTCGTTAGCGTTTGCCGGTGACTTCTACTCCGTGATGTTCTGGATTGAAGTCCTGCTGATGCTCTTCCCGCTGGTGGTTCTGCGTGTGGCGAAGCTGCGTAATGATTCCCGCATGCTGTTCCTGTCAGCACTGAGCGCGCTGTTAGGTTGTGCAACCTGGCGTCTGACCTATTCGCTGGTGGCATTCAACCCGGGCGGCGGTTACGCCTACTTCCCGACCTGGGAAGAACTGTTGATTTCTATTGGTTTTGTGGCTATTGAGATTTGCGCTTACATCGTACTCATTCGTCTACTGCCGATACTTCCTCCTTTAAAACAAAACGATCATAATCGTCATGAGGCGAGCAAAGCATGAGCCAGAGAATTACTATTGATCCGGTAACCCGTATTGAGGGGCATTTACGCATCGATTGCGAAATCGAAAATGGCGTCGTTTCGAAAGCATGGGCTTCCGGTACCATGTGGCGCGGCATGGAAGAGATCGTGAAAAACCGCGATCCGCGCGATGCATGGATGATTGTGCAACGTATCTGTGGCGTATGTACTACTACTCACGCACTGTCTTCCGTTCGTGCGGCAGAAAGTGCGCTGAATATCGACGTTCCGGTTAACGCGCAATACATCCGTAATATCATTCTGGCTGCGCACACTACGCATGACCATATCGTTCATTTCTATCAGCTTTCGGCGCTGGACTGGGTGGACATCACTTCTGCACTGCAAGCTGATCCAACCAAAGCCTCCGAAATGCTGAAAGGCGTTTCGACCTGGCATCTGAACAGCCCGGAAGAGTTCACCAAAGTTCAGAACAAGATCAAAGATCTGGTTGCCAGCGGTCAGCTGGGTATTTTCGCCAATGGCTACTGGGGTCACCCGGCGATGAAACTGCCGCCGGAAGTGAACCTGATTGCGGTAGCGCACTACCTGCAAGCGTTGGAGTGCCAGCGTGACGCTAACCGCGTCGTGGCGCTGCTGGGCGGTAAAACGCCGCACATTCAGAACCTGGCGGTAGGTGGTGTCGCTAACCCAATCAACCTCGACGGTCTGGGTGTGCTGAACCTTGAGCGCCTGATGTACATCAAGTCTTTCATCGACAAGCTGAGCGACTTTGTTGAGCAGGTTTACAAGGTTGATACCGCCGTTATCGCCGCGTTCTACCCGGAATGGCTGACGCGCGGTAAAGGTGCGGTGAACTACCTGAGCGTGCCGGAATTCCCGACCGACAGCAAAAACGGCAGCTTCCTGTTCCCGGGCGGCTACATTGAGAATGCGGATCTATCCTCGTATCGTCCGATCACTTCCCATTCCGATGAATACCTGATCAAAGGGATTCAGGAAAGCGCGAAGCACTCCTGGTATAAAGACGAAGCGCCGCAGGCACCGTGGGAAGGCACCACCATTCCGGCTTACGACGGTTGGTCTGACGACGGTAAATACTCCTGGGTGAAATCGCCGACTTTCTACGGCAAAACGGTAGAAGTGGGGCCGCTGGCTAACATGCTGGTGAAACTGGCGGCAGGTCGCGAGTCTACCCAGAACAAACTGAATGAAATCGTTGCGATTTATCAGAAACTGACTGGCAACACGCTGGAAGTGGCGCAGCTGCACTCCACGCTGGGCCGTATTATTGGTCGTACCGTTCACTGCTGCGAATTGCAGGATATCCTGCAAAACCAGTACAGTGCACTGATCACCAATATCGGCAAAGGCGATCACACCACCTTTGTGAAACCGAACATTCCGGCAACGGGTGAGTTTAAAGGCGTTGGCTTCCTCGAAGCGCCGCGCGGTATGCTCTCTCACTGGATGGTGATCAAAGACGGTATCATCAGCAACTACCAGGCGGTTGTTCCATCAACCTGGAACTCCGGTCCGCGTAACTTCAATGATGACGTCGGTCCTTACGAGCAGTCGCTGGTGGGCACGCCGGTTGCCGATCCGAATAAACCGCTGGAAGTGGTGCGTACCATTCACTCCTTCGACCCGTGCATGGCCTGTGCGGTACACGTAGTGGATGCCGACGGCAACGAAGTGGTTTCAGTGAAGGTTCTGTAATGCGTATTTTAGTCTTAGGGGTCGGCAATATTTTGCTGACCGATGAAGCCATCGGTGTGCGGATTGTTGAAGCGTTAGAGCAACGATACATTCTGCCGGATTATGTTGAGATCCTCGATGGCGGCACGGCGGGAATGGAGCTGCTTGGCGACATGGCAAATCGCGATCATCTGATTATTGCCGATGCCATTGTCTCGAAAAAGAACGCGCCGGGAACGATGATGATCCTGCGGGATGAAGAAGTTCCGGCGTTGTTTACCAACAAAATCTCTCCGCATCAGCTTGGCCTGGCCGACGTCTTGTCGGCCCTGCGCTTCACCGGTGAGTTTCCGAAAAAGCTGACCCTGGTCGGCGTGATCCCGGAATCGCTGGAGCCGCACATCGGCTTAACGCCGACGGTTGAAGCAATGATTGAACCTGCGCTTGAGCAGGTTCTGGCTGCGCTGCGCGAATCAGGCGTGGAAGCTATCCCACGGGAGGCAACTCATGACTGAAGAGATAGCAGGTTTCCAGACCTCCCCGAAGGCGCAAGTACAGGCAGCATTTGAAGAAATTGCCCGGCGTTCGATGCACGATCTCTCTTTTCTGCATCCTTCAATGCCGGTGTATGTTTCCGACTTTACGCTGTTCGAAGGTCAGTGGACGGGGTGTGTGATCACCCCGTGGATGCTGAGTGCAGTTATCTTCCCCGGCCCGGATCAACTTTGGCCGCTGCGCAAAGTGAGTGAAAAAATCGGTCTGCAACTGCCGTATGGCACTATGACCTTTACCGTTGGCGAACTGGACGGTGTGTCGCAATACCTCTCCTGCTCGCTGATGTCGCCGCTTTCGCACAGCATGTCGATTGAAGAGGGCCAACGCCTGACGGATGACTGCGCGCGAATGATCCTTTCGCTGCCAGTCACTAATCCGGATGTACCACATGCAGGGCGTCGCGCCCTGCTGTTTGGTCGCAGGAGTGGCGAAAATGCATGAGTTGTCGCTTTGCCAGAGCGCCGTTGAGATTATCCAACGGCAGGCGGAGCAGCACGATGTTAAGCGCGTCACCGCCGTGTGGCTGGAAATTGGCGCGCTCTCCTGCGTTGAGGAGAGCGCCGTCCGTTTTAGTTTTGAAATTGTCTGCCAGGGAACGGTGGCGCAAGGGTGCGATTTACATATCGTCTATAAACCCGCCCAGGCCTGGTGCTGGGATTGCAGCCAGGTGGTGGAGATTCATCAGCACGATGCGCAGTGTCCGATCTGTCATGGCGAGCGGTTGCGTGTCGATACCGGCGATTCGCTGATCGTCAAAAGTATTGAAGTTGAATAACCGGAGTTAACAATGTGTATTGGCGTTCCAGGCCAGGTGCTGGCTGTCGGTGAAGATATTCACCAGCTTGCGCAGGTTGAAGTATGTGGTATCAAGCGCGACGTGAATATCGCCCTGATTTGTGAAGGTAACCCTGCCGATCTGCTGGGCCAGTGGGTACTGGTGCACGTCGGATTTGCCATGAGCATCATCGACGAAGACGAAGCCAAAGCCACATTAGACGCACTGCACCAAATGGATTACGACATTACCAGCGTGTGATGATTAAAACCGGATGCTTTCGTAGGCCTGATAAGACGCGCGAGCGTCGCATCAGGCATTGTGCCTGATTGCCGGATGCGGCGTGAACGCCTTGTCCGGCCTACATGGCTTGCTGCGATATACACCAACCATTACCCCTGACGCTTATCTTCCGTATTTGTCTCGAAATCACTGGCGTCATGGCGCTCATGCAACTGCTCGTTCAGCGGCCCGTTGGTGCGGTTAACAATACGCCCACGTTTCACTGCCGGACGTTCGCCCACTTCTTTCGCCCAGCGTTGCACATGCTTATAACTGCCCGCATCAAGAAACTCTGCGGCATCATACACGCCACCTAACACCACGTTGCCAAACCACGGCCAAATCGCCATATCCGCAATGGTGTACTCGTCTCCCGCAACAAACTTGTGCTGCGCCAGCTGCTTATCCAGCACGTCGAGAAGACGCTTGGCTTCCATGGTAAAGCGGTTAATGGCGTACTCAATTTTCACTGGCGCGTAATGATAAAAGTGACCAAAACCACCGCCGAGGAACGGCGCAGCCCCTTGTAACCAGAACAGCCAGTTCAGCGTTTCGGTACGCTTTGCCAGATCCTGCGGCAGGAAGTAGCCAAATTTCTCGGCCAGATAAAGCAGAATCGATCCTGACTCAAACACGCGGATTGGCGGGTTATGCGTATGATCGCGCAGAGCGGGAATTTTCGAGTTCGGGTTCACTTCGACAAAACCGCTGGAGAATTGATCGCCATCGCCAATGCGAATCAGCCACGCGTCGTACTCTGCGCCGGTGACGCCCAGCGCCAGCAGCTCCTCAAGCATAATCGTTACTTTCTGACCGTTCGGCGTTCCCAGCGAATAGAGTTGCAATGGGTGTTTGCCTACGGGCAGCGTTTTTTCATGTGTCGGACCAGAAACCGGGCGATTGATATTGGCGAACGCGCCGCCAGCGGATTTATCCCACGTCCAGACTTTCGCGGGCTGATAAGTATTGTCTGCCATAGTGAGTTGCCTTCTGAGTGGTAGTGTTGAAGCAGTGTAGCAGGTCACTTGCTGTACAGAATGTGAATTTTTTAACCCTTTGCGCCAGCCGCTGCGTTGAGGTGTATGATAAGTCTAACCTCTGTCCGGTTAATGTCGCTGAGCAGGTAATCAGAGCACAACAATTACGCCAACTGCTTAGGTTGTATTGTTAAAGGTAAAGTGATGAGCAAAGGAACGACCAGCCAGGATGCCCCGTTCGGGACGTTATTGGGCTACGCCCCCGGTGGTGTAGCAATCTACTCTTCAGATTACAGTTCTCTCGATCCGCAGGAATACGAAGATGATGCCGTATTCCGTAGCTATATCGACGACGAATATATGGGCCACAAATGGCAATGCGTTGAGTTTGCTCGCCGTTTTCTCTTTCTGAACTACGGTGTGGTCTTCACTGACGTGGGCATGGCGTGGGAGATTTTCTCGCTGCGCTTCTTGCGTGAAGTGGTTAATGACAACATTCTGCCATTGCAGGCATTTCCTAACGGTTCGCCGCGTGCGCCGGTCGCGGGCGCGCTTCTTATCTGGGATAAAGGCGGTGAATTTAAAGATACCGGCCATGTCGCCATCATTACGCAATTACATGGCAACAAAGTCCGTATTGCCGAACAGAACGTGATTCATTCCCCGTTGCCGCAAGGGCAACAGTGGACGCGCGAGCTGGAGATGGTGGTAGAAAACGGCTGCTATACCCTCAAAGACACCTTTGATGACACCACTATTCTGGGTTGGATGATTCAGACGGAAGATACCGAATACAGCTTGCCACAGCCGGAAATTGCAGGCGATTTGTTGAAGATCAGCGGAGCGCGCCTGGAAGACAAAGGCCAGTTTGACGGTAAATGGCTGGATGAAAAAGATCCGCTGCAAAACGCCTACGTGCAGGCGAACGGTCAGGTGATCAATCAGGATCCGTATCATTACTACACCATTACGGAGAGCGCCGAACAGGAACTGGTTAAAGCCACCAACGAGCTGCATCTGATGTATCTTCACGCTACCGATAAAGTGCTGAAAGATGACAACCTGCTGGCACTGTTCGATATTCCGAAAATCCTCTGGCCGCGTTTGCGTCTCTCCTGGCAGCGTCGTCGCCACCATATGATCACCGGTCGTATGGATTTTTGTATGGATGAGCGTGGCCTGAAGGTCTATGAATACAACGCCGACTCCGCCTCCTGTCATACTGAAGCGGGCTTGATCCTCGAACGTTGGGCGGAGCAGGGCTATAAAGGCAACGGCTTCAATCCGGCGGAAGGTCTGATTACCGAACTGGCTGGCGCGTGGAAACACAGTCGCGCGCGTCCGTTTGTCCATATCATGCAGGACAAAGATATTGAAGAGAACTATCACGCTCAGTTTATGGAGCAGGCGCTGCAACAGGCGGGCTTTGAAACGCGTATCTTGCGCGGGCTAGATGAACTGGGCTGGGATGCTGCCGGACAACTGATTGATGGGGAAGGGCGACTGGTTAACTGCGTTTGGAAGACCTGGGCGTGGGAAACGGCGTTTGATCAGATTCGCGAAGTCAGCGACCGTGAATTTGCTGCGGTCCCGATTCGCACTGGTCACCCGCAAAATGAAGTGCGCCTGATCGACGTTCTGCTGCGTCCGGAAGTGCTGGTCTTTGAACCGCTTTGGACGGTGATCCCTGGCAACAAAGCGATTCTGCCAATTCTCTGGTCGCTGTTCCCGCATCATCGTTATCTGCTGGATACCGATTTCACTGTTAATGATGAACTGGTGAAAACCGGTTACGCCGTGAAACCGATTGCCGGTCGCTGTGGTAGCAATATCGACCTGGTCAGCCATCATGAAGAGGTGCTCGACCAAACCAGCGGTAAATTTGCCGAGCAGAAAAATATCTACCAGCAACTGTGGTGTCTGCCAAAAGTGGACGGTAAATACATTCAGGTATGTACTTTCACCGTGGGCGGCAACTACGGTGGGACGTGTTTGCGCGGCGATGAATCTCTGGTCATCAAAAAAGAGAGTGATATTGAGCCGTTAATTGTGCTGAAAGAGTAATAGACTTTTTCGCAAACCCGTGCTGATTATCAAAAATAATCAGCACGGAGAATCGTTCATGGAATGCTCAAAATATTGAATATTGAAATACATTAAGTTAATAAATTCACTATATGAATGTATTAATAATTGAAATGATTCGCCATTAATTATTTCTTAAAATTTTGAATGGCAACTTATTATCTGATACTAAAGAAATAACACTCTTTTTATCGTTAAAAAATGATATTTCACTTTGCCCGCGCCGTTAAAGTCACTGATAATGCGTCCGTTCGTAAATTCAAAATGGCGTAATCTAATATATGCTAAATTTATTTGTTGGCCTTGATATATACACGGGGCTTTTGTTATTACTTGCTCTGGCATTTGTGTTGTTCTATGAAGCAATTAATGGTTTTCATGACACGGCGAATGCGGTGGCAACCGTTATTTATACTCGTGCCATGCAGCCACAGCTTGCCGTGGTAATGGCGGCATTTTTTAACTTTTTTGGCGTGTTATTGGGCGGACTTAGCGTCGCTTATGCAATCGTCCATATGTTGCCAACCGATTTGCTATTGAATATGGGGTCAACCCACGGTCTGGCGATGGTCTTTTCCATGCTGCTGGCGGCGATTATCTGGAACCTGGGAACGTGGTTCTTTGGTTTACCGGCCTCCAGTTCACACACATTGATTGGCGCGATTATCGGCATCGGCTTAACCAACGCGCTATTGACCGGCTCGTCGGTGATGGATGCGTTAAACCTGCGTGAAGTGACCAAGATTTTCTCCTCGTTAATTGTCTCCCCCATCGTCGGCCTGGTCATTGCGGGTGGGCTGATTTTCCTGCTGCGTCGTTTCTGGAGCGGGACGAAAAAGCGTGACCGTATTCACCGCATTCCTGAAGATCGCAAAAAGAAAAAGGGCAAACGTAAGCCGCCATTCTGGACGCGTATTGCGCTGATTGTTTCCGCTGCGGGCGTGGCGTTTTCGCACGGCGCGAACGACGGGCAGAAAGGGATCGGCCTGGTGATGCTGGTACTGGTGGGGATTGCCCCTGCAGGTTTCGTCGTCAATATGAACGCGTCCGGCTATGAAATTACCCGTACCCGCGATGCCGTCATCAATTTCGAACACTATCTGCAACAGCATCCTGAACTACCGCAGAAGTTGATTGCGATGGAACCTCCATTGCCTGCGGCATCGACTGATGGCACGCAAGTGACGGAGTTCCATTGTCATCCGGCAAATACCTTTGATGCGATTGCGCGCGTTAAAACGATGCTGCCGGGCAATATGGAAAGCTACGAGCCGTTAAACGTAAGTCAACGCAGTCAGCTGCGCCGTATTATGCTTTGTATCTCTGATACCTCTGCGAAGCTGGCGAAACTGCCAGGCGTTAGCAAAGAAGACCAGAGCCTGCTGAAAAAACTGCGCAGCGATATGTTAAGCACCATTGAATATGCTCCAGTGTGGATCATCATGGCGGTGGCTTTAGCACTCGGTATTGGCACCATGATTGGCTGGCGCCGTGTAGCGATGACCATCGGTGAGAAAATTGGTAAGCGCGGCATGACTTATGCGCAAGGGATGGCGGCGCAGATGACGGCGGCGGTATCTATCGGTCTTGCCAGTTATATTGGGATGCCTGTTTCCACAACTCACGTACTCTCTTCTGCGGTGGCGGGGACGATGGTGGTAGATGGCGGTGGGTTACAGCGTAAAACGGTAACCAGTATCCTGATGGCGTGGGTGTTTACCTTACCGGCGGCAATTTTTCTGTCTGGTAGTCTGTACTGGATTGCATTGCAGCTTATCTAACCTTCCTGTTAATGCCCGGTCCTGCGATCGGGCATTATCACTTCTGACTAGCGATAACCTCGCGCTGTCATAAAATCCATTATCGCTTTTTCCGCATCAACCAGCACTTGTTCCAGCGGTTGGTTGGCATCGATATCAACCAGTTGCGCGCCTCCAAAGGTTAACTTTGGCGTTATGGCAATTTTCTTCGCCAGAGATTCTCGTTTGTGGTCAGGCTTACGCGCGCAGGCCACGTCCAGGGAGACATTGAGTTTGATGACCAGATCAGGCTTATGGCTCGCCATCCAGTGAAATGCTTTACGTTCCTGACTTGCCAACCATGACACAAACCGGCCACCTTCAACGTTAGGCGGGAACACCGTACCATCGTAAGCGCCAGGAATCTGGTCCTGTGGATAACGGTCGGTCAAAACAATTAACCCGCGACGACGACAGGCAAGCATATGACGAAAGCGCAGTAAGCGGCGGGCGACAAACGCTGTAATTACCAGCGCCGGAACTGGCCCAGGCAATTTTTTCGCTGTTTTCACTTTATTGCGTTCAATTGATTTATTAAGCGATTTTCCCATTAAGGGCAGTTTTACCACTGCACGACCGACATTTCCGGCTTGCTTTCCTAAATGAACTCTTTCTGCGGCACCATATTTTTCGACAACGGTAATGAGATGTTCACAAACCGTTGACTTGCCTGAACCATCACTACCAATAACGGCTATTAATGGAGGTGTTATAGACTGCATGAATATATCCTTAAATTTAAATATCCATCCCAAATATTTATCTGGTTAATATGTTTTAATGAAAGCGTAATTCAGGTCAATGTCACAATTAACCATTGTCACAATAAGGTTGAACAGATATTCTGAGCACGGACCACGTAATATTCAATACATTATTTGCTGCCGGGTTTTTCGTGAATCAACGTAATATGTCAATAATTAATTCCATGCCAGTGCGTGTTATTGCCATTGTGGGATGTGATGGTTCAGGTAAATCGACCCTCACGGCAAGCCTGGTGAATGAACTGGCAGCAATAATGCCAACAGAACAAATTTATCTTGGGCAGTCTTCCGGACGAATTGGCGAATGGATTTCACAGTTCCCTATAATTGGCGCCCCTTTTGGGCGTTATCTGCGGGGTAAGGCAGCTCATGTACATGAAAAGCCCTCAACACCGCCTGGCAATATTACCGCGCTGGTTATCTATTTGCTTTCCTGCTGGCGGGCGTACAAGTTTCGCAAAATGTTGAGAAAAAGCCAGCAAGGCTTTTTGTTGATTACCGACCGTTACCCGCAGGTTGAAGTCCCTGGCTTTCGTTTTGATGGCCCACAACTGGCTAAAACTAAAGGCGGTAATGGCTGGGTAAAAATGTTAAGGCAGCGCGAGCTGAAGCTGTACCAATGGATGGCGTCTTATTTGCCCGTATTGTTGATTCGTCTTGGCATTGATGAACAAACCGCGTTTTCGCGTAAACCTGACCATCAACTGGCGGCGTTACAGGAAAAAATCGCCGTTACGCCGCAACTGACTTTCAACGGCACCAGGATCCTTGAACTGGATGGTCGGCAACCAGCCGATGAAATCCTGCAAGCGTCACTACGTGCAATTCACGCCGCACTTTCCTGATCACCAAAATGGATAGGGGATGATTTAAAGAATGGATGCACTACAAACGCAAGCTGTTAACAGCACTACCGCGCCGCAGCCCAGCTACATTCCGGGGCTAATTGCGGTGGTCGGGTGCGATGGCACCGGCAAATCCACGCTGACCACCGATCTGGTGAAATCATTGCAACAGCACTGGCAAACCGAGCGGCGCTATCTGGGGCTACTGTCCGGTGAAGACGGCGACAAAATCAAACGATTACCGTTGGTTGGTGTCTGGCTGGAGCGGCGACTGGCGGCAAAATCCTCGAAAACCCAAAGCATGAAAACTCGCTCTCCGGCGCTCTGGGCGGCGGTGATTATGTACTGCTTCTCGCTGCGAAGAATGGCGAACCTTCGTAAGGTTCAGCGACTGGCGCAAAGCGGCGTTCTGGTGGTAAGCGATCGCTTTCCGCAGGCGGAAATTTCCGGTTTTTATTATGACGGGCCGGGGATTGGCGTCGAGCGCGCGACCGGAAAAATCAACCAATTTCTGGCGCAGCGCGAGCGACAGTTATACCAACAAATGGCGCAGTACCGTCCTGAATTAATCATTCGTTTGGGGATTGATATTGATACTGCCATCTCCCGCAAGCCTGACCATGACTATGCCGAGTTGCAGGACAAAATCGGCGTCATGTCGAAGATTGGCTATAACGGCACAAAAATTTTAGAGATTGATTCCAGAGCGCCCTACAGCGAAGTGCTGGAACAGGCACAGAAAGCGATTTCTCTGGTTGCCATCGTTTCTGACCGCCAAAGCTTGACTTAAGGCAGACGGGATATTTTTCATTTTTCAACGATAAGGTCTGGCTGAATTGGCAGGTTTTAACATCAAACATTGGTTTGCAGATGGAGCCTTTCGCACCATTATTCGTAACAGCGCCTGGTTAGGTTCCAGCAATGTCGTGAGTGCCTTGCTGGGCTTACTGGCGCTTTCGTGCGCCGGTAAAGGAATGACGCCAGCGATGTTTGGCGTACTTGTCGTCATACAGTCTTATGCCAAGTCGATTAGTGATTTTATTAAGTTTCAGACATGGCAGTTGGTGGTGCAGTACGGAACGCCAGCATTAACCAACAATAATCCTCAGCAATTCCGTAATGTTGTCTCATTTTCCTTCTCGCTGGATATCGTCAGTGGTGCGGTGGCGATTGTCGGCGGCATTGCCTTACTGCCATTCCTTTCCCATTCATTAGGTCTGGATGACCAAAGCTTTTGGCTGGCGGCGCTCTATTGCACACTTATTCCTTCAATGGCTTCCTCCACGCCGACCGGCATTTTGCGTGCGGTTGATCGCTTCGACTTAATTGCTGTACAGCAGGCGACGAAACCTTTTCTGCGTGCGGCGGGCAGCGTAATCGCCTGGTATTTTAACTTTGGCTTTGCCGGATTTGTTATCGCCTGGTACGCATCGAATCTGGTTGGCGGCACCATGTACTGGTGGTTTGCCGCGCGCGAATTACGCCGCAGAAATGTCCATAACGCGTTCAAATTGAATCTGTTTGAGTCTGCCCGACACATCAAAGGCGCATGGAGTTTTGTCTGGTCAACCAACATTGCCCATTCCATTTGGTCGGCGCGTAATTCATGTAGCACGGTACTGGTGGGGATCGTATTAGGGCCAGCTGCTGCCGGGTTATTTAAAATCGCCATGACATTCTTCGATGCTGCCGGGACGCCCGCCAGTTTGTTGGGTAAGAGTTTTTACCCTGAAGTCATGCGCTTAGATCCACGAACTACCAGACCGTGGCTCCTGGGTGTGAAGTCTGGATTACTGGCTGGTGGGATTGGCATTCTGGTGGCGCTGGCCGTGTTAATCGTTGGCAAGCCACTTATTTCACTGGTGTTTGGTGTTAAGTATCTCGAAGCGTATGACCTGATCCAGGTGATGCTCGGAGCTATTGTTATTTCGATGCTGGGCTTCCCACAGGAGTCATTATTGCTAATGGCGGGGAAACAGCGTGCCTTTCTCGTGGCGCAAACCATCGCCTCTATCGGCTACATCGTGTTGCTGTTCATGTTCTGCCATCTGTTTGGCGTGCTGGGGGCAGCATTTGCTTACTTCGGTGGGCAATGTCTTGATGTGGTGCTCTCGTTAATTCCGACATTAAAGGCGTTCTTTCAACGCCATTTATTGGCCTATAACGCAGTGGGAGAAAAATCCCAATGATGAAAAAATATTTTCCACTTGAGGTCAGTGAGCGTTTATTTATCGCAGTCGAAGAAGATGATGTTGTTGACGCTCAAGTTAGCTTACCACCAACGATCGCACTGCGTTGTTCATCGGAAATTATTCATGATAATTATGCATTGTGCCTGAGATTCTGGTTGGACGGAGTCAATCGCAAGGCGTTACTCCACCTGACCCTGAAGCAGGCTAAAGGTGACTCTCTTACCGACGAAGAACGCAAACAGTATAAATACATGCGAGCGCGCTACAAGCATCTGCGTTTTGCGCAACGGCTGTATTTAAAGAAGCATCAGGCTGGTTTTTTATTTGGCAAAACGACCGTTTTTCTGGGGCGTTTTCAGGATGGTTTTCGTAACGGTAAGAAAAATATTGTGTCGTATTACGGCAACCTGTTACGTATTTATTTAAGCTCTCCTGTCTGGTGGCTGGTGAACTATTCATTACGCCATAGCCAGCTAGAAAGCGTTAATGGTTTTATCGCTTATCGGCAGAAGCAAATGCGCATCCTGAAAGAAATTATTGCCAGGCCGCAGCTAACCGGCAGGGAATTTCATGATGTGCGAAAAATCATCAGTCAGCAGGTTTCTTATTACGACACTCTAAGATCGCTTGATCCCGAAAATACAGAGGCGTTGCAGATTTCCCGCTTCCTGGCGGCCATTAATGGCCTGATGGGGGATAAGCACGACGACATGGTGGCGGATGATTTGGACAATCGCCAATCGTATGATGCGCCAGTGGCACTCGACAGCGATACTCGTCAGCGCTTAGAACTGCTGATTTCGCGTTTTCCGCTATAACCGGAGTAATGATGTCCTCTCGTCTGATTACTGCGCTGATATTTTCACTCTTCTCGTTCGGCGCTACTGCGCACAATTTCGTCATCGGAAAACCGGTCACACCTGTTTATATTCAGGACGGTGGCGAATTACTGCTCAAAAATGACGAAATTTACTATCAAAAGTGGAACAGCACGCAGCTGAAGGGAAAAGTCCGCATTATTCAGTATATCGCCGGACGAAAGTCAGCGAAGAAGAAGAACTCTCTGTTAATCAAAGCAGTAGAAACAGCAAACTTTCCTCAGGATCGTTTTCAGCCCACCACCATTGTGAACACCGATGATGCCATCTTCGGCACCGGCTATTTTGTGACAGGTAAAATTGAAAAAAATAAACGTCGTTATCCGTGGGCGCAATTCGTAATCGACGGCAGCGGTCTGGGGCGCGTTGCCTGGCAACTGCCGGAACAGAGTTCAACCATTCTGGTGCTGAATAAATACGGGCAAATTCAGTGGGCGAAGGACGGCAGCCTGACGCCAGAAGAGGTTGATCAGGTCATTGCGTTGGCGCAGAAGCTGATCAATGAATAAAAAACTCAAAGGATTGAGGACGTTAGTGAGATGAAGCTGGTTGAACACTACATCATGCGTGGTACGCGCCGTCTGGTGCTGATTATCGTTGGTTTTTTGATCTTTATCTTCGCCAGTTACTCTGCACAGCGTTACCTGACCGAAGCAGCCAATGGGACTTTAGCGCTTGATGTAGTACTTAATGTTGTTTTCTACAAAGTGCTGATAGCGCTTGAAATGTTACTTCCAGTGGGCCTGTATGTGTCGGTTGGTGTGACACTTGGGCAGATGTATACCGACTCGGAAATTACCGCTATCTCTGCGGCGGGCGCCAGTCCCGCACGTTTGTATAAAGCCGTTCTGTATCTGGCAATTCCATTAAGTATTTTTGTCACGCTGTTGTCGATGTATGGTCGGCCCTGGGCTTATGCGCAGATTTATCAACTGGAACAACAGTCGCAGTCGGAGCTGGATGTTCGCCAGTTGCGGGCAAAGAAATTTAACACTAACGATAACGGACGAATGATCATTTCGCAGACGGTTGATCAGGATAATAATCGCCTGACTGACGCGCTGATTTATACTTCTACTGCCAATCGAACCCGTGTTTTCCGCGCCCGTTCGGTTGATGTGGTTGACCCATCACCCGAGAAACCGACCGTTATGTTGTACAACGGGACCGCCTATCTTCTTGATCATCAGGGTCGTGACGACAACGAACAGATCTACCGTAATCTGCAATTACATCTTAATCCACTGGATCAAAGTGCCAACGTCAAACGTAAAGCAAAATCGGTCGCGGAACTGGCGCGCTCTGTATTTCCTGCCGATCATGCCGAACTGCAATGGCGACAAAGCCGTGGCCTGACAGCGTTGTTGATGGCTCTGCTGGCCATCTCTTTAAGTCGGGTAAAACCGCGGCAAGGGCGATTTTCAACGTTACTGCCACTGACGTTGCTGTTTGTTGCCATTTTTTATGGCGGTGACGTCTGCCGTACGCTGGTGGCTAACGGCACGATTCCCCTCATTCCTGGTTTGTGGTTAGTGCCCGGACTCATGCTAATGGGCCTGTTGATGCTGGTCGCACGCGACTTCTCCTTGCTGCAGAAATTTTCCCGATGAATGTTTTCAGTCGCTATTTAATCCGCCATCTCTTCCTCGGTTTTGCTGCCGCTGCCGGGCTACTGCTGCCGCTTTTTACCACCTTCAACTTGATTAACGAACTGGATGATGTCAGTCCGGGTGGTTATCTCTGGACTCAGGCGGTGCTGGTGGTACTGATGACCTTACCGCGCACACTGGTCGAACTTTCGCCGTTTATCGCGTTATTGGGTGGGATTGTTGGTCTTGGGCAGCTATCGAAAAACAGTGAGCTTACCGCCATTCGCAGCACCGGTTTTTCTATTTTCCGTATTGCACTGGTGGCGCTGGTCGCCGGGATACTGTGGACTGTTTCGTTAGGCGCGATAGATGAGTGGGTGGCGTCGCCATTGCAGCAACAGGCACTGCAAATCAAATCTACCGCGATAGCGTTGGGGGATGACGATGACATTACCGGCAATATGCTATGGGCCAGGCGCGGCAATGAATTTGTAACGGTGAAATCGCTGAATGAACAGGGCCAGCCGGTAGGCATAGAGATATTTCACTATCGCGACGATCTCTCGCTCGAATCCTACATTTATGCACGCAGTGCCACCATTGAAGACGACAAAACGTGGATCCTGCACGGCGTGAATCATAAAAAATGGCTGAATGGCAAAGAAACGCAGGAAACATTAGATAATCTTGCCTGGCAATCGGCCTTCACCAGTATGAATCTTGAAGAGTTATCGATGCCGGGGAATACTTTTTCTGTCCGTCAGCTCAATCATTACATCCATTATTTGCAGGAAACCGGACAACCCAGCAGCGAATACCACCTTGCACTGTGGGAGAAGCTGGGGCAACCCATTTTAACTCTGGCGATGATTTTACTGGCTGTGCCCTTTACCTTTAGCGCCCCGCGCTCACCAGGGATGGGCAGCCGCCTTGCTGTAGGCGTCATCGTTGGCTTGCTTACCTGGATTAGCTATCAAATCATGGTCAATCTGGGATTGCTATTTGCGTTGAGTGCGCCCGCTACCGCACTCGGTTTACCAGTAGCGTTTGTGCTGGTGGCGTTAATGCTGGTGTATTGGTACGACAGGCAACATTAAACCCGCCGTGGCGCAACACCACGGTGGGCTCACGTTACTGCTTCAGAGTAGCGAACGCCTGAATGATGGCATCGATTTGTTCACAACTGTGGGCAGCGTTTACGCTACAGCGCAACAGCGTAATACCAGCAGGCGCGGCAGGTGGCAGGATAAGATTCACATACACGCCCAGCGAAATAAGCTCACGCCAGATGCGTAAACCCTCCTCTTTCGAACCGATTATTACCGGCACTACCGGACTAATATGTGAGCTTAACTCGTAACCCAGTTTTTGCAGCCCGTCATACAGATGGTTGGCATTATCCATCAGTTTTTGCCGCAGCTCTGGTTGAGTGGCAATGGTTCTTAACGACGAGCGCACGGTTGCAATGCAGGAAGGAGAAGGGGAGGCGGTAAAAATATACGGACGGCTGCCGTAGCGCAGTACTTCCATCGCTTCCGAACCCACGGCAAAACCACCAATAGAAGCCAGGCTTTTACTGAAGGTGCCAACGATAATATCCACATCATCTTCAACGCCAACGGCTTCAACCAGTCCGCGCCCCGTTGCGCCTAACACGCCAAATGAATGCGCTTCATCGACAATCAAATAACCGCCGAGACGACGTTTGATATCAACGATTTCCGCCAGCGGTGCGACGTCACCGAGCATACTGTAGATGCCTTCAACGATGATAATCGCCTCTTTTGCCCGTTCACCGAGGCGAACCATGCGACGTTCCAGATCGTTGGCGTCATTATGGCGGAAACGAATAATTTCCGCGCCGCCGAGAGAACAGGCGTCATAAATACTGGCGTGGCTGTCAGCATCCAACAACACCACGGCGTTATGGTCGGCAAGTGCGCTGATGACACCTAAATTAGCGGTATAACCGGTTGAAAAAACGATAGCGGTAGGGCGATTGAAAAACTCGGCGATCTCTTTCTCTAACGCCAGATGCGGCGCATAACTACCATTAGCCATACGTGAACCGGTGGTGCCGGTGCCTTGCGTTGCTAACGCTGCCTGACCATCGGCGATGGCATTATGATTGAAGGTTAAACCGAGATAATTATTGGTCCCGGCCAGAATCACTTTTTTATCGCCAATGCGCCCTTCGGTGGCGGAATACACTTCATCAATACAGGTGCCAAACGGCGTTAACCCGTTATCGCTAAATTGCAGTCGCTCGCCCGCAAGACGCGCATATTTATCGTATAGCCCCATTATTTATTCTCCAGCCATGGAAGTAGTGTTTCCATTAATTGCACAGGGGTTTTGACATCCAGCAGAATATTAATAGGAATGGAAATATCAAATCTGTCTTCCAGCATCATTAAGAGATCCATCACTTTAATCGACTCCAGGCCGAGATCGTTGACGAGATCGCTGTCAGGCTTAATTTCCACACCGTTTTCGACCAAATCCTGTAAACAGGAAAGGATGTAATCCATTACTATTTCACGATTTACCATAGAAACGTTAACACACCTTTAAACAAGACAATCAAAATAGCCCGTTGCGTAATGCGTGTTCCAGGCTAATCCCGGGAAACCAATTAATATCTTCAGAAATACGGTTATTACTTGCCGACCAGTCGGCGTGGGTTAATTCACGAATTTTCGAGCGGGTCAGCATAGGTTCTTTACCGGCCAGGCGACTCAACGCGGTACTGACATCAGCAAGGCAGGTGAGCAACGGCAGAGGAATGCCGACCATCCGTACAGCTCCTTGACGGGCGGCGGCGGCCAGTTGTTGCACGCGCTGCCAGTCATAGCCACCGGCGACACCATCACATAATTCATACGTTTGCGCCTGTACGGAATCGGCGCTTAACCACTGACCCACAGCTTGCGCGAAATCGGTGACGTGCAGGAAAGAGAGCTGTGTATCTGGTGCGCCCAGCCGTGGCAGCAGGCCGCGCAGCATCCAGTCAAACAGTGGTTTTAACTCTTTATCGCCGGGGCCATAGACTGCTGTTGGGCGAAAAATGCCCAGCGTAATTTCGTCCGCCATTGCTGCTAGTCGTTGTTCGGCGACGTGTTTGGATTTCGCGTACCAGGAGAGTTCGGGATGGCGCGCCGCCAGCGAAGAGATAAAAAGAAAACGTTGGCAAAAGCCACTCTCTTTTGCCGCCTGCATCAGGTGCAGACTGCCGTCAACGTTACAGCGAGTAAAGACATCCTCTTTGTGTCCGCGTACTTGCCCGGCGCAATGGACCACAGCACCGGCACCAGCAACCAACTCGCTAAGTGAATGCGTATCTTCCAGCGAACCGCGCACCCAGATGAGATTGTCATTGACGTGAGCGCGGGAAGTACGCGTCAATGCGCGGACGTGAAAGCCGCGGGCGAGCAGATTATCGATAATATATTTACCGATAAACCCGGTAGCGCCCGTTACCGCGACAGTTTGATTCATGCGAGAGATTCCTGCACATGGAAACTGGCGGCAACGGCCTTCTGATAACGTTTTTTGGCTTCTGCGCGGGCGGGCTTGCCGGAAGATGTGCGAGGAATGCTGTGGGGCGGTAACAGGTCGATAGCCGCGGTTACGCCAAATTCGCTTTGTATCCGCGCCGCCAGCGAGTGGATAAGCTGCGTGCGGCGCTCTGCGTCGCTGATCCGACACTGGATCTGCAAAATGATTTTTTCCTGGGCGGTAACAAACGCAATGGCATCGCCAGAGTGAATTTCTGGCTCCTGTTCCGCAATGTATTCAATATCCTGCGGCCAGATATTACGCCCACGAATAATAATCAGGTCTTTAATGCGCCCGGTGACATACAGATAACCGTCCAGCAGATAGCCGAGATCGCCGGTATCTAACCAGCCCGTCGCGGTAATTTCGTCTTGTGAAGCCTGATCGCCAAAGTAACCGCTCATCAGGCTGGGGCCGGAGATGCAAATATGGCCCACCACACGTTCCGCTACTGGTATACCTGCTTCATTACGGATTTCAATGCCATGTTCCGGCAATGCCTTACCACAGTTGACGAAAGTTGATACGGCACGTGTTTCAACACCTGGCGTCACGGCTTTACCCTGGTATTCGAGGATATCGCGATCCACTTCGTTGACCACAACTCCGGAGGCTTCATCGGAGAAACTGACAGCCAGCGCGTTTTCTGCCAGTCCGTAGCAGGGCATAAACGTTTTATCGTCAAAGTTAACCTGACGGAAACATTTAGCAAATTGATGGAGTTGTTCTGCGGAGATGGGTTCAGCGCCAATACCCGCGACGCGCCAGCAGGAGAGATCCAGTTCAGCGAGATCTTTTTCATTCACGCGGCGCTGGCACAATTCATAGCCAAACGGCGGCGCAACGGAAACAGTGCCACGATTTTTACTGATCAATTTAAGCCATTGCAGTGGGCGCATGGCGAAATCCTGGGTGCGCAAATAATCCACCGAAAGCTGCGTGGCAACAGGCGTCAGGAGAAAACCGACCAGCCCCATATCATGGTAGAAAGGCAGCCAGGAGACACAGCGATCGCCCGGACGTAATTTAATGCCGTCGTGGCTGATGGCCCGTAGATTGGCCATCACTTCGCGATGAGTGATGATGACGCCACGGGGAAAACGGGTGCTGCCGGAGGTGTACTGGAGGTAGGCGATATCGTCTAAAACTGGACGCTGGAGTGCAACATCGGCTTCCGGTAATGCCTTAAACCAGGCGTGGCTTAAAACATGTAATTCGGGGTTGTCATGTGTCGCGGCATTGACCAGCGGCAACCATTCATCGCCAGTGATTATCGCGGCTGGTTGGCAGCTAGCCAGTAAACCTTGCAGTTTGGTGCTCCAGGAATCCCTCTGACCGACGCCCATTGGAATCGCCAATGGTACGGCAACTAATCCAGCATACTGGCAGGCAAAAAATGCCTCGACAAACCCGCTACTGGTTTCGGCAATCAGCGCCACGCGATCGCCTTTTTTCAGGTTCAGCGATAGCAGCCGCCTGGCTCCTGTTTCCGCGCGCACTTTTAAAGTGTGATATTCCAGTTCATCTTCAAGCTGGCTACGCCTGTCATAAAAATTCATTCCGGCGTTACTCAGAGCGGCATAGTCCAAAGCATCAACCAGCGTTGGAAAATCGGCATAGCGCATAGGCAAAGAATGCGTAAAGATTTTATTGGACATATACACCACAAGAAAATTGGATATCAAAAATAAAATGACAATAATGCGGTGGATTATATATGCATAAAAGATAAATGAGATAGTATTTTCATCGTTGTGATATTGAACATTGATTAAGATAATAAGTTCTGCTCTGTTATTTTTTATTGTGAATAATATTTAATTTATGAATGTATTAAGGTGATGCCTTGTCGGGTCGCTTAAGTCTATAAGAGACATTATTGACTGTTTAACGCAGTCACTGGTTTTATCAACATCATTAATAAATATTGTTTTGTCTTCTTTTGTATTCATTGGGTGGATTATTAAGGTGCCATTCGTTGCGTTTACTGCCTGTTTTTCACCGTTAATTATTTGTTATCCACGTAAATATGGAATGCGATCTGCTGATGATTAAAATTGAAAAAGTAATAAATAAAAACGACTTAAAAGCATTTATCGCTTTTCCGTCGTCACTTTATCTCGATGATCCAAACTGGATCCCTCCTTTATGCATTGAACGCAGTGAGCATTTGTCACAAAAGAATCCGGGAACGGACCATATCATCTGGCAGGCATGGGTGGCGAAAAAAGAGGGGCAGGTAGTAGGGCGCATTACCGCGCAAATCGATACCTTGCACCGCGAGCGTTACGGCGAGGATACCGGTCATTTCGGCATGATTGACGCCATTGATGATTTGCAGGTTTTTAAAGCTTTATTTGGCGCAGCGGAAGCATGGCTGAAGTCACAAGGTGCACGCAACATCACCGGGCCTTTTAGCCTGAATATCAATCAGGAAAGCGGATTACTGATTGAAGGTTTTGACACACCACCCTGTGCGATGATGCCGCACGGTAAACCGTGGTATGCCGCGCATATTGAACAACTGGGTTATCACAAAGGTATTGATTTACTGGCGTGGTGGATGCAGCGAACCGATCTCACTTTCTCTCCGGCGCTAAAAAAACTGATGGATCAGGTGCGCAAAAAGGTGACCATTCGCTGCATCAATCGTCAGCGGTTTGCCGAAGAGATGCAGATCCTGCGTGAGATTTTCAACTCCGGCTGGCAGCACAACTGGGGATTTGTGCCGTTTACCGAACATGAATTTGCGACCATGGGCGATCAACTTAAGTATCTGGTGCCGGACGATATGATCTACATCGCCGAGATTGATTCTGCACCCTGCGCGTTTATTGTCGGCTTACCGAACATCAACGAGGCGATTGCCGATCTGAACGGATCGCTCTTTCCCTTCGGCTGGGCAAAATTGCTGTGGCGCTTGAAAGTCAGCGGTGTGCGGACCGCGCGAGTGCCGCTAATGGGGGTTCGCGACGAGTATCAGTTCAGCCGCATCGGCCCGGTGATTGCTCTGTTATTGATTGAAGCCTTACATGATCCGTTTGCTCGCCGGAAGATCGATGCGCTGGAAATGTCATGGATCCTCGAAACCAATACAGGCATGAATAACATGCTGGAACGCATTGGGGCGGAGCCGTACAAGCGTTACCGCTTGTATGAAAAGCAGATTTAACTCCAGCTAACTCTGGTTCATTTCCAGCGGCACCGCCGAACGAATCAAATGGTGGCCTTCCAGTTCGATATCGTGGAGATTCTTTTTCACGGTCATCACATGATCGCGGGCGGCGCGCTGGGCGACATGCGGGAGTCGCTGCAACACCGCGTTATAGATCCGCGCATGCTGGCGATCGATCTGCTTTTTTTGCTGTGGTCGATGGTAGAGATTATTCACGCTGGCAAACACCGAATTAAACATTAGATCGGTCAATGATTGCAGCGTAAACACCAGCACCTGATTGTGGGAAGCCTGACAAATGGCGAGATGGAAAGCGTGATCCAGCTGTGCATGTTCGATCAGCGAAAGCTCTTTGTTGTGCTCACTGGCAGCGAGCATTTTTTCATAACAGCGGGTTATCAAAACAAAATCAGCCTGGGTTCCCAGCGTAGCCGCCAACCTTGCCGATTCGCCCTCCAGCAATGCGCGAACGTCAAGCAGATCGTACAGCGTTCGCGGCTGCGTGCTGAACAGATGAATTAGCGGGCTGGTGTCCTGGACCCGATTAAGCCGCGCGACCCGAGAATCGCGACCCTGCGCTGTTTCAATAATCCCGCGCCCGCGCAGCACGGTCAGCCCTTCACGCAGTGCGGAACGCGAGAAGCCGAGCTTTTCGCACAGCCGACGCTCCGAGGGAAGCGGCTGACCGACCTTCAGTACGCCGTCGATAATTAACCGTTCGATACTCTCAGCAACTACTTCGCAAATAGGGCGACGTTCATCTTTCATTCCCGGACCTCGTGCACAGGTAGGACCAATTTTTCTGTTCTTAACTCGCGAAACACGTACATCACGTAAGTGATTATGTTACATCAATTTAACATTAAGTTAACCAACGCGAAGTCACAGAGATGGAAAAAAAATGGTCTGACCGGTAGCTAAAGAGATAGACGAAAACGAAAACCCCGCTTAATAACTGTTCACAGAAGCAGCGCGCAAAAATCAGCTGCCACACAACACAACAAAGCGAACCCTACTCATGAGCATCTTGTACGAAGAGCGTCTTGATGGCGCTTTACCCGATGTCGACCGCACATCGGTACTGATGGCACTGCGTGAGCATGTCCCTGGACTGGAGATCCTGCATACCGATGAGGAGATCACTCCTTACGAATGTGACGGGTTGAGCGCGTATCGCACGCGTCCATTACTGGTTGTTCTGCCTAAGCAGATGGAACAGGTGACGGCGATTCTGGCCGTTTGCCACCGCCTGCGTGTGCCGGTGGTGACCCGTGGCGCAGGCACCGGGCTTTCTGGCGGCGCGCTGCCGCTGGAAAAAGGTGTGTTGTTGGTGATGGCGCGCTTTAAAGAGATCCTCGACATTAACCCCGTCGGGCGCCGTGCGCGCGTGCAGCCGGGCGTGCGTAACCTGGCGATCTCCCAGGCCGTAGCACCGCATAATCTCTATTATGCACCGGACCCTTCCTCGCAAATCGCCTGTTCGATTGGCGGCAACGTGGCGGAAAACGCGGGGGGCGTCCACTGCCTGAAATATGGTCTGACCGTACATAACCTGCTGAAAATTGAAGTGCAAACGCTGGACGGCGAGGCGCTGACGCTGGGATCGGACGCGCTGGATTCGCCTGGTTTTGACCTGCTGGCGCTGTTCACCGGATCGGAAGGTATGCTCGGCGTGACCACCGAAGTGACGGTAAAACTGCTGCCGAAGCCGCCCGTGGCACGGGTTCTGTTAGCAAGCTTTGACTCGGTAGAAAAAGCCGGACTTGCGGTTGGTGACATCATCGCCAATGGCATTATCCCCGGCGGGCTGGAGATGATGGATAACCTGTCGATCCGCGCGGCAGAAGATTTTATTCATGCCGGTTATCCCGTCGACGCCGAAGCGATTTTGTTATGCGAGCTGGACGGCGTGGAGTCTGACGTACAGGAAGACTGCGAGCGAGTTAACGACATCTTACTGAAAGCGGGCGCGACTGACGTCCGTCTGGCACAGGATGAAGCAGAGCGCGTACGTTTCTGGGCTGGCCGCAAGAACGCTTTTCCGGCGGTGGGGCGCATCTCTCCCGATTACTACTGCATGGACGGCACCATCCCACGCCGCGCGCTACCTGGCGTACTGGAAGGCATTGCCCGTTTATCGCAGCAATATGATTTACGCGTCGCCAACGTCTTTCATGCCGGAGACGGCAACATGCACCCGTTAATCCTTTTCGATGCCAACGAACCCGGTGAATTTGCCCGCGCGGAAGAGCTGGGCGGGAAGATCCTCGAACTCTGCGTTGAAGTTGGAGGCAGCATCAGTGGGGAACACGGTATCGGGCGCGAAAAAATCAATCAAATGTGCGCCCAGTTCAACAGCGATGAAATCACGACCTTCCATGCAGTCAAGGCGGCGTTTGATCCCGATGGTTTGCTGAACCCAGGAAAAAACATCCCCACGCTACACCGCTGTGCTGAATTTGGTGCCATGCACGTGCATCACGGTCATTTACCTTTCCCTGAACTGGAGCGTTTCTGATGCTACGCGAGTGTGATTACAGCCAGGCGCTGCTGGAGCAGGTGAATCAGGCGATTAGTAATAAAACGCCGCTGGTGATTCAGGGAAGCAATAGCAAAGCCTTTTTAGGCCGTCCTGTCACCGGGCAAACGCTGGATGTGCGTTGTCATCGCGGCATTGTTAATTACGACCCGACCGAGTTGGTGATAACCGCGCGTGCCGGAACGCCGCTGGTGGCGATTGAAGCGGCGCTGGAAAGCGCGGGGCAAATGCTCCCCTGCGAGCCGCCGCATTATGGTGAAGAAGCCACCTGGGGCGGGATGGTCGCCTGCGGGCTGGCGGGGCCGCGTCGCCCGTGGAGCGGTTCGGTCCGCGATTTTGTCCTCGGCACGCGCATCATTACCGGCACAGGAAAACATCTGCGTTTTGGCGGCGAAGTGATGAAAAACGTTGCCGGATACGATCTCTCGCGATTAATGGCCGGAAGCTACGGTTGTCTTGGCGTGCTCACTGAAATCTCAATGAAAGTGTTACCGCGACCGCGCGCCACCCTGAGCCTGCGTCGGGAAATCAGCCTGCAAGAAGCCATGAGTGAAATCGCCCAGTGGCAACTTCAGCCGCTACCCATTAGTGGCTTATGTTACTTCGACAACGCGTTGTGGATCCGCCTTGAAGGCGGTGAAGGATCGGTGAAAGCGGCACGTGAACTGCTGGGGGGCGAAGAGGTTGCGGGTCAGTTCTGGCAGCAATTGCGTGAACAACAACTGCCGTTCCTCTCGTTACCAGGTACCTTATGGCGCATTTCATTACCCACTGATGCGCCGATGATGGATTTACCCGGCGAACAACTGATCGACTGGGGCGGCGCGTTACGCTGGCTGAAATCGACAGCCGATGACAATCAAATCCATCGCATCGCCCGCAACGCTGGCGGTCATGCAACCCGCTTTAGTGCCGGAGATGGCGGCTTTGCCCCGCTACCGGCTCCTTTATTCCGCTATCACCAGCAGCTTAAACAGCAGCTCGATCCTTGCGGCGTGTTTAACCCCGGTCGCATGTACGCGGAACTTTAAGGAGCAGGCTATGCAAACCCGGTTAACCGAAGAGATGCGGCAGAACGCGCGAGCGCAGGAAGCCGACAGCATCCTGCGCGCCTGTGTTCACTGCGGATTTTGTACCGCAACCTGCCCAACTTATCAGCTATTGGGCGATGAACTGGACGGGCCGCGCGGGCGCATCTATCTGATTAAACAGGTGCTGGAAGGCAACGAAGTTACGCTTAAAACACAGGAGCATCTCGATCGCTGTCTCACTTGCCGCAATTGTGAAACCACCTGTCCTTCTGGTGTGCGCTATCACAATTTGCTGGACATCGGGCGTGATATTGTCGAGCAGAAAGTGAAACGCCCACTGCCGGAGCGAATGCTGCGCGAAGGGCTGCGTCAGGTGGTGCCGCGTCCGGCGGTCTTTCGCGCATTGACGCAGGTAGGGCTGGTGCTGCGACCGTTTTTGCCAGAACAGATAAGAGCAAAATTACCCGCTGAAACGGTGAAAGCCAAACCGCGTCCACCGCTGCGTCATAAGCGCCGGGTTTTAATGCTGGAAGGTTGCGCCCAGCCTACACTTTCGCCCAACACTAACGCGGCAACCGCGCGGGTGCTGGATCGTCTGGGGATCAGCGTCATGCCAGCTAACGAAGCAGGCTGTTGTGGCGCGGTGGACTATCATCTTAATGCGCAAGAGAAAGGGTTAGCGCGGGCGCGAAATAACATTGATGCCTGGTGGCCCGCGCTTGAAGCAGGTGCCGAGGCAATTTTGCAAACCGCCAGCGGCTGCGGCGCGTTCGTTAAAGAGTATGGGCAGATGCTGAAAAACGATGCGTTGTATGCCGATAAAGCGCGTCAGGTCAGTGAGCTGGCGGTCGATTTAGTCGAACTTCTGCGCGAGGAACCGCTGGAAAAACTGGCAATTCGCGGCGATAAAAAACTGGCCTTCCACTGCCCGTGTACCCTGCAACATGCGCAAAAGCTCAATGGCGAAGTGGAAAAAGTGTTACTTCGTCTTGGATTTACCTTAACCGATGTTCCCGACAGCCATCTGTGCTGCGGGTCGGCGGGAACATATGCGTTAACGCATCCCGATCTGGCGCGCCAGCTGCGGGATAACAAAATGAATGCGCTGGAAAGCGGCAAACCGGAAATGATCGTCACCGCCAACATTGGTTGCCAGACGCATCTGGCGAGCGCCGGTCGAACCTCTGTGCGTCACTGGATTGAAATTGTAGAACAAGCCATTGAAAAGGAATAACAAAATGAAAACTAAAGTCATTCTTAGCCAGCAAATGGCGAGTGCAATTATTGCCGCAGGTCAGGAAGAAGCGCAGAAAAATAACTGGTCTGTTTCCATTGCTGTTGCCGATGACGGCGGTCATCTGCTGGCGTTAAGTCGCATGGACGATTGCGCGCCGATAGCGGCCTACATCTCTCAGGAGAAAGCGCGTACTGCCGCGCTGGGGCGTCGCGAAACTAAGGGCTATGAAGAGATGGTGAACAACGGACGTACCGCGTTCGTGACTGCGCCGTTACTGACGTCGCTGGAAGGTGGCGTACCGGTTGTTGTTGATGGACAAATTATTGGTGCCGTGGGCGTTTCTGGTTTAACCGGAGCACAGGATGCGCAGGTCGCGAAAGCGGCAGCAGCGGTGTTGGCGAAATAAGCGAAAACGAGGAGATAAACAATGAGTCAAACCATAACCCAGGGCCGTTTACGCATTGACGCCAATTTTAAACGTTTTGTGGATGAAGAAGTTTTACCGGGAACAGGGCTGGACGCTGCGGCGTTCTGGCGCAATTTTGATGAGATCGTTCACGATCTGGCGCCAGAAAATCGTCAATTACTGGCAGAACGCGATCGCATTCAGGCAGCGCTGGACGAATGGCATCGCAGCAATCCGGGGCCGGTAAAAGACAAAGCGGCTTATAAATCTTTCCTGCGTGAACTGGGCTATCTCGTGCCGCAGCCGGACCACGTTACGGTGGAAACCACGGGCATCGATAGCGAAATCACCAGTCAGGCGGGGCCACAACTGGTGGTTCCGGCGATGAACGCCCGCTACGCGCTGAACGCGGCAAACGCTCGCTGGGGGTCACTGTATGACGCGCTATACGGCAGCGACATCATCCCGCAGGAAGGGGCGATGGTCAGCGGCTACGATCCGCAGCGCGGTGAGCAGGTTATCGCCTGGGTTCGGCATTTCCTCGATGAATCACTACCGCTGGAAAACGGCAGCTATCAGGATGTCGTGGCGTTTAAGGTGGTCGACAAACAATTACGTATCCAGTTGAAAAATGGTAAAGAAACCACGTTACGTACTCCGGCACAGTTTGTCGGTTACCGTGGCAATGCCGCTGCGCCGACCTGCATTTTGCTGAAAAATAACGGCCTGCATATTGAGCTGCAAATCGATGTCAACGGGCGGATTGGCAAAGACGATCCGGCGCACATCAACGACGTTATCGTTGAAGCCGCCATCAGTACCATTCTCGACTGTGAAGATTCAGTCGCTGCGGTTGATGCGGAAGATAAAATCCTGCTGTACCGCAATCTGCTGGGCCTGATGCAGGGGACTCTGCAAGAGAAAATGGAGAAAAACGGTCGGCAAATCGTGCGTAAACTGAATGACGATCGTCAGTACACCGCCGCCGATGGCTCTGAAATTTCTCTGCACGGACGCTCGTTGCTGTTTATCCGTAACGTAGGTCATTTGATGACCATTCCCGTAATTTGGGACAGCGAAGGCAATGAAATTCCGGAAGGTATTCTTGATGGCGTCATGACTGGCGCGATTGCCCTCTATGATTTAAAAGTGCAGAAAAACTCGCGCACTGGCAGCGTCTATATTGTGAAGCCGAAAATGCACGGTCCGCAGGAAGTGGCGTTCGCCAACAAACTGTTTACCCGCGTTGAGGCAATGCTCGGTATGGCACCGAATACCCTGAAAATGGGCATTATGGATGAAGAACGCCGGACCTCGCTGAACTTGCGTAGCTGTATCGCTCAGGCGCGCAACCGCGTGGCGTTCATCAATACCGGTTTCCTCGACCGTACTGGCGATGAGATGCATTCGGTGATGGAAGCTGGCCCGATGCTGCGTAAAAACCAGATGAAATCGACGCCGTGGATCAAAGCCTACGAGCGCAATAACGTGCTTTCCGGTCTGTTCTGTGGGCTGCGTGGCAAAGCGCAAATCGGCAAAGGCATGTGGGCAATGCCGGACCTGATGGCAGACATGTACAGCCAGAAGGGCGACCAGTTACGTGCCGGGGCAAACACGGCCTGGGTTCCGTCGCCAACTGCCGCTACGCTCCATGCGCTGCACTACCACCAAACCAACGTGCAGAGCGTGCAAGCCAACATTGCTCAGACCGAGTTCAATGCTGAATTTGAACCGCTGCTGGACGATCTGCTGACCATTCCGGTTGCTGAAAATGCTAACTGGTCGGCGCAAGAGATCCAACAAGAGCTGGATAACAACGTGCAGGGAATTCTGGGCTACGTGGTGCGTTGGGTAGAGCAGGGGATTGGTTGTTCAAAAGTGCCGGATATTCACAACGTGGCGCTGATGGAAGACCGTGCAACGCTGCGCATCTCCAGCCAGCATATTGCCAACTGGTTACGTCACGGCATCCTGACCAAAGAGCAGGTGCAGGCGTCGCTGGAGAACATGGCGAAGGTGGTTGATCAGCAAAACGCTGGCGATCCGGCTTATCGTCCGATGGCGGGGAATTTCGCTAACTCGTGTGCTTTTAAAGCCGCCAGCGATTTGATCTTCCTCGGCGTGAAACAGCCAAACGGTTATACCGAACCGTTATTACACGCCTGGCGTTTACGCGAAAAAGAAAGTCATTAATAGCGTCAAAAAAAGCCCCGGCAAGTTTTATTGTCGGGGCTATTATAGTAACTGCGGTAGTACATTTATCCCGGAAATAACCGGAGCGATTATCAGGGTTTAACAAAATTAAATACCCGCAGCGCATTACTAGCGGGCCTAAAACAACAATATGGACATCTTAACGATACTCTGCACCTGCGTGTGCGGAACAGAAACCCTTACCCGATATACTTGTTATGCCAGAGGTAGCAATTGCGTTAGCAGCGTACTGTTGCTGTAAAGTATAACGCCTATATTTTACAGTTCAGTCCTCTTTTGCTTATTACAACCTTAATCATATCAAGCATATAAAGATAATAAGAGACTGAACAATATGGTTACCTGGACCCAAATGTATATGCCGATGGGAGGACTGGGGCTATCCGCTCTGGTTGCCCTGATCCCAATAATATTCTTCTTCGTTGCACTTGCGGTATTACGTCTGAAAGGGCATGTCGCTGGAGCAATAACCCTTATATTATCTATCCTGATTGCGATATTCGCCTTTAAAATGCCGATTGATATGGCATTTGCTGCTGCGGGCTATGGCTTTATTTATGGTTTATGGCCTATTGCCTGGATTATTGTCGCGGCGGTTTTCCTGTATAAATTAACCGTTGCTAGCGGTCAGTTCGATATTATCCGCAGCTCAGTTATCTCCATCACCGACGATCAGCGTTTGCAGGTGTTACTGATTGGTTTCTCCTTTGGCGCGCTGTTAGAAGGTGCCGCGGGCTTTGGCGCGCCAGTGGCGATTACTGGCGCACTGTTGGTGGGGCTGGGCTTCAAACCGCTATACGCAGCGGGGCTATGTCTGATAGCCAACACTGCGCCGGTGGCGTTTGGTGCGTTGGGCGTGCCAATTCTGGTCGCAGGTCAGGTGACCGGAATCGATCCGTTCCACATTGGTGCAATGGCGGGACGTCAGTTGCCGTTCCTGTCGGTACTGGTGCCGTTCTGGCTGGTGGCGATGATGGACGGCTGGAAAGGGGTGAAAGAGACGTGGCCAGCGGCGCTGGTTGCGGGTGGTAGCTTTGCGGTTACCCAGTTCTTTACTTCTAACTACATTGGTCCTGAGCTGCCGGATATTACTTCGGCGCTGGTGAGTATCGTCTCACTCTCTTTATTCCTTAAAGTCTGGCGACCGAAAAATACCGAAACGGCAATCAGCATGGGGCAATCCGCAGGTGCGATGGTGGTGAATAAACCGTCTTCTGGCGGCCCGGTACCGTCAGAATATAGTCTGGGGCAAATCATTCGCGCGTGGTCACCGTTTTTAATCTTAACGGTACTGGTCACCATCTGGACCATGAAACCGTTTAAAGCGTTATTTGCTCCGGGCGGCGCGTTTTATTCGCTGGTGATTAATTTCCAGATCCCTCATTTGCATCAACAAGTCTTGAAAGCGGCCCCCATTGTCGCCCAGCCGACGCCAATGGACGCGGTGTTTAAATTCGACCCGCTCTCTGCTGGCGGCACCGCTATTTTTATTGCAGCGATTATCTCTATCTTCATCCTCGGCGTGGGGATCAAGAAAGGTATTGGCGTCTTTGCAGAAACGCTAATTAGCCTGAAGTGGCCGATACTGTCGATTGGCATGGTGCTGGCATTTGCCTTCGTGACCAACTATTCCGGTATGTCTACCACGCTGGCGCTGGTACTGGCGGGTACTGGTGTGATGTTCCCGTTCTTTTCGCCATTCCTCGGCTGGCTGGGGGTATTCCTTACCGGCTCGGACACCTCCTCGAACGCTCTGTTTGGTTCACTACAATCAACCACGGCGCAGCAAATCAACGTCTCTGACACTCTGCTGGTGGCAGCAAATACCAGCGGCGGCGTAACTGGCAAGATGATCTCCCCACAATCTATCGCCGTGGCCTGCGCCGCGACGGGCATGGTGGGCCGAGAATCTGAACTGTTCCGCTACACCGTGAAGCACAGTCTGATTTTTGCCAGCGTTATCGGCATTATCACCCTGCTGCAGGCATATGTGTTTACCGGAATGTTAGTTTCGTAAGTCAATAATGCCGGATGATCGTCAATATCATCCGGCTTCTTTCTACTCACGTTTCATTATCCTGACTAAATAATTGTAAAATAATTTCGTTGTTTATTATCCATGCATAAATAATATTTCGTGTTCAGATAACTCGCTAAATAATTAAGGGAGTGAGAATAGCTATTTTTTTGTCACGCAAAACAAGTCTGTATTAATTGTGTTCGCTTGATGAGCAAACACCGTGCTATCTGTTGCTTTTGCAATCGCAATCGTTAAAACTATCAACAACTTGGGATAGTTACATTGTGAATAATTGTTACTTTTTTGTTTGTTGAATCATTTTATAAATACCCCGTCTGACATCGAATAGGGGATATTCTTATAAATTTCACCTGTTTCGTTATCAATAATGCAGTTTTCTTAAGAATGGAGGAAGTTACTAGAGAAGGTAAAACATAAAACTATTTCCCCAGTTACGAATTTTTTAACTATATTTTGTCACTTGCGTTATTAATGAATAAGAAATTTAAATATAAAAAATCGCTTTTAGCGGCTATTTTAAGCGCAACCTTATTAACCGGTTGTGATGGCGGCGGTTCAGGTTCTTCCTCCGATACTCCGCCTGTAGATTCTGGAACCGGGTCTTTGCCGGAAGTGAAACCCGACCCAACGCCAACCCCGGAGCCGACGCCGGAGCCTGAACCTACTCCGGACCCGACACCTGAGCCAGAGCCAACGCCAGAACCGGAGCCAGAACCTGTTCCTACGAAAACAGGTTATCTGACCCTGGGCGGAAGCCAGCGGGTAATCGGTGCTAAATGTAATGGTGAATCCAGCGACGGCTTTACTTTTACACCTGGCGAGAACGTTACTTGCGTGGCGGGTAACACGACAATTGCCACCTTCAACACTCAGTCAGAATCTGCGCGTAGCTTGCGTGCGGTTGAAAAAGTGTCGTTTAGCCTTGAGGATGCGCAAGAACTGGCGGGGTCTGATGACAAGAAAAGCAATGCGCTCTCGCTGGTAACCTCCATGAACAGTTGTCCGGCGGATACAGAACAGGTTTGCCTGACGTTCTCCTCGGTGATCGAGAGTAAACGCTTCGACTCGCTGTATAAGCAAATCGATCTGGCACCGGAAGAGTTCAAAAAGCTGGTCAATGAAGAGGTGGAAAACAATGCCGCGACTGATAAAGCGCCATCCACTCATACTTCACCGGTTGTGCCAGTCACCACACCGGGAACAAAACCGGATCTGAACGCTTCCTTCGTGTCGGCTAACGCGGAACAGTTTTATCAGTATCAACCTACGGAAATCATTCTCTCCGAAGGCCGACTGGTAGATAGCCAGGGGAATGGCGTTGTTGGCGTCAACTACTACACCAATTCAGGGCGTGGTGTAACCGGAGAAAACGGCGAGTTTTCCTTTAGCTGGGGGGAAACCATCTCCTTTGGCATCGACACCTTTGAACTTGGCTCAGTGCGCGGTAACAAGTCGACTATTGCACTGACGGAACTGGGCGATGAAGTTCGCGGGGCAAATATCGATCAGCTGATCCACCGCTATTCGAAAGCCGGGCAAAATAATACCCGTGTTGTTCCGGACGATGTACGCAAGGTCTTTGCCGAATATCCCAACGTGATCAACGAGATTATCAATCTCTCGTTGTCCAATGGCGCGACGCTGGATGAAGGCGATCAAAACGTTGTGCTGCCAAACGAATTTATCGAGCAGTTTAAGACGGGTCAGGCCAAAGAGATCGATACCGCGATTTGTGCGAAAACCGACGGCTGTAACGAGGCTCGCTGGTTCTCGCTGACGACGCGCAATGTTAACGAAGGTCAGATTCAGGGCGTTATCAACAAGCTGTGGGGCGTGGATCAGAGCTACAAATCTGTCAGCAAGTTCCATGTTTTCCATGACTCCACCAACTTCTATGGCAGCACCGGTAATGCGCGCGGTCAGGCGGTGGTAAATATCTCCAACGCGGCATTCCCGATTCTGATGGCGCGTAATGATAAAAACTACTGGCTGGCCTTCGGCGAAAAACGCGCCTGGGATAAAAATGAGCTGGCGTACATTACTGAAGCGCCTTCTATTGTGCGCCCGGAGAACGTGACACGCGAAACTGCCACCTTCAACCTGCCGTTTATCTCGCTGGGGCAAGTCGGTGAGGGCAAACTGATGGTTATCGGTAACCCACACTACAACAGCATTTTGCGTTGCCCGAACGGTTACAGCTGGGAAGGCGGTGTTGATAAAAGCGGTCAGTGTATGCGTAACAGTGATTCAAATGACATGAAGCACTTTATGCAGAACGTGTTGCGCTATCTGTCCGATGATAAATGGACGCCGGACGCGAAAGCCAGCATGACCGTGGGTACTAACCTGGATACTGTCTATTTCAAACGTCATGGTCAGGTTACAGGAAACAGTGCTGAGTTCGGCTTCCATCCGGATTTCGCGGGTATCTCCGTTGAGCATTTAAGTAGCTATGGCGATCTCGATCCGCAGAAAATGCCGCTGCTGATCCTTAACGGCTTTGAGTATGTGACTCAGGTGGGGGGCGATCCCTATGCAGTGCCTCTGCGT
This sequence comes from Escherichia sp. E2586, assembly GCF_005781105.1. NCBI lineage: Bacteria > Pseudomonadati > Pseudomonadota > Gammaproteobacteria > Enterobacterales > Enterobacteriaceae > Escherichia > Escherichia sp. E2586. The sequence goes on from NZ_VATN01000007.1 coordinate 132,581, forward strand.
GCAGATACCAGCAAACCGAAGCTGAGCCAGCAGGATGTGACCGATCTGATCGCCTATCTGAACAAAGGTGGCTCGGTGCTGATCATGGAAAACGTGATGAGCAATCTTAAGGAAGAGAGCGCGTCTGGCTTTGTGCGTCTGCTGGATGCCGCGGGTCTGTCAATGGCACTGAACAAGTCGGTGGTGAATAACGATCCTCAGGGGTATCCGGATCGCGTACGCCAACAGCGCGAAAAAGGTATCTGGGTATATGAACGTTATCCGTTTGTCGATGGAAAACCGCCGTATACCATTGATGAAACAACGAAAGAAGTTATCTGGAAATACCAGCAAGACAACAAGCCTGATGACAAGCCGAAACTGGAAGTGGCCAGCTGGCTGGAAGATGTCGATGGCAAACAGGTCAAACGTTATGCCTTTATTGATGAGGCGGAATACACAACAAAAGAATCTCTGGATGCTGCGAAGAAGAAAATTCTGGAAAAATTCAAGGGATTAGAGGAGTGTAAGGACTCGACATATCACTACGAAATCAACTGTCTGGAATACCGTCCTGGCACGAACGTTCCGGTAACGGGTGGCATGTATGTTCCGCAGTATACGCAACTGAATCTTGACGCCGACACTGCGAAAGCAATGGTGCAGGCGGCGGATTTAGGCACCAACATTCAACGTCTGTACCAGCATGAGCTCTACTTCCGTACCAATGGTCGCAAAGGTGAGCGTCTGAGCAGCGTCGATCTGGAACGTCTGTACCAGAACATGTCGGTCTGGCTGTGGAATGAAATTGAATACAGCTATGACAGCGGCAAGGATGACGAGCTGGGCTTTAAAACGTTCACCGAGTTCCTGAACTGCTACGCCAACAATGCCTATACTGGCGGCACGCAGTGCTCCGCAGAGCTGAAACAATCGCTTGTCGATAACAAGATGATCTACGGTGAAAGTAGCGGCAAAGCGGGCATGATGAACCCGAGCTATCCGCTCAACTATATGGAAAAACCGCTGACGCGCCTGATGCTGGGGCGTTCCTGGTGGGATCTGAACATCAAAGTTGATGTCGAGAAGTATCCGGGAGCGGTATCGGCAGAAGGTGAGAAGGTTACTGAAACCATCAGCCTGTACTCGAATCCGACCAAATGGTTTGCAGGTAACATGCAGTCTACTGGCCTGTGGGCTCCGGCTCAGAAAGAGGTCACTATTGAGTCTAAGGCGAACGTTCCTGTGACTGTCACCGTGGCGCTGGCTGACGACCTGACCGGACGTGAGAAGCATGAAGTTGCTCTGAACCGTCCGCCAAAAGTGACGAAAACCTATGAGCTGAAAGCCAATGGTGAGGTGAAGTTTACGGTTCCTTACGGTGGTCTGATTTATATCAAGGGTAACAGCCCAACGAATGAGTCAGCCAACTTCACCTTTACTGGCGTGGTAAAAGCACCGTTCTATAAAGACGGTAAATGGAAAAACGATCTGAAATCCCCTGCGCCGCTGGGCGAGCTGGAGTCTGCGTCGTTCGTGTATACCACGCCGAAGAAGAACCTTGAGGCCAGCAATTTCACGGATGGCGTAGAACAATTCGCTAAGGAACTGGATACCTTTGCCAGCTCGATGAATGACTTCTACGGTCGTGATGGCGAAAGCGGTAAGCACCGGATGTTTACCTATAAAAACTTGACGGGTCATAAACATCGTTTCGCCAACGATGTGCAGATCTCCATTGGTGATGCGCACTCTGGTTATCCGGTAATGAACAGCAGCTTCTCGACGAACAGCACCACGCTGCCGACGACGCCGCTGAACGACTGGCTGATCTGGCATGAAGTAGGGCATAACGCCGCAGAAACACCCCTGACTGTACCGGGCGCAACTGAAGTGGCGAACAACGTGCTGGCGCTGTACATGCAGGATCGCTATCTCGGCAAGATGAACCGTGTCGCTGAAGATATTACCGTCGCGCCGGAATATCTGGACGAGAGCAACGGTCAGGCATGGGCGCGCGGCGGTGCGGGTGACCGTCTGCTGATGTACGCGCAGCTGAAGGAATGGGCAGAGAAAAACTTTGATATCAAACAGTGGTATCCAGAAGGTGACCTGCCTAAGTTCTACAGCGATCGTGAAGGGATGAAAGGCTGGAACCTGTTCCAGTTGATGCACCGTAAAGCACGCGGCGATGATGTTGGCAAAACCAAGTTTGGCGAAAGAAATTACTGTGCCGAATCCAACGGTAACGCTGCCGACAAGCTGATGCTGTGTGCATCCTGGGTCGCTCAGACGGATCTTTCGGAGTTCTTTAAGCAATGGAATCCGGGCGCGAATGCTTACCAGTTGCCGGGAGCGAGCGAGATGAACTTCGAGGGCGGTGTGAGCCAGTCGGCTTACAAGACGCTGGCGTCGCTTGATCTGCCGAAACCGCAGCAAGGGCCGGAAACCATTAACAAGGTTACCGAGCATAAGATGTCTGCCGAGTAAGCCTGTATGCCGGATAAGGCGTTCACGCCGCATCCGGCATGAAATAAGGCGCACCGGGTTAACACATTTGCCCGATGCGCCAGCTTATCGGACCTGAAGGGAAGAAGCCGCGATTATTTGCGTTGGCAGACACCTGTAGGTCGGATAAGGCGTTTTACGCCGCATCCGGCAAGTTACAACAAATAACCTTTAACCATGCTTTTTGATGTTTTTCAGCAATACCCTGCGGCGATGCCCATACTGGCAACCGTCGGAGGATTAATCATCGGCAGTTTTTTGAATGTGGTGATTTGGCGTTACCCCATCATGCTTCGTCAACAAATGGCGGAGTTTCACGGTGAAATGCCGAGTACGCAGTCAAAAATAAGCCTTGCGCTGCCGCGCTCGCACTGTCCGCATTGCCAGCAGACCATCCGGATACGTGACAACATTCCGCTGCTCTCCTGGCTGATGCTCAAAGGGCGCTGCCGCGACTGTCGGGCGAAAATCAGCAAGCGTTATCCGCTGGTCGAGTTATTGACGGCACTCGCTTTTTTGCTTGCGAGTCAGGTGTGGCCGGAAAGTGGATGGGGGCTGGCGGTGATGATATTATCCGCCTGGCTGATTGCCGCGAGCATCATCGACCTCGATCACCAATGGCTGCCCGATGTTTTTACTCAGGGCGTATTGTGGACCGGGCTGATTGCGGCATGGGCGCAACAGAGTCCGTTAACGCTACAAGACGCAGTCACCGGCGTACTGGTGGGGTTTATCACTTTTTACTCCCTGCGCTGGATAGCCGGAATAGTTCTGCGTAAAGAAGCATTAGGCATGGGCGATGTATTATTGTTCGCTGCGTTAGGTAGTTGGGTGGGGCCGTTGTCGCTGCCCAATGTTGCTTTAATCGCCTCATGCTGCGGCCTGATATATGCCGTTATTACAAAAAGAGGATCAACCACACTGCCTTTTGGACCGTGTTTAAGTCTGGGCGGTATAGCAACACTTTATCTACAGGCATTGTTTTAATGATAACCATGTCATTATCGAAGTGACATTTTAACTCTTATTAATAACCTTAGAGATTATTTACCATGTCGATAAAACAAATGCCAGGGAGGGTATTAATATCGCTATTGTTGAGCGTTACAGGATTATTAAGTGGCTGCGCCAGCCATAATGAAAATGCCAGTTTACTGGCGAAAAAACAGGCGCAAAATATCAGCCAAAACCTGCCGATTAAATCTGCGGGATATACCTTAGTGCTGGCGCAAAGTAGCGGCACGACGGTAAAAATGACCATTATCAGCGAAGCAGGTACTCAGACCACGCAGACGCCTGACGCCTTTTTAACCAGCTACCAACGACAAATGTGCGCTGATCCGACGGTGAAATTAATGATCACCGAGGGAATTAATTACAGCATAACGATTAATGATACACGCACAGGTAACCAGTATCAGCGGAAACTGGATCGTACCACCTGTGGAATAGTCAAAGCATAACGTCGGGTATATAAATTGGCGCGGGTTGTTTTTCGTGACGCACGAATTTATCTCATTCAATGGCTGACAAAAATTCGTCACACACTTAGCCAGAGACAATCTCTTAATACAGACAAAGAGCACCTGCGCAAAATTGCCCGCGGGATGTTCTGGCTGATGCTGCTTATTATTTCTGCAAAAATGGCGCATTCACTCTGGCGCTATATCTCCTTTTCTGCGGAATATACATCGGCTTCTTCATCGGCGAATAAACCGGCCCGTGTGGATGCAAAACCGTTCGATAAAAATGACGTGCAATTAATCAGCCAACAAAACTGGTTTGGCAAATATCAGCCCGTCGCCGCGCCGGTAAAACAACCCGAACCTGCGCCTGTGGCAGAAACGCGTCTTAACGTGGTGCTGCGTGGGATCGCCTTTGGTGCCAGACCCGGCGCGGTTATTGAAGAAGGCGGCAAACAACAGGTTTATTTGCAGGGCGAACGGCTTGGCTCTCACAACGCGGTGATTGAGGAAATCAACCGCGACCATGTGATGCTGCGCTATCAGGGAAAAATAGAGCGCCTGAGCCTGGCTGAAGAGGAGCGTTCCACCGTAGCCGTGACCAACAAAAAAGCCGCCAGTGACGAAGCAAAGCAAGCTGTTGCTGAGCCTGCTGTCAGTGCGCCCGTTGAGATCCCGGCTGCCGTGCGTCAGGCGCTGGCGAAAGATCCGCAGAAAATTTTTAACTATATCCAGCTTACGCCTGTGCGTAAGGAGGGGATTGTCGGTTATGCAGTGAAACCGGGGGCAGATCGTTCTCTGTTCGATGCCAGCGGTTTCAAGGAAGGCGATATCGCCATTGCGCTAAATCAGCAGGATTTCACTGATCCACGAGCAATGATTGCTCTGATGCGGCAGTTACCTTCAATGGATTCCATTCAACTTACGGTTTTACGCAAGGGTGCGCGCTACGACATTTCCATCGCGCTGCGCTAACCGCATTTAATCCAGGAGAATCATTCATCGTGTTTTGGCGTGATATTACGTTGTCGGTCTGGCGTAAGAAGACAACTGGCCTCAAAACAAAAAAGCGTTTACTGCCGCTGGTGCTGGCAGCGGCATTATGTAGTTCACCGGTCTGGGCGGAAGAAGCCACTTTCACCGCTAATTTTAAAGATACCGACCTGAAATCGTTCATCGAAACCGTCGGCGCTAACCTTAATAAGACCATCATTATGGGGCCGGGCGTACAGGGGAAAGTGAGTATTCGCACCATGACCCCACTCAATGAACGTCAGTATTACCAGCTATTCCTTAACCTGCTGGAAGCACAGGGGTATGCCGTCGTACCGATGGAAAACGACGTGCTGAAGGTGGTGAAATCCAGTGCCGCGAAAGTCGAGCCGCTGCCGCTGGTCGGTGAAGGTAGCGACAACTACGCGGGCGATGAAATGGTCACCAAAGTAGTGCCGGTACGCAATGTTTCGGTCCGCGAGCTGGCGCCGATTTTGCGCCAGATGATCGACAGTGCGGGGTCCGGCAACGTCGTCAATTACGATCCCTCCAACGTAATTATGCTCACCGGACGTGCCTCCGTCGTGGAGCGCCTGACGGAAGTGATCCAGCGTGTGGATCATGCGGGAAATCGCACTGAAGAGGTAATCCCGCTGGATAACGCCTCGGCTTCGGAAATCGCCCGCGTGCTGGAAAGCCTGACTAAAAATAGCGGCGAGAACCAGCCAGCAACGCTGAAATCTCAAATTGTCGCCGACGAACGCACCAACAGTGTGATTGTCAGCGGTGACCCCGCCACGCGAGACAAAATGCGCCGCCTGATCCGTCGGCTGGATTCAGAAATGGAGCGTAGCGGCAACAGCCAGGTGTTCTATCTCAAATACAGCAAAGCGGAAGATCTGGTCGATGTGCTGAAGCAGGTCAGCGGCACGCTCACGGCGGCTAAAGAAGAGGCGGAAGGCACGGTCGGTAGCGGGCGTGAGGTTGTCTCCATCGCCGCCAGCAAACACAGTAATGCCCTGATTGTTACTGCGCCGCAGGACATCATGCAGTCGCTGCAAAGCGTGATTGAACAACTGGATATTCGCCGTGCTCAGGTGCATGTCGAGGCGTTGATCGTGGAAGTTGCCGAAGGCAGCAATATCAATTTCGGCGTGCAGTGGGCGTCGAAAGATGCTGGATTAATGCAGTTTGCTAACGGTACGCAGATCCCTATTGGCACGCTGGGGGCAGCCATTTCTCAGGCGAAACCGCAGAAAGGCTCGACGGTGATCAGCGAAAACGGTGCCACCACCATTAACCCGGATACCAACGGCGATCTCTCCACGCTCGCCCAGCTACTTTCCGGCTTTAGCGGTACGGCGGTTGGCGTGGTGAAAGGCGACTGGATGGCGCTGGTACAGGCGGTCAAAAACGACTCCAGCTCGAACGTCCTCTCCACGCCGAGTATCACCACGCTGGACAACCAGGAAGCCTTCTTCATGGTGGGCCAGGACGTTCCGGTATTAACCGGCTCTACCGTTGGCTCCAATAACAGCAATCCTTTCAACACGGTAGAGAGGAAAAAAGTCGGCATCATGCTGAAAGTCACGCCGCAGATTAACGAAGGTAACGCGGTACAGATGGTGATTGAGCAGGAAGTCTCGAAGGTGGAAGGACAGACCAGCCTCGATGTCGTGTTTGGTGAGCGCAAACTGAAAACCACCGTGCTGGCTAATGATGGCGAGCTGATCGTGCTTGGCGGCCTGATGGACGACCAGGCGGGAGAAAGCGTGGCGAAAGTGCCGCTGCTTGGCGATATCCCGTTGATTGGTAACCTGTTTAAATCGACGGCGGATAAAAAAGAAAAACGTAACCTGATGGTGTTTATCCGCCCGACCATTCTGCGTGACGGTATGGCGGCAGACGGCGTGTCGCAGCGCAAATATAACTATATGCGCGCCGAGCAGATCTATCGCGATGAACAAGGCTTAAGCCTGATGCCGCACACCGCGCAGCCGGTGCTGCCAGCGCAAAACCAGTCTCTACCGCCGGAAGTTCGCGCGTTCCTCAACGCCGGGAGAGCGCGTTAATGGTGCCTGTAGCACAGGAAACCACCGCTAACACCGTGCGTCTGCCCTACAGTTTCAGCCGTCGGTTTAGCTTGGTGGCATGGTGCGAAGCGTCGCTGGAGATCCTCCATGTTCATCCGTTGTCGCTCTCTGTTTTGCAGGAGCTGCAGCGGGGGCTGAACGCGCCCTTTACGCTGCGGCAAATCGACGAGGCCGAATTTGAACAGCGGCTGAATGCGGTCTGGCAGCGGGACTCTTCCGAGGCCCGCCAGCTGATGGAAGATCTCGGTTCCGCCGAAGACTTCTTTACCCTCGCTGAAGAACTGCCAGAAACGGAAGATCTGCTGGAAAGTGACGACGATGCGCCGATCATCAAACTGATCAACGCCATGCTGGCAGAGGCGATTAAAGAAGGCGCTTCGGATATCCACATCGAGACATTTGAAAAGAGTCTGGTGATCCGTTTTCGTGTTGACGGCACATTACATGAAATGCTGCGCCCGGGGCGCAAACTGGCCTCGCTGCTGGTATCGCGTATCAAGGTGATGGCACGGCTGGATATCGCCGAAAAGCGCGTACCGCAGGATGGACGCATTGCGCTGCTGCTGGGCGGTCGGGCGATTGACGTGCGTGTCTCCACTATGCCCTCTGCCTGGGGCGAGCGCGTGGTGCTGCGACTGCTGGACAAAAACCAGGCCCGCCTGACGCTGGAGCGTCTGGGTTTAAGTCAGCAACTGACAGTGCAGTTGCGCCAGCTGTTACACAAACCGCACGGCATCTTTCTGGTGACAGGGCCGACAGGTTCCGGCAAAAGCACCACGCTGTACGCCGGATTGCAGGAGCTGAACAACCATTCGCGCAACATTCTCACGGTTGAAGATCCCATCGAATACATGATTGAAGGGATAGGTCAGACGCAGGTTAACACCCGCGTTGGTATGACCTTCGCCCGTGGCCTGCGCGCGATTTTGCGTCAGGACCCGGATGTGGTGATGGTCGGTGAGATCCGCGATACCGAAACCGCAGAAATCGCCGTCCAGGCGTCATTGACCGGACACCTGGTACTTTCCACGCTGCATACCAACACGGCGGTGGGAGCGATCACGCGTTTGCAGGATATGGGCGTCGAGCCTTTCCTGCTCTCTTCCAGCCTGACGGGCGTGATGGCGCAGCGACTGGTCCGCACGCTGTGCCCCGACTGCCGCCAGCCCGCGCCAGCCACTGACGAAGAAAAACGCCTGCTCGGGATTACCGACGCGCGTACCGTCACGCTGTACCATCCGCAGGGCTGCCCCGCCTGTAATCACAAAGGCTTTCGCGGACGAACCGCCATTCATGAGTTGATTGTGGTGGACGCCACGCTGCGTGATTTGATCCACCGTCAGGCCGGGGAACTGGAGCTGGAACGTTATGTCCGGCAACACTCCGCAGGTATCCGCAGCAACGGCATTGAGAAAGTTCTCGCCGGAGAAACCTCTCTCGATGAAGTGCTGCGGGTCACGATGGAGGCGTAATGGCACTGTTTTACTATCAGGCACTGGAGCGTAATGGTCGCAAAACCAAAGGCATGATTGAGGCGGATTCCGCGCGTCATGCCCGCCAGTTGTTGCGCGCTAAAGAGCTTATCCCTGTGAACATTGAAGCCCGGATGAATGCATCGGCAGGGGGAATGTTGCAGCGTCGGCGACATGCACATCGACGCGTGGCGGCGGCAGATCTGGCGCTGTTCACTCGCCAACTGGCAACGCTGGTGCAGGCAGCAATGCCGCTGGAAACCTGCTTACAGGCGGTCAGTGAGCAAAGTGAAAAACTGCATGTGAAAAGCCTCGGAATGGCGCTGCGCAGTCGGATTCAGGAAGGCTATACCCTGTCGGACAGCCTGCGCGAACATCCCCGCGTCTTTGACTCCCTGTTTTGTTCGATGGTCGCTGCCGGAGAAAAATCCGGGCATCTCGACGTAGTGCTCAATCGCCTTGCGGATTACACCGAACAGCGGCAGCGCCTGAAATCACGCCTGCTGCAGGCTATGCTCTATCCGTTGGTACTGCTGGTGGTGGCAACGGGCGTGGTCACTATTTTGCTGACGGCGGTGGTGCCGAAAATTATCGAACAGTTTGATCATCTCGGACACGCGCTGCCCGCCTCCACCCGCGCGCTTATCGCCATGAGTGACGCGTTACAGGCCAGCGGCGTTTACTGGCTGGCTGGTCTGCTGGGGCTTCTGGTGTTGGGGCAACGGCTACTCAAAAATCCCGCTATGCGCCTGCGCTGGGATAAAACCTTGCTGCGCCTGCCCGTGACGGGGCGTGTCGCTCGCGGGCTGAATACGGCGCGTTTTTCCCGCACCTTAAGCATCCTCACCGCTAGCAGTGTTCCGCTACTGGAAGGCATTCAGACCGCTGCCGCCGTGTCGGCAAATCGCTATGTTGAGCAGCAACTGCTGCTGGCGGCAGATCGCGTCCGCGAAGGAAGCAGTCTGCGCGCTGCGCTGGCGGAGTTGCGCCTGTTCCCACCGATGATGCTGTACATGATCGCCTCCGGCGAACAGAGCGGCGAACTGGAAACCATGCTTGAACAGGCCGCGGTCAACCAGGAACGGGAATTTGATACCCAGGTGGGGCTGGCGTTAGGACTGTTTGAACCTGCGCTGGTGGTGATGATGGCGGGCGTGGTGCTGTTTATCGTCATCGCCATCCTCGAGCCGATGCTGCAACTGAACAATATGGTTGGAATGTAATTTACGGAGTTATCACATGAATTCGTTATCCCGCACACAAAAACCACGGGCAGGTTTTACCCTGCTGGAAGTGATGGTGGTGATTGTTATTCTTGGCGTCCTGGCAAGTCTGGTGGTGCCTAACCTGTTGGGCAACAAAGAGAAAGCCGATCGGCAAAAAGCCATCAGCGATATCGTGGCGCTGGAGAATGCGCTGGATATGTACCGACTGGATAACGGGCGTTATCCGACCACCGAACAGGGGCTGGAGGCGCTGATCCAGCAACCGGCCAATATGGCTGACGCCCGCAACTACCGTACCGGTGGATACATTAAACGACTGCCAAAGGATCCGTGGGGCAATGATTATCAGTATCTCAGCCCGGGTGAAAAAGGGCTGTTTGATGTTTACACCTTAGGGGCGGATGGTCAGGAAAACGGGGAAGGTGCTGGCGCAGATATCGGTAACTGGAATTTGCAGGAGTTTCAGTAATCAGTGCCTGAACGCGGATTCACACTTCTGGAAATCATGCTGGTGATTTTCCTTATCGGCCTTGCCAGTGCGGGCGTGGTACAGACATTTGCGACCGATTCTGAACCGCCTGCGAAAAAAGCGGCGCAGGATTTTCTGACTCGCTTTGCGCAGTTTAAGGACAGGGCAGTGATCGAAGGGCAAACACTCGGTGTGTTAATCGACCCACCTGGCTACCAGTTTATGCAGCGTCGTCAGGGGCAGTGGTTGCCTGTTTCCGCGACCCGGTTATCGGCACAGGTTACGGTGCCGAAGCAGGTGCAGATGCTGTTACAACCCGGAAGTGATATCTGGCAGAAGGAATATGCGCTGGAGCTGCAACGTCGTCGCCTGACGCTGCACGATATTGAACTGGAGCTGCAAAAAGAGGCGAAAAAGAAGACGCCGCAGATCCGTTTTTCGCCTTTTGAACCCGCCGCGCCGTTTACGCTGCGCTTTTACTCTGCGGCGCAAAACGCATGTTGGGCGGTAAAACTGGCGCACGATGGCGCGTTATCCCTCAATCAATGTGATGAGAGGATGCCATGAAGCGCGGATTTACCTTGCTGGAAGTGATGCTCGCGCTGGTGATTTTTGCGCTGGCTGCCACGGCAGTGTTACAGATTGCCAGCGGCGCGCTGAACAATCAGCAGGTGCTTGAGGAGAAAACGGTAGCGGGCTGGGTGGCCGAAAACCAGACCGCGCTGCTCTACCTGATGACCCGCGAGCAGCGGGCGGTCAGACATCAGGGCGAGAGCGATATGGCAGGAAGCCGCTGGTACTGGCGAACGATCCCGCTGAATACAGGTAATGCGCTACTTCAGGCGGTGGATATTGAAGTCAGCCGTCACGAAGACTTTTCGTCGGTGATTCAGTCACGACGCGCCTGGTTTAGCGCCGTGGGAGGCCAACAGTGAGAAGGACTCGCGCTGGTTTCACGTTACTGGAAATGCTGGTGGCAATTGCCATTTTTGCCTCGCTGGCACTGATGGCGCAGCAGGTGACAAACGGCGTCACGCGCGTGAATAACGCCGTCGCCGGACACGATCAAAAACTAAACCTCATGCAGCAAACGATGAGTTTTCTGACCCACGATCTGACACAAATGATGCCGCGTCCGGTAAGAGGCGAGCAGGGCCAGCGTGAATCAGCGTTACTGGCTGGCGCTGGCGTGTTGGCGTCTGAGAGTGAAGGGATGCGCTTTGTGCGCGGCGGCGTGGTTAATCCGTTGATGCGCCTGCCGCGCAGTAATCTGCTCACCGTCGGTTACCGCATTCATGATGGTTATCTCGAACGGTTATCCTGGCCGCTGACCGATGCAGCAGGCAGCGTGAAGCCAACAACGCAAAAATTAATCCCGGCGGATTCGCTCCATTTGCAGTTCTACGACGGCACGCGCTGGCAGGAAACCTGGTCATCACTTCAGGCGATCCCTGTGGCGGTGCGTATGACCCTGCATTCGCCGCAATGGGGCGAGATTGAACGCATCTGGTTGTTACGCGGGCCGCAATTATCATGATCATCTCACCACCAAAACGCGGAATGGCACTGGTCGTGGTGCTGGTATTGCTGGCAGTTATGATGCTGGTAACCATCACACTTTCCGGGCGGATGCAGCAACAACTTGGGCGAACGCGCAGCCAGCAGGAGTATCAGCAGGCGCTGTGGTACAGCGCCAGTGCCGAAAGCCTGGCGCTGAGCGCGCTCAGTCTGAGCCTGAAAAATGAACAACGTGTGCATCTGACGCAGCCGTGGGCTTCAGGCCCTCGTTTTTTCCCACTGCCGCAGGGGCAAATCGCCGTCACTCTGCGTGACGCACAGGCCTGCTTTAACCTGAATGCTCTCGCTCAGCCGACAACGGCGTCGCGTCCGCTCGCGGTGCAACAGCTTATCGCCCTGATCTCGCGCCTGGATGTGCCTGCTTATCGGGCCGAACTGATAGCCGAAAGCCTGTGGGAGTTTATTGACGAGGACCGCAGCGTGCAGACGCGTCTGGGGCGTGAAGACAGCGAGTATCTCGCCCGTTCGGTGCCGTTCTACGCCGCGAATCAACCGCTGGCGGATATCAGCGAGATGCGCGTGGTGCAGGGAATGGACGCCGGGCTTTATCAAAAACTGAAACCGCTGGTCTGTGCGCTGCCGATGACCCGCCAGCAAATCAACATCAATACCTTAGACGTCACGCAAAGTGTGATTCTTGAGGCGCTGTTTGACCCGTGGTTAAGTCCTGTTCAGGCGCGGGCGTTATTACAACAACGTCCGGCGAAGGGCTGGGAAGATGTCGATCAGTTTCTTGCACAGCCGCTACTTGCTGACGTCGATGAGCGTACTAAAAAACAGCTAAAAACCGTCCTGAGCGTGGACAGCAATTACTTCTGGCTGCGTTCAGATATCACCGTGAATGAGATTGAACTGACGATGAATTCGTTAATTGTCCGCATGGGCCCACAACACTTTTCTGTTCTCTGGCTTCAGACAGGAGAAAGTGAGTGAGTTCCATGCTTGAGATTTTTTTCCCGCTTTGCGCCTCCGACCCCATCCGTTGGCAGCGCCATACACCCGACGTGGAGCACGGCACCTGGCCTGACGCTGCCGACGAACGTCTTCAGCAATGGCTGCAAACCGATGCGATTCGACTCTACATCCCCGGCGAATGGATCAGCGTCTGGCAGGTTGAACTGCCTGATGTTGCCCGCAAGCAGATACCGACTATTCTGCCCGCCTTACTGGAAGAAGAGCTGAACCAGGATATTGACGAACTGCATTTCGCCCCGTTGAAAATCGACCAGCAACTGGCAACCGTGGCAGTGATTCACCAACAGCATATGCGCAACATTGCGCAGTGGTTGCAGGAAAACGGCATCACCCGCGCGACTGTTGCGCCGGACTGGATGTCCATTCCTTGTGGATTTATGGCTGGCGATGCGCAACGGGTTATCTGCCGCATCGATGAATGCCGGGGATGGAGCGCCGGGCGGGCGCTGGCTCCGGTCATGTTCCGCGCCCAGCTCAATGAGCAGGATTTACCGCTTTCGCTAACCGTGGTCGGTATTGCACCGGAAGAGCTATCTGCATGGGCTGGCGCGGACGCCGAACGCCTGACCGTTACGGCCCTGCCCGCCATTACCACTTATGGCGAACCGGAAGGGAACCTGCTAACAGGGCCATGGCAGCCTCGTGTCAGCTACCGAAAACAGTGGGCGCGCTGGCGGGTGATGATTCTGCCGATATTGCTGATTCTGGTTGCGCTGGCAGTGGAACGGGGCGTGACATTATGGAGCGTCAGCGAGCAGGTGGCGCAAAGCCGCGCCCAGGCGGAGAAGCAGTTCTTAACGTTGTTCCCGGAGCAGAAGCGGATTGTGAATTTACGCTCTCAGGTGACGATGGCGCTGAAAAAATATCGCCCGCAGGCCGACGATACCCGGCTGCTCGCAGAATTGTCAGCGATTGCCAGTATCCTGAAATCAGCGTCACTTACCGACATCGAGATGCGTGGTTTCACCTTTGATCAAAAACGGCAGACGCTTCACCTCCAGCTGCGGGCCGCGAACTTTGCCAGTTTCGACAAACTGCGTAGCGCACTGGCGGCAGATTATGTTGTGCAACAGGACGCGTTACAGAAAGAGGGTGATGCGGTTTCCGGCGGCGTAACGTTGCGGAGGAAATAACATGTTACGCGATAAATTTATTCACTATTTTCAGCAATGGCGTGAACGCCAGTTAAGCCGTGGCGAACACTGGCTGGCACAACACCTGGCAGGGCGTTCGCCGCGTGAAAAAGGCATGTTACTGGCAGCGGCAGTGTTCCTGTTTTGCGCCGGATATTACGTCCTCATCTGGCAGCCGTTGAGCGAACGGATTGAGCAACAGGAGACGATGTTGCAACAGCTGGTGGCGATGAACTCCCGGATGAAGAGCGCCGCGCCGGATATTATTGCGGCGCGAAAATCCGCCACGACAACGCCTGCACAGGTATCGAGGGTCATCAGTGACAGTGCTTCCGTGCACTCCGTGGTCATCAAGCGGATAGCCGAGCGCGGGGAGAATATTCAGGTCTGGATAGAACCGGTGGTGTTTAATGACCTGCTGAACTGGCTCAATACGCTGAACGAAAAATATGCGCTGCGGGTGACACAAATTGATGTCAGTGCAGGTGAGAAGCCAGGGATGGTGAACGTGCAGCGACTGGAGTTTGGGCGGGGGTAGGTATTGCCATTTCCTTAACCCCACCTGATAACCCTTAGCCCAATGGTGAGTGCGGAACTGTCAAACCCGCTCACCGGGCTGAGTTCTGATGTAGCAAGAATGCACTCTCCTTCCAGGCCGCCACGGAATGTTCGACAATACTGTAGGAATTCGTTTTTCACTATGTAGCCCTTGTGAATAGACACCTTTCACAGACTGTAAAGATGCTTAAGTGTTTTGACACATTATGATTATTAATAGTTGCAATAAATCATTGCGTAACAATTGATAGGCCAAAACATATAGGATAATTCTTGTGTGATCTGTATTTTGTGTAGCCTGGAAATTAGTAAAATTCCTGGAGATAATCAGAAAGGGAATTTTGGGAAAGCAAAATAATTTCCGCGGAAACTATTCGTCGATTTTAAGAAATGTCTGATTTGGTATATCTACCGACGGTTAATGCTGGCTGTAACGCTGGTTAAAGTAAATAATAAAAATAATTACCTGCGGAATTATTGGTGCAACTTAAATAACACCGTTTAAATGTGATGGAGATCACAAATATAACTGCGAAGAGGGTGCTGTAGATATAAATAAGAAGTACATGAGTGAATTTTAAATATGGAAATAGTTTCTCACTAAACAATTTATTGGTAATCAATCGCATGCGTTCTGGTTTGAGACAGATTGCAGGTGTTGCTACGCATAAAATTCATAGGTGGCATTATAATCAAGTAGTTAACAGTAATAGTAAAAAATAATTTCTTGCGAAATTAGTGGCCCATTTGGAATAAGTGTGTTCCGGAGTAATCCAGAACGCATGCTGCGTTACGTCTTTTTCAAACCATATTGGTTAAGCAAAAAGAGGTAGAAATAATTTCCTGAGAAATTAACTCTACATTCTAAAACGGCCAGTTTTCTGAAATTACCAGAAGACCGAATACAGTCATGCCTGAAGAATGGATTAGAAGAAACGAGACGGAAATAGATCTATTTATCCCTGCGGAAATAATTTCTGATGAAATTGTTTGCAGCTATTAAAAAGGTCAACCGTCCGAGTGAATTTTATCCAGTTATAAACAAGTATTACCTCCAGTGTATTGGTAGCTGTTAAGCCAGGGGCGGTAGCATACCTGAAGAGAATAGGATCACATCACCAAATGGCAAGAAGTGGATTTGAAGTCCAGAAAGTCACCGTAGAGGCATTATTTCTACGAGAAATACGAACACGCTTTGGTAAGTTCCGTCTGGGATATCTGTGGGCGATTCTCGAACCCTCTGCGCATTTGCTGATATTGCTGGGCATTTTTGGTTACATTATGCACCGCACGATGCCAGACATCTCATTCCCGGTGTTTTTACTTAATGGCCTGATTCCCTTTTTTATCTTTAGCAGTATCAGCAAACGTTCTGTAGGTGCTATTGAAGCGAACCAGGGGTTGTTTAATTATCGACCAGTAAAACCTATCGATACGATCATTGCACGCGCACTGCTTGAGACACTGATTTACGTTACTGTTTATATTTTGCTCATGCTTATCGTCTGGATGGCAGGCGAATATTTCGAAATAACAAACTTTTTACAACTTGTGCTTACCTGGAGTCTGCTGATCATTCTTTCATGTGGCGTCGGCTTAATATTCATGGTCGTTGGCAAAACCTTCCCTGAAATGCAAAAGGTCCTGCCGATACTACTTAAGCCGCTGTATTTCATCTCCTGCATCATGTTCCCTTTACACTCGATTCCAAAGCAATACTGGTCGTATCTACTCTGGAACCCATTAGTACATGTCGTAGAGTTAAGCCGCGAGGCAGTTATGCCTGGCTATATCAGCGAAGGCGTGAGTCTGAACTACCTGGCAATGTTCACTCTGGTCACCCTGTTCATCGGTCTGGCGTTATACCGAACGCGTGAAGAGGCAATGCTGACATCATGATTAAGATTGAGAATTTGACGAAGTCCTATCGCACACCAACAGGGCGACATTATGTCTTTAAGGATTTAAACATCGAAATCCCTTCAGGAAAAAGTGTTGCCTTTATTGGTCGCAACGGAGCGGGTAAATCAACGTTACTGAGAATGATTGGCGGAATTGACCGCCCCGACAGTGGAAAGATCATCACTAATAAAACAATATCATGGCCAGTCGGCCTCGCAGGTGGATTTCAGGGAAGTTTAACCGGACGCGAAAACGTAAAATTTGTTGCGCGGTTATACGCGAAGCAAGAAGAGCTGAAAGAGAAAATTGAGTTTGTTGAAGAATTTGCCGAACTCGGTAAGTACTTCGATATGCCGATTAAAACTTACTCATCTGGTATGCGATCGCGTTTAGGCTTTGGTTTAAGCATGGCATTTAAGTTTGATTATTATATCGTCGATGAAGTAACCGCAGTTGGTGATGCCAGGTTTAAAGAAAAATGCGCTCAATTGTTTAAAGAAAGGCATAAAGAATCTAGTTTTTTAATGGTATCGCATAGTATGAATTTATTGAAAGATTTTTGTGATGTGGCCATTGTGTTTAAAAATGATAACGCGGTTAGTTTTCATGAAAATGTTCAGGGAGGGATAGAGGAATATAAAAAAGAAAGAAATAAACACTGATATTTAATTTCGAGGTAATAATGAATATATTGGTTACAGGTGGGGCCGGCTACATTGGCTCACATACGACTTTATGCCTGTTAAATAAAGGGCATAATGTTGTAATAATTGATAATCTTAGTAATTCATCCAAAGAGTCCATTGTAAGGGTTGAAGCTATCACTAAAAAAAAAGTTATATTATATGAGCTAAATATAAATAATGAAGACAGTGTTTCTGAAATAATAAAAAAACATAATATTGAATGTATAATGCATTTTGCTGGAGCAAAGTCTGTTGCAGAATCATTAAAAAAACCAGATTTTTATTATAGCAATAATGTATTAGGAACATTACATCTAATTAATCTCGCCATCAAGAATAACGTTGCTAACTTTATTTTTAGTTCTTCTGCAACAGTTTACGGCAATGGTAATATAATACCTATTACTGAAAATTGTGCTATAGGTGGTACTTTAAATCCTTACGGCACATCGAAATATATATCAGAGCTAATGATTAGGGATATTGCAAAAACATACCGCAATATGAATTTCATTTGCCTGAGATATTTTAATCCAATAGGTGCTCATGAATCAGGAATGATTGGAGAAAGCCCATCTGATATACCGAGTAATTTAGTTCCTTATATAACACAAGTTGCAATTGGTAAACTAGAAAAACTTATGATTTTTGGGGGGGATTATCCTACAAAAGATGGGACAGGTGTACGAGATTATATACATGTAATGGATTTGGCAGAGGGACATGAAGCCGCTCTGTCGTATATTTCTAATAATCATCAAACTAATTACCATACATTCAATTTGGGGACAGGGAAAGGGTATTCTGTTTTAGAACTAATCTCTTGCTTTGAAAAAATATCAGGCATAACAATTCCTTATGAAATAACGGAAAGGAGAGAGGGGGATATTGCTGAATCTTGGTCATCTCCGTTGAGAGCCAATAAATGTTTAAAATGGCAAGCGAAACGAAGTTTAGAGCAAATGTTAGCTGACGCATGGCAATGGCAATTGAAAAATCCCAATGGTTATAATGATATATAATATTATCTATTAAAAACACATTAAATGCACATAATTTATTAAGCAGAGTAAGTTGATGAACAAAATAATTATAGTTGGGCACCCAAATTCAAATTTAGATATTGCCGAAAAAATTTCTCTTCAATATGGAATGGGGATTCCTCGCTTATCAAAACGAGAAAATCTAAGTCCACAAGACATAACCAAAATTATTTGTAAAGCATATAATGCTCCCAAGATCAGTGAAGTTACCAATATATCTGAATTTTCTCCTTTACAGGTCTCTGCTGTCTGGCATGGTATGGCTCTAGACTTATTTCTTAATAATTTAGAGCGGAAATTCTGGGGGTGGTCAGATCCGTATGCTATTTATACGTTAGATTACTGGGCATCACTCGATGAAAACCTAACTTTCATTCTGGTTTATGATCACCCAAGATCAGTCCTGGAACAAGCAGCTAATAGTCAAGAGTCATTTATTAATAACACGATAGAGCATTTAATTGATAACTGGATAGCTTATAATACTGCTTTGCTTGATTTTTATTCTAAAAACCGGGATCGCTGTTTATTAATCAGCACAGATCAAATTAAAAATAACACAGAAGGTTTTCTAGAAAAATTACAATTAGTACTAAAAAAAACGCTAAATATATGCTCTTTTCAAGAGTATATAAATACAAGTATTCATTCTTATAGCGAACAAGTATCCGCGTCACCTTTATTAATAGATGAAGAGGCAAAACAAGAAATTATGGCCCTTTCTGGTATTGATATTAAAATAGGTGATAAATTCTTCAATAAAAATATTGCTGAAGATTATTTATTAAAAATGATACTAACTCAATATCCGGAGAGTCAATGTCTCTACAGAAAGCTTCAATCAGAAGCAGATATCCCTGCACTTTCAGGTAACGAGGAAAAACTTAATCCCAATACTATTTGGACTGGTTTGGTTCAACAAAGATTGATTACAATAGAAATAATTTCAAAGCTGCACCAACTTTATAAGACTTCTCTTACTGACTATAAAATTGACCTTGCTCAACAAACGGAGGCACATTATCTACTTTCATCACAATTAAATCAGATGAAAGAAAAGTTTGAGCATTATTATGCGCGAAAAAAAGAACTGCATGCAAAAAACCGAAAATTAAAAAGTAAATTAAAAAAACAAACTTCTTTTATTTGTAAAAAAGAGAAAGAGTTACGATTTATTGAGAGTGAATTCCATAATTTAAAAAATAAAATTGAATATAACCAAAAGACTAAAGAGAAAGATAGTTCTGATGTTAAAGAATTAAAAAAACATTTAGATGATCTTAATAATCAGTTGGCGAAAGAAAAATCTAATCAAGATCTACAAAAACAACAATTAGATAGAATAACTAAAGAAAAAAACTTGATGCTAACGCAGTTGCATCTAGTTCAGGAAAAACTAGAACAATATTATTTGGAAAATCAAAAGCTGAAACAACAGCAATTTCCGGAACTATATGGAGCAGCAGAGCGAATTAAAGAAGGGCTGGAATATCGTCTCGGCGCTATCATGATTCAACATTCTAAATCTATATTTGGTGTAATTAGTATGCCAATAGCTATAGTAAAGGAGCGAAAAATATGGCATAAGCAGTATATTTCTGAAAAACAGAGTGATCTTCCACCACTGTGCATGTACCGCGATGCTCATGAAGCGAATAGAGTTAAACAGCATTTATCTTATATGTTGGGGAAAATACTAGTACAGAAAAAAGGATCAATTTTCGGATTCATAACTCTTCCATTTTCTATATACAGAACTGTTCGCCAATTCAAGAAAGCCAAAAAGAATAAAGTTATAAAGTAAAATATAAAAAATCATTATGCATAATGATTTCTTTTGTGATGATTTAATAACGTATAATATTGCAGACATAACTATTAATTAGTTAAACAGTCGCCAAAGCCCACAATGATACTCAATATCAATTGAGTTAATGCTAAAAATAATGACATGGCGTTGTTTTGTCCGAGGTATTAATTATGGTAGAACATTGTTAACGCAAAAGACAAGCTTAAATCTACGCTGCTGTTTATGACTATTTTTTAATGTATACCATTGCAAATGATATTATTCGGCCTATTCATATGTTTCAAATCTTTCAAAATAATATACACTTTATGAATTTACCAATCATATCGATAAAATATTACAATAACTCAATAGTTAAAAAATAATTGCAATAGATATGCTGAAATTAAGGTGGTTATAAAAATATGAGTATTTTAAACGAAGCAATTAAATTGTATAAGAATGGTGAATATCATAAATCATTGTCATTATTTGAGAAAGCAGGTGAGATATATGATGCTAGTTGGGTTAAGGCAAATATAATTTTATGTAAAAATGCATTGCAGGATTTTGGTGACATTAACGCTATCGAAGCAAAAAAAAATATTGAGTGGGACCCCGCAACCCAGATCATGTATTCAAACTCTAATATTGAAAAATTAAATGAAAAGGAGATTAGCAAATTAATAATAAAATATCATAAAGCAACTATAAGAAAATCAGAAACAGCAGAAACGAAAACTATAAATCCTGTACCTTCTGATTGGCCAAAAGATTTGAACTTATTCCAATTACCAGAGAGTACTAATGATTTTAAATGGCTGACCAAAAAAAAATCAGTAAAAGAGGGGAAGGGTAAGAATGAAAATATGGATGGTCTCAGTATTGTCGTACCGACCTTCAATCGTTCAAAAATATTGGAAATAACGTTAGCTTGCCTTTGTAACCAAAAAACGAAATTTAATTATGAAGTAATTGTTGCCGACGATGGAAGTAAAGAAAATATAGAACAAATAATCAGAAAATTTGAGCAACTAATTGATATTAAGTATGTGCGCCAGAAGGATTATGGCTATCAATTGTGTGCAGTAAGAAATTTAGGGCTTAGAACCGCACGATACAACTTCGTTGCTATACTTGATTGCGATATGGCTCCAAACCCTCTTTGGGTACAATCTTATATGGAGTTACTTGAATTAGATGATGATGTAGCTCTGATCGGTCCAAGAAAATACATTGACACTACCAAATATAATTATTTAGAGTTCCTTGAAGACGAAAGCTTGCTTGAGAAACTACCCGAAATTATTACAAATAACCAAGTTGCGGGAAAAATTGAACGAAGTAAATCAGTTGATTGGCGATTAGAACATTTTGAGAAAACAGATAACTTAAGACTCTGTAATACTCCATTTCGATATTTCAGCGGTGGCAATGTAGCATTTGCAAAAAAATGGCTTGAGCGTGCAGGTTGGTTTGATGAAGAATTCACACACTGGGGAGGAGAGGATAACGAGTTTGGATACCGTCTGTACAGAGAAGGATGTTATTTCCGTTCTGTGGATGGTGCAATGGCATATCATCAGGAACCGCCAGGTAAAGAAAATGAAACAGACCGAGCAACTGGAAAATCTATCACTATCCAATTAATACAAGAAAAAGTTCCATATTATTATAGAAAACTGGACAAAATAGAAAACTCAACACTCAAGAAGGTTCCTTTAGTATCAATTTATATTCCAGCCTATAACTGTGCGGACCATATTGTACGTTGTGTCGATAGTGCATTGAATCAAACAATCACTGACCTGGAAGTATGCATTTGTAATGATGGTTCTACGGATAACACGTTAAGAATTCTAGAAGAACATTATGGAAATCATCCTCGAGTACGTTTTATTACACAAAAAAATAAAGGAATTGGAGCTGCTTCCAACGCAGCAGTAAAATTGTGCCGTGGTTTTTATATTGGTCAACTTGACTCCGATGACTACCTCGAACCTGATGCTGTGGAACTTTGTTTAAATGAATTTAAAAGAGATCTATCCTTGGTATGTGTCTACACAACGAATAGGAATGTTGATAGTCAAGGAAAGTTGATTGAAAATGGTTATAACTGGCCAGAATTCTCGCGAGAGAAATTTACTACGGCAATGATTTGCCATCATTTTAGAATGTTTACAGCCAGGGCATGGAATTTAACGGATGGATTTAATGAGCAGATTAGCAATGCTGTTGATTATGATATTTATCTAAAACTTAGCGAGGTGGGAC
Source organism: Escherichia sp. E2586 (assembly GCF_005781105.1). Lineage (NCBI taxonomy): Bacteria > Pseudomonadati > Pseudomonadota > Gammaproteobacteria > Enterobacterales > Enterobacteriaceae > Escherichia > Escherichia sp. E2586. The sequence continues at coordinate 154,722 of NZ_VATN01000007.1, forward strand.
CATTCAAACATATAAATAAAATATGTTATAACAGGGTATTGCATGGAGATAATACATCTATAAAAAAAATAGGTGCACAAAAAAATAATCACTTTAAAGTTATAAATGAATCTTTGACTCGTCAAGGTATAAATTCATATTTCTTTAAGCCTGTTAATAGTGATGATTCAAGTAGGGAATATTCAATTGTAAAAATTAGTATGGCGGATAAGTTAGAATGAAAAATATAGGCGTTATAGGCTGCTTACCTGAACTTCCTGTCGATTTTCCACTTTTAATTCCAGAAAACTCTGGGAACATGGTTCATGCTGAAGCACCATTAAGGATGTTTTCAAGGGCAGTACATTACAGAGATAGTAGTTTTATTTTATCAGGAGAAACAAATTTTAAGGATTTTGTAAATAAAACATGCTCTCATTTGATTATTACCCTTGCTAACTCTCTTTCATTAGAAAAACCAAGTCCAGATAAATACAAAAGGCTTCTTGACTCTCTTAAGCAGTATGATGTGCCTATTATTGTTTTTGGACTTGGTATTCAATCAAGTGTTCGGGATATAAATAAAGCAGAACTTTGTAAGGAGGCTATTGAATTACTGGATTTTTTGTCGTTTAAAGCAATGTATCTGGGCGTAAGAGGTGAGTTTACAAAGAAAGTAATAGAAAAGTGCACCAATATAAAAAATGTGTTTGTTACCGGCTGTCCATCTTTATTTTCTGATCCAATAGCATTACGCGTCCTTTATGAAAAATATACTAAAAGAGATTTTAATGTAGCGTCTATAAATGTGACAAATTTGTCACGAGTATCAGAGAAACAACTTTTTGAAAGAGCAGTACTAAGCAATTCATTTTTTATTGAGCCAGTAAATAAACGCACTCATCAATATTATATTGATCTCATTAAAGAGAAAAAAGACGCTGAGTTACCATATTACTTTAAATCAATGGTTAATAATAATGAGTCTTCACTTAATAAAGAACAATTAGATTTGTATATAAAAACAAAATATAGATTATTTAGAAATACAAAAACGTGGTATGAGTTCAATCGAGAATGTGTAGATTATACATTCGGAACTAGATTTCATGTGAATATGGCCTCTGTTCTTAGTGGTGTTCCTGCATTATGGCTAACCCACGATGCGAGAACGCTAGAATTGACTGAGTTTTTTAATCTGCCAAGTATTGACTTAGATGCTATTAATTCTATGTCATTAAGTCAAATTAAGTCATATATAAGTTATGACAAATTTTTCAAGAACATAAATAAATTATTTAATAATTTCAACGAGTATCTTGAAGTCAATGGATTGCCAAAAATTAAAACATTTCAAGAAGTTTAATGTAAGATATAAAAATTATGTTTTTTGTTTTAGTAAAATTTACGTAAATTATTCTATTATTTATCATAATCCTAAGCTTTTGCTTGATATAATGTCAACAAAAGGCAGTATAAATAATAAAATTGTGAGTTAATTGTGAAAATTACAATCTCCGGTGTTGGTTATGTTGGCATGTCAATTGCTACATTGCTTTCACAAAAACACGATGTTATTGCTCTAGATATAGATCTTGATAAAGTTTCATTAATTAATGAAAGGTTGTCACCAATATGTGATCCTGAAATACAAAATTTTTTATCAAATAGAAAATTAAACCTATATGCTACAACAGAAAAATACGAAGCCTATAGAGATGCTGATTATGTTATAATTTCGACACCAACTAATTATGACCCTATTAATAATAGCTTCGATACACACTCTGTCGAATCAGTGGCATGTGATGTACTAAGTATAAATCCAAATACAACTATCATAATCAAATCTACAGTCCCCGTCGGATTTACTGAACGACTAAAGCGCGATCTAAACACGAATAATATTATCTTTTCCCCAGAATTTTTACGTGAAGGTAAAGCTCTTTATGATAACCTGTATCCATCTCGCATAGTTGTCGGAGAGCGTAGCGAACGAGCAAGAAAGTTCGCTGAGCTTCTCTGTGAAGGTGCTATAAAAAAAGATATTCCAATATTGTTAACGAATAGCACTGAAGCTGAAGCCATTAAACTTTTTGCAAATACTTACCTTGCAATGCGGATTGCTTATTTCAATGAATTGGATACTTATGCCTCCGTTCATGGTTTAGATACAAAGCAAATTATAGAGGGTGTTGGTTTAGATCCTAGAATTGGTCAACATTATAATAATCCTTCTTTTGGCTATGGAGGTTATTGCTTACCTAAGGATACCAAGCAATTACTTGCAAATTATCGTGATGTTCCGCAGAACTTAATCCAGGCTATTGTCGATGCCAATACTACCCGAAAAGACTTTGTTGCGGAGGATATATTAAGTCGTAAACCAAAAGTTGTAGGAATCTATCGCCTCATAATGAAAGCAGGTAGTGATAACTTTAGAGCAAGTAGTATTCAAGGTGTAATGAAACGACTCAAAGCCAAAGGAATTGAGATAGTTGTATATGAACCTGTACTAAAAGAGCCTTATTTCTTTGGTTCTTATGTTGAGCGCGATATTAATGCTTTTAAAGAACGTGTTGATGTTATAGTAGCAAACCGTCGCACACAAGAATTAGACGATGTAGGCGAGAAAATTTATACACGCGATTTATTTGGTGTCGATTCTTAATTATGTTCAGGAATTTAAAGTTTTTATGGCATTTAAAAAATAAACGATATGTTTATGCTTTAGCTTCAATACACGATGACTGCCAGTTTTGGCAGTCAAAACGTATCTTAGCAATGTATGATCTTAATATGTATTGGTCATTGCGTAATATCAACGATACACCGCCAGATTGGCGGTGTAAATTAGCGATTAAAATAGCTAAAATTGCTTGTGGTGACATAAGTTTAACCCCAGAATTACTTACGGAGTTCAAAGATGAGTTCACGGACACACATCAAAAGATTGAGTTGGCAAAGGCCCTGGCATCATACTCTCCTACGTTTTCATTATCATTATTAGATAATATAGATAATTATCCTTTAGATTTATATGCAGCTCTTCAATTAAGAGTTGGGTTAACTCAAAAAGCCATATCAACACTTTCTCAGATTGATTCCAGTAGTCTTATTTCTTCCCCTGATATATTGCTCTTACAAAATAATGCTTTGAGAGAAACACCAAAAACCTCTTTAAATAGACTTAACTCATACTATACGTACTTTGGTTTATCTCCGGTCGCACTTGCAGATAACTCATCTCCTTTGTCACCTTGTAATATTGTTACATCGGTTCCTTATACTGTCCAAACGGGCCCCCTAGTTTCTATTTTAATGACAACATACAATACCGACAGGCGGGTAGAAAATGCAGTAATATCATTGCTTAATCAAACATATCGTTCATTTGAACTAATTATTGTTGATGATGCCAGCACTGATGATACGCTATTTCGTCTTCAGAGATTAGCACTCAAAGATAGTCGAATAAAAATTATTAGCCTGCCACAAAATGTTGGAACATATGCTGCAAAACGAATAGGTTTAATACAAGCTAAGGGAGAGTTTGTGACATGCCATGACTCAGATGACTGGTCCCATCCTGAAAAATTATTTAGACAGATATCACCTTTATTGTTAAATCCTAAACTAATTTGTTCAATTTCTGATTGGGTAAGGTTACAAGATAATGGGATTTTCTATGCGCGTGCGGTTTATCCACTAAAACGACTGAATCCTTCTTCTTTGCTGTTTAGAAGGGCGGAGGTATTGCAAAAAGCGGGCGTTTGGGACTGCGTTAAAACTGGTGCTGATAGTGAATTTATTGCTCGACTTCAGCTAATTTTTGGTGCCTCCTCTATACATCGTATTAAATTGCCTTTGACACTAGGAAGTCATCGTACCGACTCGTTAATGAATTCACCTACAACAGGTTATTCCTCTCAGGGAATTTCACCGGATCGCCAGAAATATTGGGATTCCTGGTCACGATGGCACATAAACTCGTTAAGAAATAAAGAAAGTCTTTACATAGGAAATTCTGATTTTACTAATGATAACAGACCATTCCCTGCACCTGACTCAATATTAGTTGATACTAATGCCATCAAGTTTGCATTACGATGTGCTCATATTAATCTTGCCAGTGTATAACCTATTACTTCATGTATAATCTATGCCATTTATTTTTTATAATCACCTGCATTTTCTAATTATAACTTATTGAGCCTTATACTATGGGGGAGTATTAATAAGTATTTATGTTAATACAACTCATTGTAATGTTCTTTTTGATATCATAATACAATCTTTTTTTTCTGTTTTTATCTTATTAAAAACCCATTTCCCATAATAAACCCCATTAACCTGCGTCTTAACCAATAAATACCCACGAAACTTCTTAAACAGCTTCATATCTGGTTTAAAATCGGCCTGCCAGAACTGGTGCAAATGCCCTTGATACGTCAAGCCTTTGATGTCGTACAGGGCATTGCCCATCACTTTGAGTGGTTTGTTATGAATCAGCGCAGAAATCCCCGCCGTACTGTTAATCGTCACCACCGCTTTTGCGTGGCGTAATAGTTCCGGCATCGGGAGATCGTGCACGTATATGACTCGTTCACCTAAGCCATATTCCTTACTCAGCCGCTTAATTAATGGTCGATAGAGTCTGTGACCACGATCCATCGGATGATGTTTGATCACCAAATAACTCTCTTTCGGCGCTTTACGCGAAAATGAGTACATGACTTCATTAATATAGTCACGCACATCGTTATAATTGCTGTGATTACGAATCTGGCTATCGTTATATACCTGCAAAACGGCAAGATAATAACGTTGGTCCAGCTCATTCATTAACCTCGGCAATATCTTACGCTGTGTTACTTTGTAAAGTTGCTTGCGCCAGTATGCACGAACCCAGCAACGAGCCTCATACCAGGGGGAAAACGATTTGTGGTGGCGGTAGCGAGGGAACTCATGACGGTAATGCCAGCCCATCAGGTAATACCACATCGCATGGCCTATACGTTTCATCGTTGAAGGTTTTAAATTCTCAACGTGCGGCGCAGGCATATCTGGCAACTTACGATAAAAATCTGGATCGCGCGGTAGCGATGAATATGCGTTCACTCCGCCTTCTTCAACGGTTATAAATTGCGGGCGTAAATATCCTTCTTCAAATGCCAGAAAGCGGATCCCTTTCGACTTTGCCCAGCGTTTTGCTTCTTTGTGCAATGGGCGGCAGTCACCAAAGCAGAGGATAGTGTCAAAGTCATATTGTCGGTGGAGATCTCGCAACCAACCGGGAAACTCTTTCGGCGTCTGGTAGTAAGCCAGGTATTGTCGATTGCGGCAGTAAAAACGATCCCCGCCGTTGAAGACAACATTCACAGCGTTACGGCCTAATGACTCTAACCATTCCGCGACGTCATTGAAAAAAGGTCCCATCGGTCCCTGCAATAGCAGATATTTTTTACCCGATAATAAAACGGTTAGTGCGTTGTCTTGCATAAATAATCTGTGTAATAGTCAATGGTGAAATTATTTAGCCAAATCTAACTTTGCAGAACATAATTAATTTGCGGTAATAGCGTATGACTCGCCCCGCTTTTTTTCGGGTAATAAACATCGGCTTGCGCGGCGTCTGGATTAAATATTCCGCAGCTTCTTCAACCGTAATAGGTTGTAACCGTGTTGGGTGAATGTATGTTGGATAAACAATCAACGCCTGATAGATCAAGTCTGCTATCGTTAATCTGTGCTCGCGGCGCGGGCAATGATGTTCATCAACGGTTAACCCCCAACCGGCATAGAAGGGCAGGCCGTAACAATGAACTTGTTTGCCATGTAATAACGCTTCAAACCCGGACAATGATGTCATGGTGTGCACTTCATCTACGCGCTGAATGCATTGAATAATATCTGCGTCCAGTGCCTGATAATCAGCAAGTTCAGCAATCAGTTCTGCCGGAATATCGCCCTTGCGATTTCCCACCAGTACATCCGGGTGCGGTTTATAAATAATGTAGGCGCGCGGATTACGCTCGCGTACTGTGCGCAATAACTCAAGGTTGCTCTTAATCGAGACAGTGCCTGTTTTAATAGATGCATCGTCCTCTACCTGACCCGGTACCAGGATGATTTTTTTACCTTTGGACTCGGCAGGCAGAGAGAAATCGGCCCCCAGGTTGTACTTGCTCAGTTTGCTTTCAACCAGGCGTTGCTGCAACTTCTCAGCTCGCATCTGCTGCGCCAGCGTTAGCTGGCTGTGATTAAGCAGCTCTTCCAGGTCGCTGGGGCGCGTGGCGTCATAGTAGATCCCGCGTTTATCCAGCACCAGCGATAGCGGCGGCAACAGGTCAGAGCCAAGCCCGGATGAACGCAGAAAACCATCTTCCATTCGCCATAACGGCAGTGATTTCCGCTGCGCTTCGGCTTGCCATTGCTGTTCTCCCTTTACACCCCATACCACGCAAGCGGTGGCCGCAGTACAGCGACGTGAATAACTCAGTCGGTTTGTCGCGGTACGCAAGAAAGGTTTCAGGATCGCCGACTTCCACAACGTTAAGCCTGGCGCCCATAAATAGCCATTACGCTGCTGCTGATGGCTGCGCTGTAATTGCAGCCATTGCAGTACGGTAAACAGATCGCTTGCGGCCCCCGTAAGCGGGTCGATATAGCGACAGTAACGCAGGTATGCTGCGGCAAAAAGTTCTTCCAGCGTGGCAGAACCGCGTCGGGCGGATAACAAAGCGGACTGCGGATGGCGATCGTCGGTTAAGCCCCAACCTGCATACCAGGGCTGGCCGAAACATGTTACTGGTTTTCCTGCCAGTAAGGCTTCAAAGCCGTATTGGGAGGTCACGACGTAAACCCGGGAAACGTGTCGCAACAGCGACTGCGGGCTGACATTCTCGGCAATCAAACGTACTCGTTGCGTGATGCGCAGATCAGCGAAATAACCTGTTTTCTTTCCTTCCAGGACATCCGGATGCACTTTCACCCAAATTTCGGCTTGAGGATTTTCCGCCATCGCGGCTTCCAGCATGGCGGCAAACTCATGCGGGCCAGCATTGCCATACGTCACGGACATATCATTAAATGTCTGATCGACAACCAGAACGATGTCTGAACGTTCTGACTCTTCAGCCACAAACGCAGGCGCCAGGTTATATTTCGACAAATCATCGGTCACGATGGTGTGCATCGCTTCTCTGGCCTGATCAGCCAATGCCGCATTTCCGGCTTTATCCTGTACCAGTTTCTCCAGCGCCGAAGGCTTGCTGGCATCGTAGTAAATGCCGCAATCATCCACCACCAGAGAAAGCGGCGGCGCACCATTGACGCCAAGATCCAGCGAGCGCACAAATCCATCTTCCAGACGGATGATGGGTTTTCCCGCTGCTTTGGCGATTGCCATCGGTTTCGCCGCGCTGGGGCGATGCCCCCACACGGCGATAGCATCGACGTTTTGCGGAACAGGACGCAGCAGAGAAAGTTTCTGGCACGGCTGCGCCAGAAATTTCTCCAGATGCGGAATACGCCAGATGCCAGGCGAGTAAATGCCAATCATGCGTTTTCAGCCAGTTCCTGTGCCATCAGGGCGCGCACCTTTTCAAGGCATGCCGGGGTGTCAACGCCCGGACCGGTTGCGGCAACCTCAAATGTGCGAATGTTGATCCCCGCGTTCATCAACCGTAGCTGCTCCAGTGATTCCGCCTGTTCCGGCATGGACTCAGGTAACTGGCTGTAGTTTTGCAGCACATCGCGACGATAAGCGTAAATACCGACGTGTTTCAGGTAGCGCGCTTTTTCAGCATTACGCGGATACGGAATCGGCGAACGGCTGAAATAAAGTGCATCCTGGCGGGTAGTTACCACCACTTTTACCGTGCTTGGCTCGGTTGCTTCTTCGGCAGAAATCGCGTGGCATAGCGTTGCCACTGGCAACGCGGGGTCATCACGCATTCCTTGTAACAGCGTTTCTACATCCCGCGGGCGAATCATTGGTTCATCGCCCTGCAAGTTAATGTAGATATCTGCATCGACTTTATGCATCACCTCGACCAGCCGATCGGTGCCGGATTCATGATCGTTGCGCGTCATGATGGCTTTCCCGCCAAACGCCTGCACGGCCTGTTCAACGCGCGGGTCGTCTGTTGCCACCCAAACTTCCGCAACGCCCGCCACCTGCAACGCACGCTCGTAAACATGCTGGATCATCGGTTTGCCAACAATATCGAGCAGTGGCTTACCCGGCAGGCGCGAGGAGCCGTAGCGGGCCGGAATGACAATAACTGCTTTGCTCATCTCAATTCCTTACAAAGACAGAATCACTTTTGCACCCACCGCCAGCTGATAGAGGATGGTGGAAATACCACGGGTAACTTCAATGTTTTTCGATTCATATTTCGGCAGAACCATAATTTCATCGCCAGGCTTGAGTGAATCCACATCTTCAGCGTTGACTGCCGCACCGTTCTGACGAATGACGATAATTCTGGCGTTACCCGATTTTTGCGTCAGGCCACCACATTTCTCGATGTAATCCTCGGTGGTCATTCCCTTCTGCCAGCTCACCGCGTTCGGGAACAGCACCTCGCCATGAACCATAACCAGCGATGTTTTCTCCGGAATATTGATGACGTCGCCATCTTCAAGCAGAACAGAATCAATATTGGACTCGTTGAGGATCACTTCACCTTTCGGAACCACGGTGCGCGCTTTCGCCACAAAGCGGCTGATCAGTTGCGCTTCCTGCATTCGCAGGCTGGCTTCTTCTTTGGTGGAGGACTGGGCGGAAAGTGATGCTTCCTCCAGCTTTTGCAGCGAGAGATTCAGCATCTCTTTCTGACGCTGGGCCACTGATGGGCGATAAAGCTGAACCGCGTTCATCTGCGACATACTGTTCGGACGGACTTTTTCCAGAACCGCACGCATGGTGGAGCCATATGGCAGCACCATGGCATGTTCGCCAGAGTGCGCGCCTTCAACCCGCACCTGAATGGTGCCGGCATAGCGGTCAGTGCTCACAATTAAGGTATCGCCGTTCTGCAACATACGGCCTGGCGCAGAGCTTATCGGGTAGTATTCGCTACGTTTTTGCAGCCCTTGTTTACGCATAATCGTAATGTGCGTCGCACCAGGCTTAGGGCGCGCCCAGCTCAACGCTTCTGTTACAGGAATGCTGCTTTCGCGGAACTCAAAGTCGTAGCTGTTAAAGACATCGCCCTGAACGCTGAACGTATGTTGACGAGGCCCAACGATGATGGTGTCACCATCGGCGAACTGCGAAAGCCCCAGTTTACCGTTCAGCAGGAAGTCATACAGGTTGACGTTGGAGCGCACGCGGTTGCCGCGCTTGACTACAATATCAACGTAACTTCCACGCTCTGGATCAACGCCGCCAGCCTTGATCAGATAATTGAGTAACGAATCAGACGTCACACCGCCATACAGACCAGGATTACGCACAAATCCGGTCACGTACACTTTTACTGGCTGCGCCTGTAATAAGGAGGCGTAGACGTTGACGTTGGACTGGTACACTTCCTTCACTTTGGATGTGACCAGGGTATTTAACTGACTATTACTGACGCCAGCAACTTTCACCGGACCAACGTTCGGCAGGAAAATATTACCTTTGGGATCAACCTGTAACGCACCATCAAAGGTGAATGCACCCCACAAGCGAACCTGAATGCTATCGCCCGGATTCAGAATATAGTCAGGGTTGAATCCCACCGTCGCACCGCTATCCGCGCTGGTGCCGTTGAAAAGTTGAGCACCAAACATACGGCTCATTACCACCGGCGGTGCGGGCGGCGGGGTATTGTCGAAGCCGCTCATGTTTTGCGTATCCGACTTTTGTCCGCTCAGAATACCGGGCAGTGGTGCGGCTCCTGTCAGGTTTGGGTCAGCGTTAATATCAATGGCCGCGCTGGCCTGCGCCGCGTGACAGGCGGCAATCAGTAAAATTGATTTAAATAATTTCATCACAAACTCATTCAGCGACAGCGTTAATCTCGGTGATCTTCAATAACAGCCAGCAACAGTTTCAGGGTGCCGAACAACAGGCAGCACACCAGTAACCAACAGGCGATCAAATAAGGGATGTTTGGAAAAGAGGATTCCTGCGGCAACTGTGGCGAACTGATCACAGACAGCACCTTGAGCTTACGAGCCGCTTCTACACGGGTCTTTTCAATGGAGGTCAGCGTCAGTTTGTAGAGCTCAGTGTTGAACTCTACTTTTGATTTGATTTCCTCAAAATCCACCGCCATACGGTTTAGCTTGTCACCCTGTGGCGCTGTGATTTTGCTTTTTTCTTCATCGATTTGTGCCTGCAATGACTGAATCGCATTACGCGCACTCACAACTTGCGGGGCGTCCTCACGCAGATACGTCAGCAAGTTACGCAGGTCCGCTTCCATCTGGATCTTCTGGCCCATCAGCGTATTCACCAACGTGCTCGCTGCCTGTGCCTGTGCCTGTGGATCCAGAACGTTGTTGTTGTCCTGATAAGAGAGCAGTTCCGCTTTGCTGGCGTCCAGACGCTGGCGTGCCTTTTCCATTTCCGTTTCCGCAAAGGCAAGCTGGTCACGCGCAATGCGATGTGACATCTCATTGATAAAGCGCTCTGACTCTTTCAGCACGGTCTGGTTAAACTTAAGCGCAAACTCCGGGCTAAAGCCCTGCGTCTGAATATTGAGCAATCCGGTTTTATCGTCATACGAGACGTTGATACGGTCCTTGTAGTACTTCAGGAAGCCTTCTGCGGTTTCATCCTTGCTAAGATGATTAAGAAAATCGAGCCCGCTGTGGCTAAACGCTTCGCGAAAATTCAGTTGCTTATCTAACGCTGCCAGCATATCTGGAGAGTTAATGTACTCTTTCAGATATAACGCATCCTCTGCGGAACTCGGGTTAGAGGCACCCAATAGCAGACCAAAATTTAAGCTGCCACTGTTTAAATCATCTGAGCGTTTAATGGCAACTTTCGATTCGCTCATATAGCGAGGCTGGCTGAAGATAGCCAGATAGATCAGCAGCACTGCCATCGGTGCCAGAATGATGATTTTCGCCAGGTGTTTTTGGATATCTGCCAGTGAGATGGCAGACAAACGAGCACGCATCCAGGATACGGCAGACTTCACTTTTATCAACATGTAACGATTATCAGAGTTTCAGTGGGGCGCAAACTCAATGAGAGACTTAACTCTCGCGCCCTGTTGCTTAATTAGTCGAAAATGCGCACAAGACCAGTGACTTTGTTCGCCTTGTTGGTCACCAATAACGTCGAGACGCGGTGTTTTTGCATCTTTTCTTCCGCTTCGATGATCATGGTTTCTTCTGGCAACGTCAGCGGTTCACGCGTCATCATCTGCGCCGCCGTGGCGGATGTCAGAGAATCTTCTTTTTCCATAAAGCGACGCAGGTCTCCGTCGGTGATAATGCCCGCCAGCTCGCCTTCTGCGTCTTCTACCATCACCATTCCCTGGCAACCGCTGGTGATACGTTGAATCACCGTTTTAAAGGGCGCATCCAGATGAACCGAAGGGACATCATGCTGCATGACATCCGCAACGCGGGTCAGCAGGCGACGGCCTAATGAACCGCCCGGGTGATAGCGCGCAAAGTCATTCGGCATAAATTTGCGTTGGTGGATCATGGCAATCGCCAACGCATCGCCGATCGCCATGGTCAGCGTGGTAGACGTTGTTGGTGCAAGATTATTCGGGCAGGTTTCATTCGCCATGTGGAGTTCCAGCACGGCATCGGCATTTTTCGCCAGCGTGGAATTTCCATTATTGGTAATGGCGATAATTCGGTTGCCGAAATTCTTCAGTGACGGGACGAGCTTCAGGATTTCGTCTGTTTCACCGCTGGCAGAAATAAGGATCAGAAGATCATAAGGCGTAATCATGCCCAGATCGCCATGGAAAGCTTCTGCGGGATGAATAAAGAAACTCGGCGTACCCGTAGAGGCCAGAGTCGCAGACATTTTTCGACCAACATGCCCTGATTTACCCATTCCCGAAAGAATAACGTGTCCTTTACAATTAATTATCAATTCAAGAGCACGCTGGTACTGAGTGGAATCCAACTGTTTGGACAAGTTTTGTAATGCAGCACCTTGTTCTGCCAGAGTCTGGCAAACCGAGGTAATTAAATATGGATCGATAGTACTGCTCTGGTCATCAGGTAAATGTCTTTCAGACATATCAACTCCTTTGCTCGGAAATAATGCCATAGTCACAACAAACCCGAACCAACAATAAATTATTGATATTAAATCAATTGGTTATAACAAAGTGTTTTAATGAATATAAAACTATGGTCAGCCCATGTGCTTATGTTGGGCTTATCACCTTCTTATTAAGTCGCAATGTCTCGTGGAAGTGCGAAGATGCTGCAATATTACAGGCGAGAAGGGGGAACCAAATTTTGCCCACCTATTTAACACACACCTACATTATGAACAAGGAATTTAGGATTTTTATCAATCATTAAAATGTTTCGCGATTAACTATTAAGTCGAAAAACAATTTAGCGATTGATTGTTTGCTTATAAAAAAAGAACGTATGTCACTGTTATCAATAAATAAAACACGTCAGTAATGGCGATGATATTTTGTGATTAACTATTTAAGCTGAATATAATAAACAGGTTGACAATCCCCCTGTAAAGCAGAAGAGAATAACAAATTTTTTGCGGTGAATATTGACTAGTATGATAGTTTTGCGCTTGATTATTTATGGCGATAAATATGTTTTTAAATCAAACAGGGGCGCATTTATCACCGTATATATTTTCTGTGGAAACTATTATTAAATTAAAAAATAATGATGGGGATTATCATTCGCTAACCAATAACTGTGCACACTGATAAGGAAGTGCCTCGCACGAAGGCACTTCCAACAACCAACGAGCCCACTCTGGATTCAGAGTGGTTTGTTAATCGCGTCATAAAGATGGTTCAACGTTGTTAAGCGCTTTCTGTATATTTCTCTCAGGCAGGGTTTGTCACTGCCACAACGGCGTCGTTCTGTCAGCCACTGTGCCTGTGATTCTTTTAGTTCCCCGGCGGCACCCATTGCGTAAAGCCCATGGAGAAATTTGTATTTAACGCTCATCTCCACATCCATGTCATTGAGGGTACGCGATGCACAAATCGCTTTTTCATCCGCACTGCGGGCCAGTCGACAGTCAAAACTGGCTGCCGTGACAGAGAAAGCAGGCAACGTAATGATGAGAAATGCCGTAAGTATATTTTTCACTGGTTGGCTCCTTCAGAAAGAATAACTGGCCCTGGAGCCATGGTCAGGGCTCTGTTTCTCGTCAGCCTGAATCCTGTTGCTTCCCCGGTTTTTACTGACAGTTGACATTCGAAGTGAAACGGCGTCCAGCTAATCCCCCTACGGTACTGGCCATTGCCTGTCAGTAGTGCAGGTGAGAGCAGTCGCTGCATATTATGTTTTCCCTGATCGAAAATAACCTTATCTACGTCGGGGTACTGCTTCTGCAGCTCTTTTAGTGCGAGCGGTCGGCAAATAAATTCGGCTACGCGCTGAGCTTCAGTCCAGTTGTTATTGACAAAATTACGGTCATTCGTCCCTTTTACCTCACGATTGATAACACTATTCAGATGTTTTACCTGGACAGAGTTCAATGTGACGTTCGTTGCAAATGCAAATCCGGTATACATACAGGATATCGCAGTAATAACAACCAAATACTTACTAATCCGAAATACTCCATTACGCATAAGTACCTACTTTTACTGTGCAATTACAATGTCTATGTGAATATAAGTGGTGAAAATAAATAATTTGCTGCGCTGCATCAATGTTTATGCTTAATCAGAGTATTCCTGAAGAGGCTTTTGGATGCAAAAATGCAAAATTCCGATTGTCTTAAATAAAAATATTAATAAGTAAACCTTCTTTCTACGGTATTTAACCTAATAGAAACTGGTTTGACTTTAAGCTGGAGCGTGCAAAGAGAAAATGCCAGTGCACGGTGAATATTCACGGTTTACTTTAGTGATAGGTTTTATATACAAACGAATTACTTCGATATTACATCGCAAAAACACTCAGGGCTGCCGCCTGAGGATCATGAAAAATGTTGTTATATAATAAGTCAACATTTCGCACTTTGTACAATCTGGGTTAGGGTATAAAAATAATGTAGTTACGTAATGAAAATATAATTCAGAACATGTATAGAGTCGTTTTTAATTGCTTGATATGTCTGAAATTATTTTTGTTTTTTGGCAGATTTCTTATTGTTTTTTATACTCAATTTATTGATCTATATTGTTTTTTTGAAATTGATATTGCCCTAGTATCTGGTTAAGGAAATATTGTTGTTAATTTGACTTTAACTGAATTACGTGAGGGAACTATGAGTGACAGCTTCCAGCGGGAGATCCCGAAGGCCCGTATTAATCTAAAATTAGAACTGCATACAGGTGGCGCAAGCAAAAAAATGGAATTACCCCTTAAGTTACTTATTGCGGGTGATTTTAGTAATGGTCAGGAATCCGCGCCATTATCAGAACGTAAAAAAGTTAATCTTAACAAAAATAACTTTGATGCAGTCCTTTTTGATTATTCCCCAAAAGTAAATCTTATCGTTAAAAATACGCTTGCTGATGACGATAGCGAAGACAGCATCAAACTGACATTCCGCAGTATAAAGGATTTCTCCCCGGAACAAGTCTCCCGACAAATACCGCAGCTGAAGGCCATGCTTTCCATGCGTAATTTACTTCGTGATTTAAAAGCAAATCTTCTGGATAACCAGGCTTTCCGCAAAGAACTGGAAAATATTCTGCTGGACCCGGCATTAAGCGCAGAACTCAGAGCCGAACTCTCAGCCCTGGCCCCAAAACAGCCATAACGATCATGACGATTTAACGGATTAATAAGGAATATGTTGATGTCTGTAAATAATGAGAATGCCACTGCTGGCGAGAGTGTGGTCCTTGAACGTCCTGTGGCAAGTGGAGTTTATGCGTCCCTGTTTGAAAAAATTAATCTGAGCCCAGTCTCAGAGTTGAGTGCACTGGATATTTGGCAGGATGCACAGGCGATGTCAGATGCGACCGCGGATGAACGTTTAACGGCCGGGATGCAAGTGTTCCTGGAATGTCTGACTAAATCCGGCTCTAAAGTTGAAAAGCTCGACAAAAATTTGATTGACCACCATATCGCTGAACTGGATTACCAGATAAGTCGTCAACTTGATGCAGTTATGCATCATGAGGCCTTTCAGGCGGTAGAAAGCCTGTGGCGGGGCGTGAAATCGTTGGTTGATAAAACCGATTTCCGCCAGAACGTGAAA
Organism: Escherichia sp. E2586; assembly: GCF_005781105.1. Lineage (NCBI taxonomy): Bacteria > Pseudomonadati > Pseudomonadota > Gammaproteobacteria > Enterobacterales > Enterobacteriaceae > Escherichia > Escherichia sp. E2586. The sequence goes on from NZ_VATN01000007.1 coordinate 170,044, forward strand.
GTTGAACTGCTGGATATCTCTAAAGAAGACCTGCGCCAGGATTTTGAAGATAGCCCGGAAATTATCCAGAGTGGTTTGTACAAACACACATACATCGATGAGTATGACACTCCGGGCGGCGAGCCGATTGCCGCGCTGATTTCCTCTTACGAGTTTGATGCTTCTGCGCAGGACGTGGCGCTGATGCGTAATTTGTCGAAAGTGTCTGCTGCGGCACATATGCCCTTTATCGGTTCTGCGGGGCCGAAATTTTTCCTGAAAGAGTCAATGGAAGAGGTCGCGGCCATCAAAGATATTGGTAACTACTTTGATCGCGCCGAGTACATTAAATGGAAAAGTTTCAGGGATACGGATGACTCCCGATACATGGGGCTGGTCATGCCTCGCGTGCTGGGCCGTTTGCCGTATGGCCCGGACACAGTACCGGTACGTAGTTTTAACTATGTTGAAGAAGTAAAAGGCCCGGATCACGATAAATACCTGTGGACCAATGCCTCCTTCGCTTTTGCGGCCAACATGGTGAAAAGCTTCATCAACAACGGCTGGTGCGTGCAAATCCGTGGCCCACAGGCCGGGGGGGCAGTGCAGGACTTGCCCATTCATCTGTATGATCTCGGTACGGGTAATCAGGTCAAAATTCCGTCAGAGGTGATGATCCCGGAAACCCGCGAATTTGAATTCGCAAATCTTGGATTTATTCCCCTGTCGTACTACAAAAACCGCGATTATGCCTGTTTCTTCTCGGCGAACTCCACGCAAAAACCTGCGCTCTACGACACTGCTGATGCCACTGCAAATAGCCGCATCAATGCGCGTTTGCCGTACATCTTCCTGCTGTCGCGAATCGCTCATTACCTGAAGCTGATTCAACGGGAAAACATTGGTACAACCAAGGATCGTCGTCTGCTGGAACTGGAGCTTAATACCTGGGTTCGTGGTCTTGTGACAGAAATGACCGATCCGGGCGATGACTTGCAGGCTTCTCACCCGCTGCGTGACGCGAAAGTGCTGGTGGAAGATATCGGGGATAACCCAGGCTTCTTCCGCGTGAAACTCTTTGCTATCCCCCACTTCCAGGTGGAAGGGATGGACATCAACCTATCACTGGTTTCCCAGATGCCAAAAGCCAAGTCGTAAGGCGAGGGGAAATCAAGGATGAAAATTTTTCGCCCACTTTGGGAGGACGGGGCTGCGCTGGCCCCGCAACAGTTCCAGCAGCAGGCCCGCTGGAATGCGCACGTTGCCGATACCGTTGCAAGGATGGGGATTTCCCATCCCTGGGGCGTGGTGAATGCTGAATTTGACACCGCCGCCCTGGCGCTGTCACGGCTAAATGCTACCCGTCTGGTGGTACGTTTCCAGGATGGCACGATTGTTGATACCGACCTGGCGGATAATCTTCCTCCGGTTTGTGATTTATCCGTCGCAATGTCGGCGACCACCTTGCCTTATACCACCATCTTACTGACACACCGGCAGAACCTAAACTCCAGGCCCAACAGCGTCTGCGCGCTGATGGTGCACTGCTGGATGACTGGCATCGTCGCGGTGAGCCTGTGCGTTATCGCCTCGGACTGTATCAGAGACTGCGTCTTGTACCTGTTATTGAAGCCGTCATGGATGACCTGGCACCACCGTCGTTCTCTTCACCTGTTATCCAAAAAATCGTCCCGGGGCAGAAGATTATCCGCCTCGACAGTATGTCGCTATTTGATTCCGGCAAATCGGTGCTGAAGGCCGGGTCCACCAAAATGTTGGTTAATTCACTGGTGGGAGTCAGAGCAAAACCGGGCTGGTTGATTGTGGTCGCTGGCCACACGGATAACACCGGGAACGCACAACTAAACCAGACGCTTTCTCAGAAACGTGCCGAAGCGGTGCGCGTCTGGATGCATGAAACCGGTGACGTACCGGAAAGCTGTTTTGCGGTACAGGGCTATGGCGAAAGCCGTCCGGTCGCAACCAATGACACCCCAGAGGGCCGTGCGCTCAACCGGCGTGTCGAAATCAGTCTGGTACCGCAGGCTAATGCCTGTCAGATACCTGGACACACCCTGGCGTCATCGCAGGATGATGGCGCATCACAACATAATGGAGAGTAATTCCATGGCAATACCTGTTTATCTTTGGCTGAAGGACGATGGCGGCGCGGACATCAAAGGGTCTGTGGACGTTCAGGATCGTGAAGGCAGCATCGAAGTCGTGGCTCAGGAACACAACCTGTACATCCCGACTGATAACAACACAGGCAAACTGACCGGCACCCGTATCCATACCCCGTTCCTGTTCACCAAGGAAATCGACTCCTCCAGCCCGTACTTGTACAAGGCAGTGACCACCGGTCAGACCCTCAAGTCTGCCGAATTCAAGTGGTACAAAATCAACGACGCAGGCCAGGAAGTGGAGTACTTCAACACCAAACTTGAGAACGTGAAAGTGGTGAAGGTGAATCCTGAAATGTATGACATCAAGGATCCTTCTAAAGAGAAGCACAACCACCTTGAGCGCATTGAACTGCGTTACGAAAAAATCACCTGGACCTACAAAGACGGCAACATTATTCATTCCGATTCCTGGAACGAACGCGCCACCGCCTAAGCCACGAGCGGACAGAGTTTCTCTGTCCGTTTTTTGTTTTTGCTGAACGTCTGAAGCCAACGGGCTTTCAGCAAAAACTCCACAATCTGCCAGCACGACCGTATGCGCTTTGGTCTTCCTCACGGAAAACAGCGAGGGGCGGTAGCGTGTTCAGAAACCGACAAAGAGAGATATTCATGGAAAATCCAGCCATTTTGCTGCGACGTCTGAACCCTTATTGCGCCCGTGCGATGGAAGGCGCGGCTTCACTCTGTCAGATTCGCGCGCATGCGGAAATTTTGCCAGAGCACTGGCTGCTGAAACTTCTTGAGCAGGGCGAGGGGGATCTCACGGTGCTGGCACGCCGCTACGAGTGGGACATGGACACTCTCTGGCAAGATTTGCTTGCCTGGCTCGACAAACAACCGCGCTCGGTGCGCCATCGTCCGCAGCTTTCAGAAAATATCCAGGTATTGATGCAACAAGCCTGGCTGATTGCCTCACTGGCGGGAGAAGAACAGATTCGAAGCCACCACCTGCTGATGGCGCTGGTGGCTAAACAGAAGCTGGTGCGCTGCGATGGTCTGTGGCCATTGCTGACTCTGGGCCAGAGCCAGTTAGAGTGCCTGCGCCCGCTACTGGATGCTCAGTCAGACGAGCGTGCGCAGGTACAGCAGGAAGCCGAACTCACGGGGAGCCATGGTGGGGACGTGGAGTTTATCGGGCGTCCAGTAGGGAGTGAGATGAAAGAAGGGGAACTGAGTCCGGCGCTGCAGAATGCGCTGGATAAATTCACCCATGACGTCACCGCCCAGGCGCGTGAAGGCAAAATTGATCCGGTATTTGGCCGCGATAGTGAAATCCGCCAGATGGTGGACATTCTTTCTCGTCGCCGAAAAAATAACCCAATCCTGGTCGGTGAGCCCGGTGTCGGGAAAACCGCACTGGTAGAAGGTCTGGCGCTCAGAATCTCTGACGGTAATGTCCCTGAATCCCTCAAACCGGTGGTGCTACGCACTCTTGACCTCGGGCTGCTGCAGGCGGGGGCGGGAGTGAAGGGGGAATTTGAGCAGCGCCTGAAAAACGTGATTAATGCTGTACAGCAGTCTCCGGTACCTATCTTGCTGTTTATCGATGAGGCCCATACCATCATCGGCGCAGGTAACCAGGCTGGTGGTGCTGATGCTGCCAATCTGCTGAAACCAGCCCTGGCGCGCGGTGAGTTACGTACCATCGCCGCGACGACCTGGTCTGAGTATAAACAATACTTTGAGCGCGATGCCGCACTCGAACGCCGCTTCCAGATGGTGAAAGTTGACGAGCCGGACGACGACACGGCTTGTCTGATGTTGCGTGGCCTGAAATCCCGTTATGCCGAACATCATAATGTGCACATCACTGATGATGCGGTGTGCGCTGCCGTTACGTTATCCCGACGTTATCTGACAGGCCGTCAACTCCCGGACAAAGCCGTTGACCTGCTCGACACTGCAAGCGCTCGCGTGCGTATGAGTCTCGACACCGTACCCGAACAGTTGACCCGTATCCGTTCCCGGATTACCTCTCTTGAAATGGAGAGACAAGCGCTACAGGAAGACATTACCGTCGGTAATCAAAACCACGGTGAACGCTTGAAGGCAATCGAACAGGAAGAGAAAAACGTCATCGTTGAACTCCACGAACTTGAAACCCAGTACGGCCAGGAACTGAAACTTACTGAACAACTACGGGAAAGCCGCCAGGACATTTCCCGTCAGAGCGAAACGCATGCCCTGCAACAGGAGCTGAACGGTTTACAGCAGGGCAATCCGTTGTTGTCGGTGGATGTGGATGTGCGCACTGTTGCAACAGTGATTGCCGACTGGACCGGCGTGCCGCTTTCTTCGCTGATGAAAGACGAACAGACCGAACTGCTTACCCTGGAAAATGAAATCGGTAAACGTGTAGTCGGTCAGAATATTGCGCTTGAAGCCATCGCCCGGCGCCTGCGCGCCGCTAAAACTGGCCTCACCTCTGAGAACGGTCCACAGGGTGTATTCCTGCTGGTTGGTCCAAGCGGTGTAGGAAAAACTGAAACCGCGCTGGCGCTGGCGGATGTGCTGTACGGTGGCGAAAAATCGCTGATTACCATTAACCTGTCGGAATACCAGGAGCCACACACAGTTTCCCAGCTGAAAGGTTCTCCACCTGGTTACGTCGGCTACGGCCAGGGCGGCATCCTTACCGAAGCCGTACGTAAGCGTCCGTACAGTGTGGTGCTGCTCGATGAAGTCGAAAAAGCGAACCGTGACGTGATGAATCTGTTCTATCAGGTATTCGATCGTGGTTTTATGCGCGACGGCGAAGGGCGAGAAATTGACTTCCGCAATACCGTTATTTTGATGACCTCCAACCTTGGTAGCGACCACCTGATGCAGTTGCTGGACGAACAACCGGAAGCCACCGAGGCAGACCTGCACGAACTGCTGCGCCCGATACTGCGCGACCACTTCCAGCCTGCGCTGCTCGCCCGTTTCCAGACCGTGATTTACCGTCCGCTGGCAGAAGCAGCCATGCACACGATTGTGGAGATGAAACTCTCCCAGGTCAGCCAGCGCTTACAGCGCCACTACGGCCTGACCACGCTGATTGACGAAAGCCTGTACGACGCGCTGACCGCTGCCTGCCTGCTGCCGGACACCGGGGCGCGCAATGTCGACAGCTTACTCAACCAACAAATTCTTCCTGTGCTGAGTCAGCAATTGCTGACTCATATGGCGGCGAAACAAAAGCCAGCGTCGTTGACGCTGGGGTGGAATGATGAAGAAGGGGGTGTGCTGGAGTTTAAATATGACTGAAGGAACCTTATGAGTCTGACAGATACCATCTTCAGCACGGCGAAAGTGGCAGTGACAGACCCGGTCGCCAGCACGAACCGTGATGCGGTGGAGGTCAATTGATGAGCACGTTAAATGCCTTGGTTAGCGCCTGTCAGACAGAGCCGACGACACTCCTTGACGCTACCCGTGAGCGAGTGGTGCAGTGGAGCAATTGGCTGCAGCCGTTACCCGGAGAGTCATCAGTGGGGGATGACCCAGGTTATGACGATGGCTTCCAGCAAATGCGCGAGGAGGTCAACAAACTTTCCGGGGCGGATACTGAGCTTATCTGCCAGTTGGCGGAGAAAGTGCTCACCACCACCGCTAAAGACATTCGTGTGGCGACGTATTACTGCTGGGCCAGGTTGCATCGTGAAGGCGAGCAGGGGCTGGCAGAGGGACTCGAACTGCTGGCGGGTCTGATAGACCGTTTCGGTGTGCAACTGCATCCACAGCGCAACCGCAGCCGTAAGGCAGCACTGGAGTGGCTGGCAGGTTCACGCATGACGGATTCTCTTTCACTGTATCCGGAAGTGGTCAGGGAAGATGCGCTGCGCACCATCGGTGCGCTGCTGCTGATAGCGCAGCTCACCGAAAATGAGCCGGATGAAACCCGCCCAGAACTTAACGCGCTGTATGGTGCGCTGGAAAACCGCCTGCAGAAAGCGGGCGGTGTGGATGCAGTTGTACCGCAGAACGCCAGCACTACTGAGACACTTTCCACTGCGAGTCACAGCGATGCTCCAGCTATCGGGAGAATCACTTCCGGTCAGGATTTGCTGGCGCAGGCGCGCGCACTCAGCGAATACCTGCGCGAACAGCCCGACGGTTGGTTGTCGGCGCACCATCTGATGAAAAGTCTGCGTCACGATACCCTGCAGGCTATTCCGGCTCCAGATGCACAGGGGCGAACTCGCATCGAACCCCCAAGAGCAGACCAGCGAGCGCTGCTCAAACGTCTGTACCTGCAGCAAAACTGGGCTGAAATTCTGGAAACGGCAGACAGTACTTTTTCCCGCGGTGCTAACCACCTGTGGCTGGATCTGCAATGGTATATCCACCAGGCGCTGACGAAGTCCGGTAAGGAGATAGTGGCTGACATTATTGCCGCTGATCTGAAGGGGATACTGACCCGGCTATCCGGGCTGGAGACGCTGGCATTCAGTGACGGTACGCCGTTTGCTGATGAAGTGACGCTGAACTGGATCCAGCAGAGCGTACTGGATACCACCGCTGGGTGGGGCAAAGAAACGCCTTCCGCCCGTATGGCCGAAGTGAATGACGACATTCTGGCTCTGGAGTCGGAAGCCGTGGCGCTGGCGGACAGCGAAAGCCCGGATGCGGCACTGAGCTGGTTACAGCATCGACCAGGCATCGCCACTGCGCGGCAGCAGTGGCTGCTGCGCCTGCTAATGGGGCGTATTGCAGAACAGTACGGAAAAAATGAGCTCGCGGTGCACCTGTTTGCAGAGCTGGGTGAGCGTGCCACAGAAGTGGCCCTTAGCGACTGGGAACCCGAGCTGCTGTTTGAGGTACAGGCCCGTCATCTGAAACTCCTCAGACTGAAAGCCAGTCGCAGTGAGGCTGACAAGATTCGCCTCGGGCCTGCTATGGAAAAATTGCTAGGCGGGCTGATTCAGCTCGATCCGGCGCGGGCCGCGGTGTTATGTGGTTAGAGAAAGTTATTGGCTGGATAAAAGGAGGATGAATAAGTGTGGCTCATAATTTATAGCAAGGTACTTTCTCACATTTTTTATCTGGTCAGTCATTCAGAAAAATAACTACTGAATTTGAGATTTTAAATGAGGAGATAAAACCTATGTCTCTGACTACTCGCGAAGTGGTGAGATAACTTCCACTTTTGGGGAAGAAAACATTGTTTCCTATATTTTGAGTAACTATTTTATGGAAAATTTAACCCCGCGTTATTACGACGCAGAAATGCGCTACCTGCGTGAAGCCGTGAAAGAGTTTGCACACAATCATCCGGACCGGGCAGCGATGTTAGACCTGGATAAGGTCGGCACTCCGGATCAGGTGAATAACACCTGGCGGATCGTGTTGAGTCGTGACGACCTTGACCCGGATTCAGCCAGAATCATTGAAGCAGGGAGTGAACGGTTGACTCTGAAGGCGTTGAAAGATGAATGACACTCCGCGTCCATCGCTTTATGAAACCCTGTTTGGGAATTTTACCGGAGGTCTGGATCTGAATCAGGTTAGCGAGCAGAACCAGATAATCCTCTCCGTACTGGACAATATGCAGCGCATTCTTAACAGTCGTGCCGGCACGCTGGCACATCTGCCGGACTATGGTCTACCGGATATGACCAAAATTCTCCAGGGAATGCCGGGGACGGCGCATGAAATGATGGGGACGTTATCTACTGTACTGCTCAAATATGAGCCGCGTCTGAAAAAAATAACCGTTGTTCTGCTGGAACAGGAAGTTCCTGGCGAGCTGTGCTATGCCATTGACGCTGAACTCAAAGATGTTGGTCTGGTGCGTTATGGCACTGAATTTATGCCTGAGGGGCGAGTCCTGTTGAGACACCTGAAACAGCAGTATCTCGACACGGCAGCTCGTATTTAAGGCCTGGTTTTAGCGTTTCTCCCTAACCCCGTCAGTATCTGCTACGCCCTGAATATGCAGAACACCAAGCTGCATAAACAATCATCTTCTATAACCGCAAGTACGTCAGATGGATAACTGGTCATGAATGACATTACCCCACGTAGAATCAAAACCGGCGGTGACCCGCGAAGGCTACCGGATTATGCCGCTTTGTGTGATGAACTCAATAAGCTAACGCATCCGGCACGTCCTGATGTGAACTGGCGTTATGCTGAAAAACTGTGTCTTTCACTGTTTGAGCAAAATGGTGTTGAGCTGCAGACTGCGGCCTGGTATACGCTGGCCCGTACGCAGCTGGCCGGATTGTTTGGTCTGAATGAAGGGTTGGCAATACTGGAGGCTCTGATAAGCCATCAGTGGGGTGTGCTTTGGCCACAGCCTGTCCATGTTCGGATTGAGATCCTCAGTAATCTGAGCCAGCGTTTGCAACAACGGATGCGCTCACTCCCGCTGAAATACAGCGACCTTAGCCAACTGTATCGGGCAGAGCAACTGCTTACCCGTTTGGGGGCAGTTTTACAGCGCCTGGAACTCAGACATCTCAGTCAGCTGGATACATTGCGTACCCTGATACATAACAACGCTGTCAGGCTGGAGAACAGCGATGACACAATCTGTACAGGGGCGACAATTCAGTCGGGTATCGTTTCGCATGCTCCGGTCATGAATGACGTGGGTATAACAACAGGTTCCCATACTGGTCGTTCGTTTGAAGATATCCGGGTGCCAGACAGTGCAGTGCAATGGGTGTACGTTACACAGCCGAACGTGGAGGTACTGCCGGCAATACCTGAGCCAGTAAAAAAATGGAAATCTTTTGTCGGTGGGATGTGTACCATGCTGGTGATAGGTGCAGCAACGCTATGGACGTGGCAGTTTTTGCATCGGCCGGACCCGTTACAAACCCAGTTTACTGCCTCTCTGGCACCGTTACCCGCAGTACTCACGCCTGAACAATTGGATTTATTGCGTCAGCAATCTCCGTTGCCACAAGCTTTAATTACGCAAACACAACAGCAGCTTACGCTTCTGGACAAGCTACCGCCGGACTGGCTCATAACCCGGGAAAGGCAGCTTGTCGAACAGGCCCAGGTGATATGGCCGGAGCGCGCAAAGTCCCTGATACAGCAGTGGCAGCAACAATTTAATGTCGCTGCGTTGCCGACAGAAAATTTGAATGGCTGGCATCAGGGAATGGTTACGCTACAGAAACTGAGTGAACGACTGAACGGACTGGATGAGCATAAGGGGAAATACATGACGGTCAGTGAGCTGAAGTCAGTGGTGTTTTCAACGATACAGTCTTTTAATCAATCCATACCGGCTGAAGAGCAACTGCGGATACTGGAACAGTCGTCGGCAGGACAACCACTTCCTCCTGCCGCAGGGGCTGAGGCAGAGATGCATCTGAAACAGCTCATCGCCAGATATGCCGACATTAGACAGAATGCTTTGAAATTAAAAGGCGTTAACGATTACGAATGACCTGTAGCAACGATCTGAAATTTACCGTAGCCAGAAAAAGAAAAAGCCCCGCTTTGCAGCGAGGCCTTATGAATAGTGGTGCCCGGACTCGGAATCGAACCAAGGACACGGGGATTTTCAATCCCCTGCTCTACCGACTGAGCTATCCGGGCAACGGGGCGCATTAAACCTGATTCGCCTCGTCTCGTCAATCAAATTTCTTCAATTTACGGCAGACTGCACAATCTATCATCAGTTTGCCGTTATCGCTCGAAATGTCAGGCAAACCAGGTGGTCCAGGCGGCGGAAAGCGGCATTGCCAGAAGGAGGGCAGGAAGCATATTGACCACCGGAAACATTTTTATGCCGCAGATGCGTAAGCCGGTTGCCAGCAGCAATAAACCACCTACGGCACTGAAGTCCGCCATCATCGACGGTGTGGTCAGCGGTAATATCAGCGCAGCAGCCCACGCCAACGTTAACTGGATGATGAGCAATGGAATACTAATCACCGATACCGCAATGCCAAGTGAACAGGCGAAGATCATCGCTGTAAAGAAATCAAGAAATGACTTGGCGATTAAAATACTCGGATCGCCTGTCATCCCTTCATTCATCGCGCCGAAGATCCCGGTGCCGCTGGCACAAAACAGGACAATAATCGCGACAAAATTCTGAATAAAAGATTCATGCGCAGATTTCTTGCTCGAGTGACGAAACAGATTCTGCGCTTTAGCGACCGCAGTGTTGACGCCTTTTTCCAGCAGACAAATTTCGCCGATTAATGCCCCGAGTAGCGTAGCTAAAACCATCGCCGGAAGGTTGGCACATTTCACGACCAGTAAAATACCAATTCCCAGCGACGCCAGGCCAAAAATGGACGTCATAGAGACGCGGATGTGTTCCGGTAAGCGTTGGCTAAGCAGTGCGCCGAGGGCGCCACCCAGTAATACTGCACTTGCGTTGATAAAAGGGCCGATGACCACAATAGTTCCTGTTAATTGTGTTGTTTGATGTTTTTATTATGAACTTTTTGCCCCGTCGATTGCTTGTCTGGTCGCAAAGTCCTGGCTTGCACGCGTTAGCGAAAAGTGCCATGATTGCGCGAATTTTCTCCTTCCTGTACGGAGCTTGCTTGATGCACGCCGCCTCCTTACATTCTTTCGCTTATCGCCGTTTCGCGCGAAATGTCTCCTGTTCTGTGACGCTGCTTTTTATGCGGTGACGTTAACGTATGCTCACTGCAGGGCAACAGTAAAATCAGAGCGTTTCTGCTTTTACTGATGTCTGGCGGTCGGAGCTGGTGACCAGTTTGACCCACATCTCATGGGGCAGGGGGTTCCACCTTGCCCGGTATTTTTACTTCCCCGAAACGGGTTTTGCGCTTATGAAATCAATGAGTATTGCCGCCAGTGGTGAACTGGTTTCCCGACTTTCTACCCATCGCCGCGTGGTGGCGCTGGAAGATACTGATTTTACGGACGTCGCGGCAGTCGTCATTACCGCTGCGGATAGTCGTAGCGGCATTCTTGCGTTACTTAAGCGCACCGGTTTTCATCTGCCGGTGTTTTTGTATTCTGAAGATGCGGTTGAATTGCCCGCGGGCGTTACGGCTATCATCAACGGCAATGAGCAGCAGTGGCTGGAGCTGGAATCCGCAGCCTGTCAGTATGAAGAGAATTTGCTGCCGCCATTTTATGACACGCTGAACCAGTACGTTGAGATGGGCAATAGCACCTTTGCTTGTCCTGGGCATCAACATGGTGCGTTCTTTAAAAAGCATCCTGCCGGACGCCATTTTTACGATTTCTTTGGTGAGAACGTCTTTCGCGCCGATATGTGTAACGCTGACGTAAAATTGGGCGATCTGCTTATTCATGAAGGTTCCGCAAAGGATGCGCAGAAATTCGCTGCCAAAGTCTTTCATGCCGATAAAACCTATTTTGTGCTGAACGGCACATCGGCGGCGAATAAGGTTGTGACGAATGCACTGTTAACGCGTGGTGATCTGGTGCTCTTCGACCGTAACAACCATAAGTCGAATCATCACGGTGCGCTGATTCAGGCGGGGGCGACGCCGGTGTATCTGGAAGCCTCACGCAACCCATTCGGGTTTATCGGCGGGATTGATGCGCACTGTTTTAATGAAGAGTATCTGCGTCAGCAAATTCGCGACGTTGCGCCAGAAAAAGCCGAACTGCCGCGCCCGTTCCGCCTGGCGATTATTCAGCTGGGAACCTATGACGGCACTATCTACAACGCCCGCCAGGTGATCGATACCATTGGGCATCTGTGTGATTACATTCTGTTTGATTCTGCATGGGTAGGGTACGAGCAGTTTATCCCGATGATGGCGGATTGCTCACCGTTGCTGTTAGAACTTAACGAAAACGATCCGGGGATCTTTGTGACCCAGTCGGTGCACAAACAGCAGGCGGGATTCTCACAGACGTCGCAGATCCATAAAAAAGATAACCATATCCGCGGACAGGCGCGTTTTTGCCCGCATAAACGGCTGAATAATGCTTTTATGCTCCATGCTTCAACCAGCCCGTTTTACCCGCTGTTTGCTGCGCTGGACGTTAACGCCAAAATTCATGAAGGGGAGAGTGGGCGTCGGCTGTGGGCTGAGTGTGTTGAGATAGGGATTGAAGCGCGGAAAGCGATTCTTGCGCGCTGTAAGCTGTTCCGCCCGTTTATACCGCCAGTTGTTGATGGCAAATTGTGGCAGGATTATCCGACGTCAGTGTTAGCCAGCGACCGCCGCTTCTTCAGTTTTGAACCTGGGGAAAAGTGGCACGGCTTTGAGGGATATGCCGCGGACCAATATTTTGTTGATCCGTGCAAGCTGTTACTCACCACGCCGGGTATCGATGCCGAAACCGGCGAATATAGCGATTTTGGCGTTCCAGCGACGATTCTGGCGCACTATCTGCGTGAGAACGGCATTGTGCCGGAGAAGTGCGATCTCAACTCCATTCTGTTCTTATTAACTCCGGCGGAAAGCCACGAGAAGCTGGCACAGCTGGTGGCGATGCTGGTGCAGTTTGAACAGCATATTGAAGATGACTCGCCGCTGTCTGAAGTCTTGCCGAGCGTTTATAACAAATACCCGGTGCGCTATCGCGACTATACCCTGCGCCAGTTGTGTCAGGAGATGCACGATCTGTATGTCAGTTTCGACGTCAAAGACCTGCAAAAAGCGATGTTCCGCCAGCAGAGCTTCCCGCCAGTGGTGATGAATCCCCAGGACGCGCATAGCGCTTATATTCGTGGTGAAGTGGAGTTGGTGCGCATTCGTGATGCCGAAGGGCGAATTGCGGCGGAAGGCGCGCTGCCGTATCCACCTGGCGTGCTTTGCGTGGTGCCTGGAGAAATGTGGGGCGGAGCGGTCCAGCGTTATTTCCTTGCGCTGGAAGAAGGCGTGAATTTGCTGCCGGGATTTTCGCCGGAGCTACAAGGTGTCTATAGCGAAACCGATGCGGATGGAATGAAACGGTTATACGGTTATGTGTTGAAGTAAGAATAAAAAACGGGGCACCTTCTGGCACCCCGTTTTTCTTTGCGTAATTAGTGGTTAACAGTTTGTGTACCGGCAGGGACACGAACGTGTTTGTATTTAAACATCGCCATGAATGCGAAGGCCAGAATCACGGAGTAACCTGCGAAAATCAGCCATACGGTCTGCCAGTCGGTAATGCCGTTTTGGGTGTACATCTCAACCACTTTACCGCTCACGATGCCACCGAGGATACAGCCGAAGCCGTTGGTCATCATCAGGAACATCCCTTGCGCACTGGCGCGAATCGCCGGGCTAACTTCTTTTTCGACAAACACCGAACCAGAGATGTTGAAGAAGTCGAACGCACAGCCGTAAACAATCATCGACAGAACCAGCAGTACGGTGCCGAACGGAGTCGGGTCGCCGTAAGCAAACAGTGCAAAACGCAGGATCCATGCCACGATACTGATCATCATTACGTTCTTAATACCGTAGCGGCTTAAGAAGAACGGGATGGTCAGAATGAACAGGGTTTCAGAGATTTGCGAAATCGACATGATGATTGACGCATGCTGCACGATGAAGCTGCTGGCAAACATCGGATCTTTGTCGAAGCTGTGCAGGAAGGTATTACCGAACATGTTGGTAATCTGCAGTTCCGCGCCCAGCAGCATCGAGAAGATGAAGAAAATCGCCATACGCTTGTTTTTAAACAGCGCGAATGCATCGAGGCCGAGCAGCGTCGTCCAGCTCTGATTAGCTTGCTGTTTAGCAACCGGAATATACGGCAGCGTAAAGGTGAACAGCACCAGAACGGCGGAGAGTGCTGCGCCAATATATAGCTGCATGTGGCTCAATTCAAAGCCAGACAGGCTCACAACCCACATCGCCATGATAAAGCCGATAGTACCCCAGATACGGATTGGCGGGAAATCAGTCACGATATCCATTCCTGCATTTTGCAGGCGATAGTAGGAGATGGTGTTGATTAACCCAAGCGTTGGCATATAAGCAAACGAGTTAATCAATATCACGAGGAACATCGCCTCCGGAGTGGTAACTTGTGCCGCCATGAAGAGGGTGATTGCGCCGATGGTGTGACAAATAGCATACACCCATTTCGCACTTAACCATTTGTCGGCCACAATCCCCAGCAAAGCAGGCATAAAGACCGCAGCGATACCCAGCGAGCTATAAACAGCGCCAATGGAAGCACCGTCGAACTTCAGGGTAACGAACATATATGAGCCGAGGGTCGTCAGCCAACTTCCCCACAGACAGAACTGCAGAAAAGAGAGGATTTTCAGCTGCAGCTTAAGATTCATGTTAATTTCCTCACATCGTGATGCGGATGAGTGTTTTAAAAAGCACATTTGACCGTGCAAGATGATGCGATTCTATCAACTTCACTGACTGTTTTTTTGTTATCCGTAGCAAATAATTGCAAATAATCTCAATTTGCAAGGCGAAATTGTGATGCGTATAACACTTTGTCTCGGAGTGTTGTCAGAGACAAAGGTGAAATTATCGGCGGCGGTAAGATTTCTGCGCCATGTTCACTTTATAAAGATAGCGACGAGATTCCGCAGACGGATGGCGGGTTGTCAGCGTCTGATAAACATCGCCCGGCGTCATAGTATTTATAATAGCGGCAGCCTGAATTTTATCGTTCGAGAAGACGCGTAATACGCTGCCTGCACCACCGTTATAGGCGGTGATGACGGCATAACGCCGCGACGTTGGGTTATCAATTCCGCCGAGATAAACATTATTCAGCATCGCCAGATACGCGGTGCCGGTATCAATATTGCTGGCAGGATCAAACAAGAAACTGCGGCTCGGCGTGCCGGATTTCCCCTGTGAGCGGAACACATCTTTCCCGGCAGTATGTTGTACCACCTGCATTAATCCCAGCGCATCGGAACGGCTGACCGCATACGGGTTAAAGGAAGATTCGGTCTGCATAATCGCCAGAATCAGCGACTCATCAACGCCATATTTCCGTGATGCCTGGCGGACCATGCCGAGATATTTGTGCGCACGTTTATCAAGGTGGTTCGGCACCATGTTAATGGTCACGCTGTAGATGATACGTAGCCCGTTGCTGCGGCTTTTGAGGCGGTTTTTCAGCAGATAATCCGCGAAGTTACTCGCACGGCCTTCCCAGCGAATCGGCTGCCCGGTGTTATCCACCACCTGACCGTAAAGGAAAGGTTCTTTCGAAATCGTAATATCATCAACGTCGGAATAGAGATCGACCGAACTCGGATCGTCGCCCATCAATAATGTTTTGATAATTGCCCGGCGCAAATGCGCAGCAGGTTCTGTCCCGGCGATGGTTTCGATAGTGATCGTACCGTCATCGAAGTTGATGTGGCTGCGGGTCTGATATTGATCGGTGTATTTCACGTAGTCCTTAGGACCGGCGATCACCACCTCTTTGAATCCCCAAATGTTCTCAATATTGTGGGCAAATTGCCCCATCAGAATATCAAAACCGTTGGTATCTTTGACCCAGGCTTCATTATAGGTATCGCCTTTTTTGGTCGTCGAACAGGAGATGAGCAACGGCGCAATCAAAGCCAGCGCGAGATATTTTTTCATCATTCCGGGTGCGTGTTGTGTTTGTTTTTATGCAAGTTGCCGGAGGCGTGCTCCGGCACTGTTTTTATTTTTTATCTTCCGGCGTATAGCCCTCGATATGCACCTCTTTACCTTCGAACAGGAAGTTAACCATCTCCTGCTCCAGCAGCTTGCGGTGCTCGGCATTCATCATGTTGAGTTTCTTTTCATTAATCAGCATGGTTTGTTTGTGCTGCCACTGCGCCCAGGCTTCTTTGGAGATCTCGTTATAGATGCGTTTTCCCAGTTCGCCGGGGTACAGCTGAAAATCCTGACCTTCTGCTTCACGCTGCAGGAAAGTACAAAAAATCGTTCTGCTCATAAATCATCCTCTTTATCGACTCACGCGCTAAACCGGCGCGCCAGTGCGTAACTGCTGTAACAAACGCTCCACGGGAGCCGCCAGGCCAACTGACGGCGGTTGCGCTAAGTTATACCAGAGCGCATTGCCTTCATCCATGCAGTCGGTGAATGACGACACGGGAAGCCACATAGGCACAATATCTAAGTGGAAATGGCTGAAGGTATGCCGAAACGCGGTCAGTTGCGTCAGGTTATCGGCAGCAATCTGCCGTTGTGCCAGCCATTGCCGCAAACTTTCTTCGTCGGCAAACTGTGGGAAACAGTATAAACCGCCCCACAATCCGCTCGGCGGACGCTGCGTCAGCAATACTTCATCTTCGTGCTGTAACAGCAGAAAGTAGCCGGTGCGCTCCGGCAGCGTCTGTTTCGGCTTTTTGCCCGGATAAAGCGACCAGCTATTATTGGCGGCGGCAATACAACCGTTTTGCAGCGGGCAGAGCGAGCATTTCGGCTTCGAACGCGTACAAATCATCGCACCTAAATCCATCATCGCCTGATTAAACCGCTCCACGCCAACCGCGGGCGTCACCTGCTCGCTCAAACTCCATAATTTATTCTCGACCTCTTTTTTCCCAGGCCAGCCGCTTACAGCATAGCAGCGCGCCAGCACGCGTTTGACGTTACCGTCGAGAATCGGAAAGTGCTTACCCAGAGAAAGTGAGAGAATCGCGCCCGCAGTGGAACGCCCGACGCCCGGTAACGCCGCAACTTCTTCAAAGGTTTCCGGGAATTTACCGCCGTGTAAGGTGGCAACTTGTTGTGCCGCTTTATGCAGATTGCGCGCGCGGGCGTAATAGCCAAGTCCGGTCCACAAGTGGAGAACTTCGTCGAGCGGCGCGTTGGCGAGATCGGTCACCGTCGGGAAGCGCGCCATAAAGCGTTCAAAATAGGGGATTACGGTCGCAACCTGAGTTTGTTGCAACATCACTTCTGAGAGCCATACTTTGTAGGGCGTCTTGTCAATTTGCCAGGGCAGCGTTTTCCGCCCGTATTTATCGTACCAGTCCAGCACCTGGGCTGAAAATTGCGACGCTTGCATGGTCACCGAATTCACTGTTGTTGGGGGCAAGATTGCAGCACAGCCGCGGCGGGGTGTAAACCGGAACTTTCCGCAGCCACGGCCTTATCATGCTTGCATCCGGCAACTAACTTTGGATAATGCCCGTTTTCAGAACACTTTCACAAGCGACTAAATCTTTATGAAAAACGACGTCATCTCACCGGAATTTGATGAAAACGGCCGCCCACTGCGCCGTATCCGTAGTTTTGTGCGCCGCCAGGGGCGACTGACCAAAGGCCAGGAACATGCGCTGGAAAACTACTGGCCGGTGATGGGCGTTGAGTTCAGCGAAGATATGCTGGATTTCCCGACGCTGTTTGGCCGTGAAGCGCCGGTGACGCTTGAGATTGGTTTTGGCATGGGGGCGTCGCTGGTGGCAATGGCTAAAGATCGCCCTGAGCAGGACTTCCTCGGCATTGAAGTGCATTCACCGGGCGTTGGGGCTTGCCTGGCTTCCGCGCATGAAGAGGGCTTAAGCAACCTGCGCGTGATGTGTCACGACGCGGTCGAAGTGCTGCATAAAATGATTCCTGACAATTCATTGCGCATGGTGCAACTCTTTTTCCCTGACCCGTGGCACAAAGCGCGCCATAATAAACGCCGTATCGTTCAGGTGCCGTTTGCTGAACTGGTAAAAAGCAAACTGCAGCTGGGTGGCGTATTCCATATGGCGACCGACTGGGAACCTTATGCGGAACATATGCTCGAAGTGATGTCTTCCATTGACGGTTATAAAAACCTGTCAGAGAGCAATGATTACGTACCGCGTCCGGCATCACGTCCGGTGACGAAATTTGAACAACGTGGTCATCGTCTTGGTCACGGAGTATGGGACTTAATGTTCGAGAGGGTGAAATAATGGCAAAGAACCGTAGCCGTCGTCTGCGTAAAAAAATGCACATCGACGAATTCCAGGAATTAGGATTTTCGGTGGCATGGAGATTCCCGGAAGGTACATCGGAAGAGCAGATTGATAAAACCGTTGATGACTTTATTAACGAGGTTATCGAACCGAACAAACTGGCCTTTGACGGCAGCGGTTATCTGGCCTGGGAAGGTCTGATCTGCATGCAGGAAATCGGCAAATGCACCGAAGAACATCAGGCGATTGTGCGTAAGTGGCTGGAAGAGCGCAAACTGGATGAGGTTCGCACCAGCGAACTTTTCGACGTTTGGTGGGACTAATAAAGCATACGGGCGATGACAAATGCAAAACTGCCTGATGCGCTACGCTTATCAGGCCTACAAAGATGCACGATCGAGTAGGCCGGATAAAGCATTTACGCCGCATCCGGCATGGACAACGTGTACTTTGTTATCAATCTGGGGCCAGCAAATGCTGGCCTGATTTGTTCTTGAGGGAAGACTATGATGCGCAAAATGCTGCTGGCGGCAGCACTTTCAGTGACGGCAATGACCGCTCACGCCGACTACCAGTGCAGCGTCACGCCGCGTGACGATGTGATTGTCAGCCCGCAAACCGTGCAGGTGAAGGGCGAAAACGGCAATCTGGTGATCACGCCAGACGGCAATGTAATGTACAACGGCAAGCAATATTCACTGAACGCCGCCCAGCGCGAGCAGGCGAAGGATTATCAGGCCGAACTGCGCAGCACGCTGCCGTGGATTGATGAAGGTGCGAAAAGCCGCGTAGAGAAAGCACGCGTTGCGCTGGATAAAATTATCGTTCAGGAGATGGGCGAAAGCAGCAAAATGCGCAGCCGTCTGACCAAACTTGATGCGCAGCTGAAAGAGCAGATGAATCGCATTATCGAAACGCGCAGCGATGGCCTGACGTTTCACTATAAAGCCATTGATCAGGTTCGCGCCGAAGGTCAGCAGTTAGTGAATCAGGCGATGGGCGGAATTTTGCAGGACAGCATTAACGAAATGGGCGCGAAAGCGGTGCTGAAAAGCGGCGGCAACCCGTTACAGAATGTGCTGGGAAGCCTGGGGGGACTGCAATCCTCAATCCAGACCGAGTGGAAAAAACAGGAAAAAGATTTCCAGCAATTTGGCAAAGATGTTTGTAGCCGTGTTGTGACTCTGGAAGACAGCCGTAAAGCCCTGGTCGGAAATTTGAAATAATCCTCTAGTTTAAGACGGCATAATGCTTTTTTATGCCGTTTAATTCTTCATTTTGTTACCTGCCTCTAACTTTATAGATCTCCAAAATCTATTCACAAAGTAAATTGTTTAACGTCAAATTTCCTATACAAAGCTAAGGGATAATACGTAGCGTTCACGTAACTGGAGGAATGAAATGGAGTTTTTCAAAAAGACGGCACTTGCCGCACTGGTTATGGGTTTTAGTGGCGCAGCATTGGCATTACCCAATATCACCATTTTAGCGACTGGCGGGACGATTGCCGGTGGTGGTGACTCCGCAACCAAATCTAACTACACAGCGGGTAAAGTTGGCGTAGAAAATCTGGTCAATGCGGTGCCGCAACTGAAGGACATTGCGAACGTTAAAGGCGAGCAGGTCGTTAATATCGGCTCCCAGGACATGAACGATAATGTCTGGCTGACACTGGCGAAAAAAATTAACACTGACTGCGATAAGACTGACGGCTTCGTTATTACCCACGGTACCGACACGATGGAAGAGACTGCTTACTTCCTCGATCTGACGGTGAAATGCGACAAACCGGTGGTGATGGTCGGCGCAATGCGCCCATCCACCTCCATGAGCGCAGACGGTCCATTCAACCTGTATAACGCGGTAGTGACCGCCGCTGATAAAGCCTCCGCCAATCGTGGCGTGCTGGTGGTGATGAACGACACCGTACTGGACGGTCGCGATGTCACCAAAACCAACACCACCGACGTAGCGACCTTTAAGTCTGTTAACTACGGTCCGCTGGGATACATTCATAACGGTAAGATTGACTATCAGCGTACCCCGGCACGTAAGCACACCAGCGACACGCCGTTCGATGTCTCTAAGCTGAATGAACTGCCGAAAGTCGGCATTGTTTATAACTACGCTAACGCATCCGATCTTCCGGCTAAAGCCCTGGTAGATGCGGGCTATGATGGCATCGTGAGCGCTGGTGTGGGTAACGGCAACCTGTATAAATCCGTGTTTGACACTCTGGCAACCGCCGCGAAAAACGGTACTGCGGTAGTGCGTTCTTCCCGCGTACCGACGGGCGCTACCACTCAGGATGCCGAAGTGGATGATGCGAAATATGGTTTCGTTGCCTCCGGCACGCTGAACCCGCAAAAAGCACGCGTTCTGCTGCAACTGGCTCTGACGCAAACCAAAGATCCGCAGCAAATCCAGCAGATTTTCAATCAGTACTAATCACTTCGCCCCGGTATCGCGCCGGGGCTTATTCACTTCAGACTCACGTCCATTGCCAATTATTATTACCCTGATGATAATCACTGAAATAAATTATTCCGCGCGAGGGTGTTCCGGTGAAAAAGCAATGGATTGTAGGCACGGCATTGTTCGTGTTGACGTCAGGTTACAGCTGGGCAGATGGCGAATCGCCAACTGAAAATATCTTAAAAGATCAATTCAAAAAGCAGTATCACGGCATTCTCAAGCTTGATGCCATCACCTTAAAAAATCTTGATGCTAAGGGTAATCAGGCCACCTGGTCAGCGGAAGGCGATGTCTCTTCCAGTGACGATCTCTATACCTGGGTCGGTCAGTTGACAGATTATGAACTGCTGGAACAGACCTGGACGAAAGATAAACCAGTAAAATTCTCGGCGATGTTAACCAGTAAAGGAACACCCGCGTCTGGCTGGACGGTGAATTTTTACTCTTTTCAGGCGGCAGCCAGCGATAGTGGGCGGGTGGTCGACGATATTAAAACGAATAATAAATATCTGATCGTAAATAGCGAAGATTTCAATTATCGCTTTAGTCAGCTTGAATCAGCGTTGAATACCCAGAAGAACTCGATTCCTGCGCTGGAAAAGGATGTAAAAGAGCTTGATAAGCTAATGGTGGCGGCGCAGAAAGCAGCAGATGCATATTGGGGAAAAGATGCAAATGGCAAGCAAATGACCCGCGAAGACGCCTTTAAAAAAATTCACCAACAGCGTGATGAGTTTAATAAACAGAATGATAGCGAGGCGTTCGCGGTTAAATATGACAAAGAGGTTTATCAACCGGCGATTGCGGCATGTCATAAACAGAGTGAAGAGTGTTATGAAGTGCCGATTCAGCAGAAGCGAGATTTTGATATCAACGAACAACGGCGACAGACTTTTCTGCAATCACAAAAACTTAGCCGTAAATTGCAGGATGACTGGATAACGCTCGAGAAAGGGCAATATCCATTAACGATGAAGGTTTCAGAAATAAACAGTAAAAAAGTCGCGATTTTGATGAAAATTGACGATATCAACCAGGCTAATGAACGCTGGAAAAAAGATACCGAACAATTGCGGCGCAATGGGGTGATTAAGTAATTGTTGCGATGACGCATGAGTTGTAGCCGGATGCTGCGTACACGCTCGCCGCATCCGGCAATACAAATTTACTCAGCCAGAAAAAGCTCCAGCAGCGAATTTAAAAACAACTTCCCATGTTCCGTTATCTGCCAGTAATCCGCACATTCTGTGAGATAGCCCTGAGCGATAGCCTCGTCTAACTGAGGGCGAATAACTTCTTCAGAAAGGCCAGTATACTGGCTAAACTCCACGCGCGGCGCGGCCTCCAGCAGACGGAAGCGATTCATAAAGAACTCAAACGGCTTATCTGCGGCTTCGACATCACGCTGGCTTTCCAGATACCGCCCCTGCATAAAACCGCGCGGATGCCGCGTTTTGGTGGTACGCAGAATGCGCCCATCCGGGAAGGTCACTTTGCCGTGCGCGCCGCAGCCAATACCGATGTAGTCGCCAAATCGCCAGTAGTTGAGATTGTGCTGGCACTGATAACCGGGCTTGGCGTAAGCGGAAGTTTCATATTGCTGATAACCTGCCGCGGTTAACAACTGATGCCCCTGTTCGAAAATATCCCATAACGCATCCTCGTCCGGCAGTACGGGAGGGCGCGAGCCAAACAGCGTATTGGGTTCGATGGTCAGTTGATACCAGGAAAGATGCGGCGGATTCAGTTCAATGGCCTGGCGCAGATCGCCTAGCGCCTCTTCCAGTGATTGATCCGGCAGCCCGTGCATCAAATCGAGATTAAAGCTACGCAGCCCCAGTCCGCTTGCCAGTTTTGCTGCACGTTTCGCTTCTTGCGGGCCATGAATGCGCCCAAGTCGTTTCAGCTTTTCTTCGCTAAAACTCTGTACGCCAATAGAGATGCGGTTCACACCAGCACGCTGATAATCAACAAAGCGATCGGCTTCAACCGTACCAGGGTTCGCTTCCATAGTAATTTCTGCATCCGCTGCCAGCGGCAAACGCGCACGCACGCCGTCCAGCAGCGTTTGCATCGCCGGGCCGGAAAGCAGGCTCGGCGTACCGCCGCCAATAAAGATTGTCTTTACTTCACGGTCCTGTGCGTAAGCCACATCATTGTCCAGATCGCAAAGCAGATGCTGAACGTAATCGTCGTGCGGCACTTCCCCTTTCAACGCGTGAGAGTTGAAATCGCAGTACGGGCATTTCTGCACGCACCACGGGATGTGAATGTAGAGACTCAGCGGCGGTAATTTAACCATTACGTAAAGCGTCCAGCAGCAGTTTCAATGCCCGACCACGGTGAGAAATGGCGCTCTTTTCTTCGCGGGTCAGTTCGGCAGCGGTTTTCCCTTCGGAAGGCACGAAGAAGATTGGATCATAACCAAAGCCGCCAGTACCCGCTGGTTCACGAGTAATCACGCCCGGCCAGCTGCCGTGGCACACCAGCGGAGTGGGATCTTCCGCGTGACGCAGATATACCAGCACGCAGTGGAAACGCGCCTGACGTTGGTCGTCCGGTACGTCTTTCAGTGTTTCCAGCAGTTTTTGCAGATTCTTTTGATCGGTCGCGTCTTCACCGGAATAACGCGCGGAGTAAATACCCGGCGCGCCACCCAGCGCATCTACCGCCAGACCGGAGTCGTCGGCAATTGCCGGTAAACCGGTCACTTTTGCCGCATGGCGCGCT
This sequence comes from Escherichia sp. E2586, assembly GCF_005781105.1. Classification (NCBI taxonomy): domain Bacteria; kingdom Pseudomonadati; phylum Pseudomonadota; class Gammaproteobacteria; order Enterobacterales; family Enterobacteriaceae; genus Escherichia; species Escherichia sp. E2586. The sequence continues at coordinate 193,192 of NZ_VATN01000007.1, forward strand.
TTCAGAATCGCGTTTTCGATAAATGTCAGGCCGGTTTCTTCAGCGGAATCTACGCCGAGGTCTGTTTGGGCCACGATATCAAGACCGAAGTCGCTAAGCAGCGACGCCAGCTCACGCACTTTACCGGCATTGCCGGTTGCGAGGACAACTTTTTGCATAGGATACCTAATTAATTAACGCCGCGATTTCTGGCGGGATTTGTTGCGGATTAATGATTTTAATTTGTTTGTGGCGGCCAAGTTCGCCTTTCTCAATCACCACCTGGCTTTTGGCAACCCGGAATTGCTTACCGAGAAACTTCACCAGATGGCTGTTGGCCTGACCGTCAACTGGCGGCGCGGTAATGGCGACTTTTACCTCGTCGCCATGTAAACCGACAATAGAATCACGGCTGGCTTTCGGCTGAATATAGAGCCGTAAAACCAGACCGTCATCATTAACTGTTACGGCACTCATAACGCCATCCACAGCCCCGGCAGCAGCATGTTTCCGGTCGCCTGCAGCACTTCTGCGACACCCATATTAATGACATACAGTAGCAGAACGAGGATCATCGGCGAGAAATCAATCCCACCCATTGCCGGTAGCAGGCGTCGAATCGGGCGCAGCAGCGGATCGGCAAGCTGAATCAGCACGTATTCAATTGGGCTACGACCCTGGCTTACCCAGCTCATAATCGCCATCACCAGCAGGACCCAGAAAATCAGCAGGCCGATGGTTTTCAGCAGAATCAATAAACCGGCAATCCAGATGATCGGCAGGAAGGTCACCACTTTAAACAGCACGATGGCTTTGATGAAACTGAGAATATAGGCAACCAGCAGCGAGGCGCTATCAATTGGCCCCATTGCCGGAATAACGCGGCGCAGTGGCCCGATAATCGGTTGTGTCACCTTCACCACAAACTGTGAGAAAGGGTTATAAAAATCACAATGAGCCCACTGCATCCAGATGCGTAATAACAGCACCATGGTATACAGCTCAATGACCGTTGAAAGCAGGAAAGTCAACGTATTCATGGCGTTCTTAAGATTCCTTATTTTTTAGAGTAATCACGTGCACCAAAGATGGCAGTGCCGATACGAACCATCGTGCTACCTGCCGCAATGGCGGCTTCCATATCGTCCGACATTCCCAGAGAGAGCGTGTCGATATGCGGGTAGCGCGTTTTCAGTCCGGCAAATGCTACAGCCATTTGGCGTGCAACTTCAAACTGCCTTACATATTCTGACTCAGGCGCCGGGATTGCCATCAGCCCGCGTAGACGTAAACGCGGTAGTTCAGCGACCGCAGCTGCCAGCTCGTCCAGTTCCGCCAGTTGAATCCCTGACTTGCTGTTTTCATCACTAATATTAATTTGAATCAGCACGTTAAGAGGGGGAAGTTCTGCCGGTCGCTGGTCGTTCAGGCGTGTGGCGATACGCAAACGGTCGATGGTATGACACCAGTCGAAATGCTCTGCCACCAGGCGGCTTTTATTAGACTGCAACGGGCCAATAAAATGCCATTCTAATCCTGTTACGCCCAGCTCCTGAAAGTGGCGAATTTTATCTACCCCTTCCTGAACGTAGTTTTCACCAAATTGACGCTGCCCGGCATCAATGGCTTCTGCGATGGCGCTCGCAGGTTTTGTTTTACTGACTGCAAGCAGCGTAATTTCTTCTGGAGAACGGCCGCAACGCGTTGCAGCCGCTGAGATTTTGTCCCGGACCTGTGCCAGGTTATGCGCAATATCGTTCATTTTCCGAGGATCTTAGTATGAATATGGAAGAAATTGTGGCCCTTAGTGTAAAGCATAACGTCTCTGATCTACACCTGTGCAGCACCTGGCCCGCACGATGGCGCATTCGCGGCAGAATGGAAGCTGCGCCGTTTGATGCGCCGGACGTCGAAGAGCTACTGCGGGAGTGGCTGGATGACGATCAGCGGGCAATATTGCTGGAGAATGGTCAGCTGGATTTTGCCGTGTCGCTGGCGGAAAACCAGCGATTGCGCGGCAGTGCGTTCGCGCAGCGGCAAGGCATATCTCTGGCGTTACGGCTGTTACCTTCGCACTGCCCGCAGCTCGAACAGCTTGGCGCACCACCGGTATTGCCGGAATTACTCAAGAGCGAGAATGGACTGATTCTGGTGACGGGGGCGACGGGGAGTGGTAAATCCACCACGCTGGCGGCAATGGTTGGCTATCTCAATCAACATGCCGATGCGCATATTCTGACGCTGGAAGATCCTGTGGAATATCTCTATGCCAGCCAGCGATGTTTGATCCAGCAGCGGGAAATTGGTTTGCACTGTATGACGTTCGCATCGGGATTGCGGGCCGCATTGCGGGAGGATCCTGATGTGATTTTGCTCGGAGAGCTGCGTGACAGCGAGACAATCCGTCTGGCGCTAACGGCGGCAGAAACCGGGCACCTGGTGCTGGCGACATTACACACTCGCGGCGCAGCGCAGGCAGTTGAGCGACTGGTGGATTCGTTTCCGGCGCAGGAAAAAGATCCCGTGCGTAATCAACTGGCAGGTAGTTTACGGGCGGTGTTGTCACAAAAGCTGGAAGTGGATAAACAGGAAGGACGCGTGGCGCTGTTTGAATTACTGATTAACACACCTGCGGTGGGGAATTTGATTCGCGAAGGGAAAACCCACCAGTTACCGCATGTTATTCAAACCGGGCAGCAGGTGGGGATGATAACGTTTCAGCGGAGTTATCAACAGCGGGTGGGGGAAGGGCGTTTGTGACGTTGCTGTGCCTGATACGAATTGTAAACATGCCCGATGCGCAAGCTTATCGGGCCTACAAACGTAGTCATTCACGCCGCGTCCGGCAATGAACGTCTGATGCGACGCTGATGCGTCTTATCAGACCTACGACCGCTGCCACATGTGGGCTGGATAAGGCGTTCACGCCGCATCCGGCAAGATGGCGGGATGACGGTAACGACTATCCGCCAGGCTTTTAAATCGCCTTAATATCCTTGCTCGAAATAACTTTCGAGAATAATAACCGCAGAGGCAGAGTCGACTTTGCCTTTGTTGAGCGCCCGATAGCCGCCCTGTTCAAACAGACCGGAACGCGCTTCCACGGTGCTAAGACGCTCGTCATGGAGCTTTACTTCAACACCGAAACGGCCATGAATACGGTTGGCAAATTTACGCGCTCTGGCAGTCAATGGTTGCTCGGTGCCGTCCATATTCAGCGGCAAACCGACGATGATTTCGTCTGGTTGCCACTCTTTCAGTAAACGCTCGATAAGGTTCCAGTCCGGCGTACCGTCCTGTGCTTTAATTGCGGGCAGCGGGCGAGCGGTGCCAGTAATGCGTTGGCCGACCGCTACGCCAATGCTTTTGGTGCCGAAGTCGAAGGCGAGTAATGTTCCGCTCATCAGGCATGCCCTGCCACACCAGGCATGGTGAGAATATCAACACCAATCAGCCTTGCCGCATCGCGCCAGCGGTCGGCTATCGGTGTTTTGAACAGAATATTCAGATCTGCCGGGGCGGTTAACCACGCGTTATCGAGAATTTCTTGTTCCAGTTGGCCTTTATCCCAGGAGGAGTAACCAAGGGCTACCATCACGTCAGCAGGTTGTTTATCGGTGCCGAGTGTTTCCAGCACATCGCGGGAAGTGGTCATCACCGTGTTATCTGAAATGCGAATGCTGGACGCAAAATTGGATGGAGGGGTATGCAAAATAAACCCGCGATCTTCAGCCAGCGGACCGCCAAGCATAACCGGTTTGTCCAGACGGACAGATTCATCACGCGGCTCCGGCGTGATCTTCAGCTTTTCCAGAATCCCTTCAATTTTGAGATTTTCCAGTGGCTTGTTAATGATGATCCCCATTGCTCCATTGGTATTATGTTCGCAAATGTAGACCACGGAACGACGGAAAATCGGATCCTGGAGAGCAGGCATGGCAATAAGAAAGTGATGCTGTAAATTCATTGTCAGAGGTTCTGTTTCCTGGTTCAAAAAAGCAACAGCGCCCAGTATGCGTGGAAAGTATGGCGCTGTCACTCATAGTCTCAACGAGATCCCTCTCGCTAAACAGGGTTACTGCTGCTGTAATCGTGCTTCAATAGCATCCATTAACATTCCGGTGATAGACACCGGAAACTCTGCTTCAATCTCACGAATACAGGTTGGGCTGGTGACGTTAATTTCAGTCAGGCGGTCACCGATGATATCCAGACCAACAAAAATCAGCCCTTTTTCTTTCAGCGTCGGTCCTACCTGACGGGCGATTTTCCAGTCGCTTTCCGTTAGCGGACGAGGTTCGCCACGACCACCGGCAGCCAGATTGCCACGGGTTTCGCCGCCCTGTGGAATACGCGCCAGACAGTACGGTACTGGTTCGCCATCCACCACCAGCACACGCTTATCACCATCTTTAATCGCTGGCAGATAATTTTGTGCCATGCAGTAGCGAGTGCCGTGCTCAGTCAAGGTTTCGGCAATCACACCAAGGTTCGGATCGCCTTCTTTCACGCGGAAAATCGACGCGCCACCCATACCGTCCAGCGGCTTAAGAATGATGTCGCTGTGTTTTTCCCAGAACGCTTTCAACTGCGCTTTATTGCGCGTGACCAGCGTTTCTGGCGTTAAGTCAGAGAACCAGGCGGTAAACAGCTTCTCGTTACAGTCGCGCAGGCTCTGCGGCTTGTTAACAATCAGCGTTCCTTTCTCTTCGGCGCGTTCCAGAATATAGGTCGCGTAGATAAACTCGGTATCAAACGGCGGATCTTTACGCATCAGAATCACGTCGAGATCGGCCAGTTGCAGATCCTGCTCACCCGTGAACTCGTACCATTTATCGTAGTTCTGTTCGACGCTCAAAGTACGGGTACGAGCGCGAGCCTCACCATTGATCAAATAGAGATCGGCCATCTCCATATAGTGGAGTTCGTAACCACGACGCTGTGCTTCCAGCAACATAGCGAAACTGGAATCTTTCTTGATGTTGATGCTTGCGATGGGGTCCATCACGATGCCGAGCTTGATCATTATTCTTCTCCGTTAGCCCAGATCGCCAAAACGCACTTGTAGCGCGGTAATGGCGGTGAGCGCAGTTGTCTCAGTACGCAGAACGCGAGGTCCCAACAGGATATCAGTAAATTGATAGCGGGCAGTCATGGCAATTTCATCTGCCGATAAACCGCCTTCCGGGCCAATCAGCAGGCGGACGCGTTCGACTGGTAACGGCAGCGTGTTGATGCTGTTACTGGCGCGCGGGTGAAGATTGAGTTTCAAGCCTTCATCTTGCTCTGCACACCAGGCTTCCAGATCCATCGCCGGACGGATTTCTGGTACCCGATTACGACCACACTGCTCGCAGGCGGCAATTGCAATTTTCTGCCACTGCTGGCGCTTCTTGTTCAGACGTTCACTATCCAGTTTAACGCCGCAGCGTTCAGAAAAAAGTGGCGTAATGAGGCTTACGCCAAGTTCTATCGATTTCTGGATAGTGAATTCCATTTTTTCTCCGCGCGACATCACCTGACCGAGGTGAATATGCAAGGGAGATTCACGATCGTCTACCTGGCCTTCCAGCACTTTAACTTCCACGCTTTTTTTGCTGGCGCTGGTGATTTCTGCGTCAAAGACCTGGTTGCTGCCGTCAAATAACTGTAATGCCTGACCTGGCCCCATACGCAGGACGCGCCCGATATGGTTAGCGGCATCTTCACAAAGCGCGATCTGCGAATTGCTGGTGAGTGGTTCAGGATGATAAATGCGGGGGATACGCATGGTTAAATATCCGCGTCGTCTCCCCACGCGGTTGCGCGCGTGGGGTAGGGTTAACAAAAAGAATTTCGCTAGTGTAGGTTAGCTCTTTCGCGCCTGGCAAGCGCGTTGCACATACGGGTTGTGATTGCCTTGCACCTTCGCGATGCGTTCGTCACGCTCACACTCCCAGTCGGTGACCGGATACATTTTGTTCCAGGCGTTAAACAGCTGCGTTTGCTGGCGTGAGAGTGTCAGGTTGTACTGGTCACGCATGTAGAAGTAAATCCGCGCAATGGAACCACGGGCATGAGCTGGCGGTTCAGCAACTTTTTCTTTGAAATCAATCTTCATGGCGCACTGCCCATACTGGCCCTCGCCGCCATTCCACTGGCTGTACATAAAGTTGCCGCGATCGCCGTTCACTTCACCTATCGCGGGCTGCAGGTTATGCATATCGCTTTCCATTTGGCGATAAACCGGATCTTTAGCGCAGTTTTTACGACCGCCTTCCTGCCAGCACTGACGCTGGTGGCCGAACTGCCAGGCGGGAACAACATGTTCCCACTCTACGCGGCTGGCGCGGTTTTCATTTTTGCGCACCTGATACCCGCACGACTCCAGATCCACGATGCCTTTTTTACCCTGCCAGTTGATTTTACATCCGCAGTAAAATGTTCCCGGCACATCAGCGTAGACTTTTACCGCTGCTGTTTTCGCCTGGGAAAAACTATTGATGCCTTCGGCTAACGCCGTGCCGGATAATGCTGCGCTCAGTACCACCGCAGCCACAGACAAATTACGGTACATCACTTACTCCGTGTTAAAACGAGCGAGCAACGTAGCGAAAGTTGTTTTGGTATGCAATCAGCCAGATCAGTAAAATTCCTGATAGTTCTGCTGGTTATTGAGCAACCAGTTGTTCGCCGCAGTGAACACAGCGATAGACGGCTTCGCCTCGTACCACGCGGTTATGACGACGTACGGTAAGCTGATGCTCCTGGCATTTGCAACGGTAGGGGAAAGTGTTACGGCGCACGGATTGCAGTTCAAACTGATGCGTACGGCGGGCGGGAACGCCCAGCACGCTTTCCATCATCCACTTCCACTCTTTGCCATGTGGCGCTACGCGACCAAAGTGTTTCCATACCAGCAAATGCGCCAGTTCGTGTGGCACCACTTCTTCTATAAAAGCCTCGCTGTTTTCCATCAGCAACACCGGATTGAGGCGAATTTCATAGCTTTCCAGCCAGGCCGTTCCGGCGGATGTGCCACGCTGGGTATAAGAGAGTTTTGGCTCCGGATAGTTACGCCCCAGCTTCAGGTTGGCCTGGGCGAGTTTTTCCCGCAGGCGACGCATAACAGCCTGTTGGATGGCGATAGGGAGACGGGATGTTTTCATAGCGGCAGAGGATAGAGCGAAGAAAAGATGACTGCAAGAGGTGGCTTCCTCCGCGACGGGAGGAAGCCTGAGGAGATTAATCGTGAGCGCCGATTTCGCGCAGTTTACGACCTTTCATCAGATTACGTTCAATGTGTTCCAGCGAAACGTGTTTGGTTTCCGGCACCAGCCACAGTGTCAGCAGGATAAACAGCACGTTCAGACCTGCGTAAACCCAGAAGGTATTGGCGTTGCCCAGCGTGTTGAGCATAGTCAGGAAGGTTGCGCCGACAATCATGTTGGCAATCCAGTTGGTAGCGGTGGAGCAGGTGATACCGAAGTCGCGGCCTTTCAGCGGCTGGATTTCAGAACACAGTACCCAAATCAACGGACCCGCGCTCATGGCAAAACCGACAATAAACATCAGCAGCATGGCGATGGCGAAATACTGCGCCGACGGTGAGTGAATACCGATATGCATCATTGTACCCAGTACGCCCATGCCCACAGCCATCACCATGAAGCCCAGCGTCAACGTTGGTTTACGTCCCCAACGGTCAACAAGACCGATTGCGATAAAGGTGGCAAGTACGTTGGTCAGGCCGACAATCACGGTCCCCCACATTTGTTCCGTCGTGTTGGTATATCCCGCCAGTTCGAAGATTTTTGGCGCGTAATACATGATGACGTTCATCCCGGTGAATTGCTGCATCACCTGCAACAGTACACCCAGGAACACCGCGCGACGGAAGTTACTGTTCTCTTTAAACAGCGCCCAACCGCTCTGTTTAACCTGCAAACTTTCACGGATTTCATCCAGTTCACGTTTCGCTTCCGCGCTGGTGTCGCGCAGGCGCAGTAGCACGCGTTCGGCATCAACAAAGCGGCGTTTAGCGGCAAACCAACGTGGGCTGTCTGGCAGGAAGAAGACGCCAATCAGTAGCAGAATTGCCGGGATGATAATCACACCCAGCATCCAGCGCCATGCGCCGGTGTAGCTGAAGGCGGTATCAGAAAGATAAGCACCGAGGATCCCGATAGTGATCATCAACTGATACATCGAGATCATACTGCCGCGAATTTTCTCTGGCGCAATTTCAGAGAGGTACAGCGGCGCGGTATAGGAGGCCACACCTACCGCCAGTCCCAGCAGCACGCGGGAAAGAATCAGTACTTCAACGTTTGGCGCAGCCGCAGAGAACAGTGAACCGGCAACAAACAGGATTGCGCCGATCATCAGGCTCTTTTTGCGCCCGAGTTTAAAGGAGAGCCAGCCGCTGCCCACCGCACCGACTGCCGCACCGAACATCATGGAGCTTACGACCCATTCTTGCGTGTGCGAAGTAATCTGGAATTCATCTGCAATAAACGGCAGTGCGCCAGCAATTACACCGATATCCAGGCCAAAGAGTAATCCCGCCAGAGCGGCAAGGAAGCAGACGAAAAACGTCATTGCCTTGTTTGACCGCCCCTGTTTTTTAGCGTCAGGCATGATGCCCTCCAATATGGTTATTTTTTATTGTGAATTAAGATAGGTGAGTACGACGTAAAAAGATGTGAAGCAAATCACATCAGTGTAATCGATTACACTAACATTCATTATGATTATAATTTAAGTGTATGAAAATAATTGAGTTATATAATCATAGGTTAAACATAGTTATCTGCATTTAAGACTTTACTGAAAAGAAATGTAACGATTATAAAAAATGAATCATACGATGAAAATATTGTGAACATTTGCTCTGTGTTGCTGGTGTAATCGGTTTCAATCGTGATGATGATTTGCGGGTAAAACGTGTTCAGGAAGAATGATGTCATTGCGCGGGCGGCTTTTTGCCGGATGCGGCGTGAACGCCTATCCACCGCGGTGAGGTAAAAGAAAAGGCCAGCGCGAGGCTGGCCTTTGAAAGCAGGTGAAGAAAGATTACTTCAGACCGGCAGCTTCACGCAGCAGTTGCGCTTTGTCGGTTTTTTCCCACGGGAAATGTTCGCGACCAAAGTGACCGTATGCTGCGGTTTCTTTGTAAATCGGGTGCAGCAGATCCAGCATCTGAATCAGACCGTATGGACGCAGGTCGAAGAACTCACGTACCAGCAGGGTCAGCTGTTCAGAAGGCACTTTCTCGGTACCGAAAGTTTCCACCATGATGGAGGTCGGTTCAGCCACGCCAATTGCGTAGGAAACCTGAATTTCGCAACGGTCAGCCAGGCCAGCAGCCACAATGTTTTTCGCGACATAACGTGCTGCGTAGGCTGCGGAACGGTCCACTTTTGATGGATCTTTACCAGAGAACGCACCGCCACCGTGACGCGCCATGCCGCCGTAGGTATCTACGATAATTTTACGACCAGTCAGACCGCAGTCACCCATCGGGCCGCCGATAACAAAACGTCCGGTCGGGTTGATGAAGAATTTGGTTGCGGAAGTCAGCCATTCAGCGGGCAGAATCGGCTTGATGATCTCTTCCATTACCGCTTCTTGCAGCGATTTCTGGTCGATATCTTCAGAGTGCTGAGTGGAAAGCACAACAGCATCGATGCCGACGATTTTGCCGTCGTCATACTGGAAAGTCACCTGGCTTTTCGCGTCCGGGCGCAGCCACGGCAGAGTGCCGTTTTTACGCACTTCAGCCTGACGCTGTACCAGACGGTGTGCATAGGTGATAGGTGCTGGCATCAGCACGTCGGTTTCGTTGGTTGCGTAGCCAAACATCAGACCCTGGTCGCCCGCGCCCTGTTCCAGCGGATCGGCACGGTCAACGCCCTGGTTGATGTCAGGAGATTGTTTGCCGATGGCGCTCAGGACCGCACAGGAGTTAGCGTCAAAGCCCATGTCGGAATGCACATAGCCAATTTCGCGAACGGTGTTACGGGTGATCTCTTCGATGTCTACCCAGGCGCTGGTGGTGATTTCACCGCCAACTAAAACCATGCCGGTTTTTACGTAGGTTTCGCAAGCAACGCGTGCTTTCGGATCCTGTTCGAGGATCGCGTCTAAAACGGCATCAGAGATTTGGTCAGCAATTTTGTCAGGATGCCCTTCAGAGACGGACTCGGACGTAAAAAGGTGTTTTGCCATATTTAATATCACCTAAAGAGAATTTGGTTAGCTCAAACTGTTGTGTGGATTTTCTGTGGTAGCGGATCCTACCACGACTCGACAGGTTAAAAACACTGGCAGTCTGAGTGTTAATCAGTATGGATGGATTAACATCTGGATGGCTATTTTAGGTCAATCCTTCACCCGATTTCCACTTTTTTTTGAATCGTGTCTCATTCTGTTAAAAACGTGGCTGGAAATTTTTCCTGACAATGCTGGCATTCTTTGTATTTATCTTTTGCAATTTTCTGCCATTGTGGGGTATAAAACGCGACGCGCGGCTTAAATAAAAAGCACACGACGTTTCTTTCGTGTTGCCACTTCCAGCCGGGTTGAAATCAGAGTTTTGGCTTGTGGGTTCGTCTTAACGGGCGACCGTGGAGGTGATACGAAATAATGAACCGTTGTCTGCTGCTTAACCTGTCTCACCGTTCTGGTGAAGATTCGTTCCCCGCACTCTGCATCTCTGCTTTGCATACCTGCCGATGTTATACCCATCTCGGCGCTTCTCAGGATTCAAGAGCTGGTTACAGTTACTGAGGACTGAACAAGGGCGCTCTTGTAAAAACAAGAGTTTTCTCGTGGTTTCGCCGAACTGTCACACTTACGTTCGGTTATGTGCTTAATAATGTTATGAAAAAGAAACCGGTTGCGCAGTCGGAGCGTCAGCATACACTGCTGGAAAATCCATGTGCTTATGGGTTGTTATCGCAGTTTCAGGCTGCGATAGTGGTTAACTGTTTTACACTTAATAAAATAATTTGAGGTTCGCTATGTCTGACGACATGTCTATGAGTTTGCCTTCGTCAGCGGGCGAACACGGTGTACTACGCTCCATGCAGGAGGTTGCAATGAGCTCCCAGGAAGCCAGCAAGATGCTGCGTACTTACAATATTGCCTGGTGGGGCAATAACTACTATGACGTTAACGAGCTGGGCCACATCAGCGTGTGCCCGGACCCGGACGTACCGGAAGCTCGCGTCGATCTCGCGCAGTTGGTGAAAACCCGCGAAGCACAGGGCCAGCGTCTGCCTGCACTGTTCTGTTTCCCGCAGATCCTGCAGCACCGTTTGCGTTCCATAAACGCCGCGTTTAAACGTGCGCGTGAATCCTACGGTTATAACGGTGACTACTTCCTCGTTTATCCGATCAAAGTTAACCAGCATCGCCGCGTGATTGAGTCCCTGATTCATTCTGGCGAACCGTTGGGGCTGGAAGCAGGCTCGAAAGCAGAGTTGATGGCGGTGCTGGCGCATGCTGGCATGACCCGCAGCGTGATTGTCTGTAATGGTTATAAAGACCGCGAATATATCCGCCTGGCATTAATTGGCGAGAAGATGGGCCACAAGGTTTATCTGGTCATTGAGAAGATGTCAGAAATCGCCATTGTGCTGGATGAAGCAGAGCGTCTGAATGTCGTTCCTCGTCTGGGCGTGCGTGCACGTCTGGCCTCACAAGGCTCGGGTAAATGGCAATCTTCCGGCGGGGAAAAATCGAAGTTCGGCCTGGCAGCGACTCAGGTACTGCAATTGGTTGAAACGCTGCGTGAAGCCGGGCGTCTCGACAGCCTGCAATTGCTGCACTTCCACCTTGGTTCGCAGATGGCGAATATTCGCGATATCGCCACGGGCGTTCGTGAATCCGCACGTTTCTATGTGGAACTGCACAAGCTGGGCGTCAATATTCAGTGCTTCGACGTCGGCGGCGGTCTGGGCGTGGACTATGAAGGTACCCGTTCGCAGTCCGACTGCTCCGTAAACTATGGCCTCAATGAATATGCCAACAATATCATCTGGGCGATTGGTGATGCGTGTGAAGAAAATGGTCTGCCGCATCCGACGGTAATCACCGAATCGGGTCGTGCGGTGACTGCGCATCACACCGTGCTGGTGTCTAATATCATCGGCGTGGAACGTAACGAATACACGGTGCCGACCGCGCCCGCAGAAGATGCGCCGCGCGCACTGCAAAGCATGTGGGAAACCTGGCAGGAAATGCACGAACCGGGAACTCGCCGTTCTCTGCGTGAATGGTTGCACGACAGCCAGATGGATCTGCACGATATTCATATCGGCTACTCTTCTGGCACCTTTAGCCTGCAAGAACGCGCATGGGCTGAGCAGCTTTATTTGAGCATGTGCCATGAAGTGCAGAAGCAACTGGACCCGCAAAACCGCGCTCATCGCCCGATTATCGACGAGCTGCAGGAACGTATGGCGGACAAAATGTACGTCAACTTCTCGCTGTTCCAGTCGATGCCGGATGCGTGGGGGATCGACCAGTTGTTCCCGGTACTGCCGCTGGAAGGGCTGGATCAAGTGCCGGAACGCCGCGCTGTGCTGCTGGATATTACCTGTGACTCTGACGGTGCTATCGACCACTATATCGATGGTGACGGTATTGCCACGACAATGCCAATGCCGGAGTACGATCCGGAGAATCCGCCGATGCTCGGTTTCTTTATGGTCGGCGCATATCAGGAGATCCTCGGCAACATGCACAACCTGTTCGGTGATACCGAAGCGGTTGACGTGTTCGTCTTCCCTGACGGCAGCGTAGAAGTGGAACTGTCTGACGAAGGCGATACCGTGGCGGACATGCTGCAATATGTACAGCTCGATCCGAAAACGCTGTTAACTCAGTTCCGTGATCAAGTGAAGAAAACCGATCTTGATGCTGAACTGCAACAACAGTTCCTGGAAGAGTTCGAGGCAGGTTTGTACGGTTATACCTATCTTGAAGATGAATAATTAAGATTATTCCGCTGGCGGGTCGATTTATTTACGTAAATTGGCCCGCTTTCTTTTTATATATTCTTAAAAATAATTTAGCTGCTTTTCTTATTAAATAATCTCCCTACAATCGCTGCATTAATTAAATGCAGAGGGAACGGTTATGAAAAAATGGAAAGTACGTAGCGCGTTGGTGGCATTAATCGTGCTGCTGGCAGGTTGCGCAAGTAATGCGCAGTATAATAGCAGTGCATCGGGCAATGTCGGCACCGCCTGGGGTGGAGATGTGCACTCAACGGTTCAGGGCGTATCTGCTGAGCGAGCCTGGCGCGATCCGGCGGAGATGATCGTTATTAGTTATTCGACTAATGTTCCTTCCGGCTACGACCGCGTTTATAGCATTCGTATTAACGAACTGGAATATGCTATTCGCGATGGTAATTTTAATTCTCTACCTATTACGCGGGTTTATGATTCATCAAATAATGAACCACGCTATATTGTCCATGCCAGAGTAGGAATGAATTATCAATTATATGTCCGCAATTACAGTCGTAACACCAACTACGAGATCGTTGCTACGGTTGATGGCCTGGATGTTCTGAACGGTAAGCAAGGTTCGCTGAATAACAACGGTTATATTGTGAATGCCGGAGATTCGTTAGCGATTAAAGGATTCCGCAAAGATAAACATACCGAAGCGGCTTTTCAGTTCGCCAACGTTGCTGATTCCTACGCAGCCAATTCGGCGCAAGGCGATGTGCGTAATATCGGTGTAATCGGCTTTGCCGCCTTTGAATTACAAGGCCCGGCGCAAAACGCGCTGCCGCCGTGCTCTGGGCAAGCGTTTCCGGCGGACAACAATGGCTATGCGCCGCCGCCGTGCCGTAAATAGTAACCTTGCTTGATGCCTCGCCCATTTAGGGCGATAATTAGCACAAACTTGTGTTTCGCAAATCCAACCCTTCCTCGTCGGGCCTAACGACGCGGAAGGGTTTTTTTATATCGACTTTGTAATAGGAGTCCATCCATGAGCACCTTAGGTCATCAATACGATAACTCACTGGTTTCCAACGCCTTTGGTTTTTTACGCCTGCCGATGAACTTCCAGCCGTATGACAGCGATGCTGACTGGGTAATTACTGGCGTGCCGTTCGATATGGCCACTTCTGGTCGTGCGGGTGGTCGTCACGGTCCGGCAGCTATCCGTCAGGTTTCGACGAATCTGGCCTGGGAACACAACCGCTTCCCGTGGAATTTCGACATGCGTGAGCGTCTGAACGTGGTGGACTGCGGTGATCTGGTATATGCCTTCGGCGATGCCCGTGAGATGAGCGAGAAGCTGCAGGCGCACGCCGAGAAGCTGCTGGCTGCTGGTAAGCGTATGCTCTCCTTCGGTGGTGACCATTTTGTTACGCTGCCGCTGCTGCGTGCACATGCGAAGCATTTCGGCAAAATGGCGCTGGTACACTTTGATGCCCACACCGATACCTACGCGAACGGTTGTGAATTTGACCACGGCACCATGTTCTATACCGCGCCGAAAGAAGGTCTGATCGACCCGAATCATTCCGTGCAGATTGGTATTCGTACCGAGTTTGATAAAGACAACGGCTTTACCGTGCTGGACGCCTGCCAGGTGAACGATCGCAGCGTGGATGACGTTATCGCCCAGGTGAAACAGATTGTGGGTGATATGCCGGTTTACCTGACCTTTGATATCGACTGCCTGGATCCTGCTTTCGCGCCGGGAACCGGTACGCCGGTAATTGGCGGCCTGACCTCCGATCGCGCCATTAAACTGGTACGCGGCCTGAAAGATCTCAACATCGTTGGGATGGACGTAGTGGAAGTGGCTCCGGCATACGATCAGTCGGAAATCACCGCTCTGGCTGCGGCGACGCTGGCGCTGGAGATGCTGTATATTCAGGCGGCGAAAAAGGGCGAGTAAGTAATCTGCCAGGTTGAATTTTTTGCACAGTCCCTTGTCTGGCACAAGGGACTTATCATTTAAAACCTATCCTGTTAATTAAGTCATCTTTACCCTGACTGCTGTTTTTTAATGGATTGTTATTATCGCGTTTTTAATGGAATAAATAGATGAAACGCACTCTTCCCTGGAAGCCTCTTCTTTGTTTGTTATTTCTTTTATCAACTGGCTGCGATAGAGCAGAAAAACAGAAAATTGCCGCACAGCTGTAACAAGACAAAGAGGCCATTTCCTCTGTCGTCAAAAAGAGTTATCACGCATTATGTGGCCCTGAGTTTGTCACCAGCACAGATTCGCACGATCGCCTTGCGGAAATGCAGCAAGTATTTACGCCTGCTTTAATGGAGCCTGTACTGAAATACTGGCAAGAGTCACCCAAAACGTGTAAACGACGTTTCCCCAGTTATAGCGATCCTTTAGCGACCTTCGTCGAAGGCGACAAGGCGCAGATTGGTGCTTTTTTTGGTCACCAATCTGATATTGATATTCCAATGGAATTAATCCGGGAAGGGGATGGTAAATGGAAGATTGCTGCGATTGATATTGCATCGTTACACGAGTTTGAAAAAAACGGTCGGGTTACTGATGAGGTGCAGAAAAAAATAGATTTGCTTAAAAAACGCTCATTCAAGCAACATATGGATTCCCCTGTGTTGACGAGGACCGCGCCAGACCGGGTCAGTGAGTCCCCTTTGACATCGGTGGAGCAAACAGTTACGGAGCAAGACTCTTCCTGGCTGGATGTCTTACTGACAATAGGAAAATATGCCCTTTATCTGGTAGCGATAATACTTATTCTCGCATTTGTGGCTGTTTTGTGGATTGGTTATGGCCTGGTGTTCGCCGGACATCGCCTTTTCAAAGCATCCTGTAAAGATCCCTCAATTCAAAAAATTCCTGCGGCTGAACGTTGGGCGATGGCAGTCGGCGCGCCTTATGCCATTGCGGGTAACAATCACTGGGCGCGACGAGTCGTTAATGATGATTCCGTGGAAGCAGAGAATGATTGCAAAAGTGAAGTTGAGTCACTTGCTGACATGTGGGGCGTCTTTGATCGGGATTCGTTACTTGAGCAACTCTTAGCTTTGTTTGTAGCAGGGCATCGTTCAGTTTATGAAGAACAGATCAAAAACGATAGCGAAATGCCGGATGCTGAGTATCGCGCGTTCGCTCAGCAATTAGCTCAGAACGCGAAATCAAGTAGCGAAGCGAAAGAGCGTTTGTGGCAGCTACAGATGGTCAGAAAAAATCGACGTAAAATATGCGACATAGATTTTTGTGCCTGGGATATGGTGCGTTTTGTCATGCTATGTAATAGCGGGGCGCAAGTGGAATACATTACCCAGCGTGAAATGGTCGATTTTTCGATGCTGGCAGCCAGACGCGTGCAGCAACATTATAGAAGCTGGCGCGAATTGGCTGGACATTTTTTGCTGGCCCGTTGGTACTGGAAAGCAACGGATAAACGGCACCTGATTACCCATATTCTTTTTAAGAAAGCCATTACATCTTTATTAAAAGAGCAGGGGAGTCCGTGGCGTACTTTACCCTGGGATACTCCATTACCTGAAGGAACAGAGACGGCTTTTGCCTGGGCTTGTGGCGTAAGCACTGCCGATGTAGTAGAGGTGCGATTGGATACACCAGAGAAAGCAATCTACGAAGCGAATTGATGCCCCAAATGATTGAGCTTGTTTAATGACTGTGGCCGGACCTGAATGAAAATTTCTCCGACATTCCTGTCGGAGAAATATGAAATCACTTTATCCCATCCGCGCTCATACGATCGCGAATATGCTGGGCGCGTTCGGCGGATGCTGGATGGTCGTCAAACATTGAACTTTGGCGGCCTTCTTCCAGTTTCGCCAGTTTTTCAAAGCTGGTGGCAAGGCCTGCCGGGCTGATGCCGCGTTGACGCAGCAAATCGTAGGAATAATCATCCGCCTCTGCTTCCTGGCGCTGGGAGAATTGCGAATTGACTAATTTTTCGCCCAAGTCACCGAGTTGTGATTGCGATAAACTGCCGACAATCCCGCCCGCAGAGGCCGCAGCTACTCGCACGGCATTTGTACCAAGCGCTACCTGCATCCCTTTCTTCACATGGCCTAACGCCACATGGCCCATTTCATGGCCGATCACCGCTTCAACTTCGTTATCGGTCATCATATCCATCAGGCCGCTATAGACGCGGATACAGCCGTTTGCCATCGCAAAGGCATTCACATCCTTTGCCATATACACTTTGTAATTTACCGGCTGACCGTTGATGTTATTTCCCAGCGCATTAGCAATGGTGGTCAGACGTTTAGCGTATTCACTACCGTCTGGCGCAATCGTCGCCTTGCTGTCCATCTCCTGGCACGCCTGATCGCTCAGGGCTTTTACCTGCGCATCGCTCAAACTGTAAGCCTGAAAAGCTTCCGCTCCTGATGAGAGCAGTCCACTGGAGTCCATATTCTGGCAACCAGTCAGTACCGTTGCCATGCTCATTGCTACCAATAAGGCGCGAATTTTCATGTTTTCTCTTCCGCACAAGGTCAGGATTATTCTAAAAATGCGCCGTTTGCAGGTGAATCGACGCTCGTCCTAAGTATAAGAAAAAGCGCAGCGGACGGGCGAGCAGATTGCGCAACATGCGAGCATGATCCAGAGATTTCTGAAACGGCAAAAGGATGTTCCATGTACATGACGCGCGGCTTGCGGTAAATTGTTGGCAAATTTTCCGGCGTAGCCCAAAACGCGCTGTCGTCAAGTCGTTAAGGGCGTGCCCTTCATCATCCGATCTGGAGTCAAAATGTCCTCACGTAAAGAGCTTGCCAATGCTATTCGTGCGCTGAGCATGGACGCAGTACAGAAAGCCAAATCCGGTCACCCGGGCGCCCCGATGGGTATGGCTGACATTGCCGAAGTCCTGTGGCGTGATTTCCTGAAACACAACCCGCAGAATCCGTCCTGGGCTGACCGTGACCGCTTCGTGCTGTCCAACGGCCACGGCTCCATGCTGATCTACAGCTTGCTGCACCTCACCGGTTACGATCTGCCGATGGAAGAACTGAAAAACTTCCGTCAGCTGCACTCCAAAACTCCGGGTCACCCGGAAGTGGGTTACACCGCTGGTGTGGAAACCACCACCGGTCCGCTGGGTCAGGGTATTGCCAACGCAGTCGGTATGGCGATTGCAGAAAAAACGCTGGCGGCGCAGTTTAACCGTCCGGGTCACGACATTGTCGACCACTACACCTACGCCTTCATGGGTGACGGCTGCATGATGGAAGGCATCTCCCACGAAGTTTGCTCTCTGGCGGGTACGCTGAAGCTGGGTAAACTGATTGCGTTCTACGATGACAACGGTATTTCTATCGATGGTCACGTTGAAGGCTGGTTTACCGACGACACCGCAATGCGTTTCGAAGCCTACGGCTGGCACGTTATTCGCGACATCGACGGTCATGACGCAGCATCCATCAAACGCGCAGTAGAAGAAGCGCGCGCAGTGACCGACAAACCGTCCCTGCTGATGTGCAAAACCATCATCGGTTTCGGTTCCCCGAACAAAGCCGGTACGCACGACTCCCACGGTGCGCCGCTGGGCGACGCTGAAATTGCCCTGACCCGCGAACAGCTGGGCTGGAAATATGCGCCGTTCGAAATCCCGTCTGAAATCTATGCTCAGTGGGATGCGAAAGAAGCAGGCCAGGCGAAAGAATCCGCATGGAACGAGAAATTCGCTGCTTACGCGAAAGCTTATCCGAAGGAAGCCGCTGAATTTACCCGCCGTATGAAAGGCGAAATGCCGTCTGACTTCGACGCCAAAGCGAAAGAATTCATCGCTAAACTGCAGGCTAATCCGGCGAAAATCGCCAGCCGTAAAGCGTCTCAGAATGCTATCGAAGCGTTCGGTCCGCTGTTGCCGGAATTCCTCGGCGGCTCTGCTGACCTGGCACCGTCTAACTTGACCCTGTGGTCTGGTTCTAAAGCAATCAACGAAGATGCTGCGGGTAACTACATCCACTACGGTGTTCGCGAGTTCGGTATGACCGCGATTGCTAACGGTATCTCTCTGCACGGTGGTTTCCTGCCGTACACCTCCACCTTCCTGATGTTCGTGGAATACGCACGTAATGCCGTACGTATGGCTGCGCTGATGAAACAGCGCCAGGTGATGGTTTACACCCACGACTCCATCGGTCTGGGCGAAGATGGCCCGACTCACCAGCCGGTAGAGCAGGTCGCTTCTCTGCGCGTGACCCCGAACATGTCTACATGGCGTCCGTGTGACCAGGTTGAATCCGCGGTCGCGTGGAAATACGGCGTTGAGCGTCAGGACGGCCCGACCGCGCTGATCCTCTCCCGTCAGAACCTGGCGCAGCAGGAACGTACTGAAGAGCAGCTGGCAAACATCGCGCGCGGTGGTTATGTGCTGAAAGACTGTGCCGGTCAGCCGGAACTGATCTTCATCGCCACCGGTTCTGAAGTTGAACTGGCGGTTGCTGCCTACGAAAAACTGACTGCCGAAGGCGTGAAAGCGCGCGTGGTTTCCATGCCGTCTACTGATGCATTCGACAAACAGGATGCGGCTTACCGTGAATCTGTACTGCCGAAAGCGGTTACTGCTCGTGTTGCAGTAGAAGCAGGCATTGCTGACTACTGGTACAAGTATGTTGGCCTGAATGGCGCTATCGTCGGTATGACCACCTTCGGTGAATCTGCTCCGGCTGAACTGCTGTTTGAAGAGTTCGGCTTCACCGTTGACAACGTTGTTGCGAAAGCAAAAGCGTTGCTGTAATCGGTAAGATGCTTTGTGAGAAGGGCCGCGAAAGCGGCCCTTTTTTTACTTAGTAGAGATAAACGGAACGGTGCTGCCGGGGATCATGGTATCGGGCAGCTTACCGTCCCAACGTTCGGCAGTGGTGAGGGCTACAAGTCCGGGATTATCTCGCAGGGCTTCCCCGCGCAGGCGGATAGCTTCTGCTTCAGCCGCACTTTTTAAACGAATGGTTTCAGCCTCTGCTGCGCCTCTTACGCGAATAGTTTCCGCTTCTGCTTTGGCTGCCGCCAGTTTACTGTCTGCTTCTGCTTGGGCCTGAGTTACCGCTATTTGCGCCTGGATTTTCTCTGTTTCCAGATTTTGCTTACGTGTGGCAATGGCGACTTCCGCTTTCATTCGATCTTCAATCGACTTTTCATAAGCGTCAGAAAAATCAATATTCTCAATCTGGACCCCGTCAATCACTACCGGGCCAACAACGGCTTTGCGCATGGCATTTTGCAGATCCTGAACCAGTTTCGTGCGATCCTGTACCGCGCTGATGGCGGTATATTGGCCGAAAACGTTCTCCAGTTGAGTTGGCAACTGACGGACAATCAGACGATCTTTTAATGCTTCAATGGTGTTGTAGGTGGTATAAACCGCGCCTGCTTCTGAAGGTTTTATGTGGAAGCTGACTGATACTGTCATTTGTGCCGGTTGCTGGTCGCGGCTGTAGGCCTGTAATCCCTGATAGACCACAGCCTGATTACGCGTGGAAATTTTCTCCACGCTTTCCATAAAAGGGATCTTAAAACCCAGACCCGGCTCGGCAACTTTTACGATTTTTCCGTAGCGCAGCAAAATGCCGCGTTCACCTTCATTAACGGTGTAATACGAGAGAAATGGCAGCACAACCATGGCAAGCACGCCAATGGCGATAGCAATAGATTTTTGTGGGCGGAATGAGGTTATTGAAACAGGTGCTTTCATGACAATCTTCCTTGAGTAAAGTGTGGGAATATGTCACATGAGGGGAGGAGAAAACAGCTGGCAACCGAAAATTAAGAATCTATAAAGAGGAGGCGCGAAAAACAATAAATCAAATAAGTATGTTTTCGGATATTCAATAAACAAATGGTGACATGCGTCACAAACATATCAACGTATAAAATATTGATTTTGTGACGGTTATTGCAAATACAAAGTTGACTTTAATAATATTGATCTCATCTTATTGTTATTTAATGTTTTATTATTTTGGTTTATGAAACTTGTCCTCTCAGACGCTCAATTGCTTTCATTAAATCTCACGCGTATTTTATTTTTACCGCCGGACGGTACCGTAAAAATAAAATAAGGATGATTTATGCGGCTTATTGATTATTTTCCAGAGTCATCAATCTCAGTTATACATTCAGCAAAAGACTGGCAGGAAGCTATCGATTTTTCGATGGCATCATTGCTGGATAAAAACTATATCAGCGAGAATTACATTCAGGCTATTAAAGATTCCACCATTAGCAACGGTCCTTATTATATTCTCGCACCAGGCGTGGCGATGCCTCATGCGCGACCGGAATGTGGGGCGCTTAAAACCGGGATGTCACTGACATTACTCGAACGACCAGTGTATTTTCCGGGGAATGACGAACCGATCAATTTACTCATCGGGCTTTCGGCTGCCGATGCTGATTCGCACATTGGCGCTATTCAGGCGTTAAGTGAATTACTGTGTGAAGAAGAAATACTCGAACAACTCTTAACAGCAACATCAGAAAAACAATTAGCGGACATAATCAACCGCGGATAATTACTCTCTCCTCTACAGGATAATATTATGGAAAACAAGTCTGCTCGTGCAAAGGTCCAGGCTTTTGGGGGCTTTTTGACAGCAATGGTCATCCCCAATATTGGTGCTTTTATTGCCTGGGGTTTTATTACTGCATTATTTATTCCTACTGGTTGGCTGCCTAACGAACATTTCGCCAAAATTGTCGGCCCGATGATTACCTATTTATTGCCCGTGATGATTGGTTCTACAGGTGGTCATCTGGTTGGCGGTAAACGCGGTGCGGTCATGGGCGGAATAGGGACGATTGGCGTTATTGTCGGTGCTGAAATTCCGATGTTCCTTGGCTCGATGATCATGGGACCCTTAGGTGGGCTGGTCATAAAATATGTCGATAAGGCACTGGAAAAACGCATACCTGCTGGTTTTGAGATGGTTATCAATAACTTCTCGTTAGGTATTGCTGGGATGATTCTCTGTCTGCTGGGTTTTGAAGTCATCGGCCCGGCGGTGTTAATTGCCAATACTTTCGTCAAAGAGTGTATTGAAGCACTGGTACATGCAGGCTATCTGCCTTTGCTGTCAGTCATCAATGAACCGGCGAAAGTGCTTTTCCTCAATAACGCGATAGATCAGGGTGTCTATTACCCGTTGGGGATGCAACAGGCATCAGTTAATGGCAAATCCATCTTCTTTATGGTGGCATCCAACCCTGGGCCTGGTTTAGGACTGCTGCTGGCATTCACTCTGTTTGGTAAAGGGATGAGTAAGCGCTCTGCACCTGGTGCGATGATTATTCACTTCCTCGGTGGGATCCACGAACTGTATTTCCCGTATGTGCTGATGAAGCCGTTGACCATTATCGCCATGATTGCGGGCGGTATGTCTGGCACCTGGATGTTTAATTTGCTGGACGGTGGTCTGGTTGCAGGCCCAAGCCCAGGTTCTATCTTTGCTTACCTGGCGCTGACGCCGAAAGGCTCGTTCCTGGCGACAATTGCCGGAGTTACGGTAGGCACGCTGGTGTCCTTTGTCATCACTTCCCTGATACTGAAGATGGAAAAAACAGTGGAGACTGAGAGCGAAGATGAATTTACCGAGTCAGCCAATGCGGTTAAAGCAATGAAGCAGGAAGGCGCATTCTCGTTAAGCCGTGTTAAGCGTATTGCCTTTGTTTGCGATGCAGGGATGGGCTCCAGCGCGATGGGCGCAACCACCTTCCGTAAACGCCTGGAAAAAGCAGGGCTGGCAATTGAAGTAAAACATTACGCCATAGAAAACGTGCCTGCGGATGCGGATATCGTCGTTACTCATGCCAGTCTGGAAGGGCGCGTGAAACGTGTGACGGATAAAACGCTGATATTGATTAATAACTATATTGGCGATCCAAAACTCGACACTTTATTTAATCAATTAACCGCCGAACATAAAAACTGATTGCAGAGGTAAAAATGAAAACCAAAGTTGCTGCTATTTATGGCAAGCGGGATGTCCGTCTGCGCGAATTTGAATTGCCAGAAATTACCGATAATGAACTTTTGGTGAGTGTAATTTCTGACAGCGTCTGTTTATCGACCTGGAAAGCGGCGTTACTCGGTAGTGAACATAAACGCGTACCCGACGATTTAGAAAATCATCCGGTCATTACCGGGCATGAATGTGCCGGGGTTATTGTCGAAGTGGGTAAAAATCTCACCGACAAATATAAAAAAGGTCAGCGTTTTGTATTGCAACCGGCGATGGGGTTACCAAGCGGATATTCAGCGGGCTACAGCTACGAATATTTTGGCGGTAACGCCACCTATATGATTATTCCAGAGGTAGCCATTAATTTGGGCTGCGTATTACCGTATCACGGCTCTTATTTTGCTGCGGCGTCGCTGGCAGAGCCTATGTGCTGCATTATTGGCGCTTATCATGCCAATTATCACACCACGCAATATGTTTATGAGCATCGCATGGGCGTCAAACCTGGCGGCAATATTGCACTGCTGGCGTGTGCAGGTCCGATGGGAATTGGCGCTATCGATTATGCCATTAACGGCGGCATACAACCGTCGCGGGTGGTGGTGGTCGATATCGACGACAAACGTCTGGCGCAGGTGCAGAAGTTGCTGCCAGTGGAGCTGGCGGCCAGTAAAGGCATTGAGCTGGTGTATGTGAATACCAAAGGGATGAGCGATCCTGTCCAGATGCTACGGGCGCTGACGGATGATGTCGGGTTCGATGACATTTTTGTTTATGCGGCGGTGCCTGCTGTTGTTGAAATGGCGGATGAATTACTGGCGGAAGATGGCTGCCTGAACTTCTTTGCCGGTCCGACGGATAAAAACTTCAAAGTGCCGTTTAATTTCTACAACGTCCATTACAACAGCACGCACGTCGTCGGTACATCCGGTGGTTCAACGGATGACATGAAAGAGGCTATTGCCCTTAGCGCCACGGGGCAGTTGCAGCCGTCGTTTATGGTAACCCATATCGGTGGCCTGGATGCGGTGCCAGAAACCGTGCTCAATCTGCCGGATATCCCAGGCGGTAAAAAACTCATTTATAACGGCGTCACCATGCCGCTCACTGCCATTGCCGATTTTGCCGAAAAAGGCAAAACCGATCCGCTGTTTAAAGAGCTGGCGCGGCTGGTTGAGGAAACGCACGGCATCTGGAATGAACAGGCCGAGAAATATCTGCTGGCGCAATTTGGCGTTGATATTGGGGAGGCCGCGCAATGATGTTCCTGGCGTGGCCATTATTTCGCGTTACGGAACAGGCAGCGTTGGCTGCCTGGCCGCAAACCGGCTGTGGCGACAAAAATAAAATTGATGGCCTGGCGGTCACCGCGATGCGCCAGGCGTTGAACGACGTCGCTTTTCGTGGGCGAGTGGTTATCGGCGAGGGAGAAATTGACCATGCGCCGATGCTGTGGATTGGCGAAGAGGTGGGCAAAGGCGATGGGCCAGAAGTCGATATCGCGGTTGATCCCATTGAAGGCACGCGGATGGTGGCGATGGGGCAGAGCAATGCGCTGGCGGTCATGGCTTTCGCCCCTCGAGATAGCCTGTTACATGCGCCCGATATGTATATGAAAAAGCTGGTTGTTAATCGACTGGCTGCCGGGGTGATTGATCTGTCTTTGCCCCTGGCGGACAACCTGCGCAACGTGGCGAAAGCGTTAGGCAAACCGCTGGACAAGCTGCGCATGGTTACGCTGGATAAACCGCGCCTGAGAGCCGCAATTGAGGAAGCAACACAGCTGGGCGTGAAGGTTTTTGCCCTGCCGGATGGCGATGTCGCCGCCAGCGTGCTGACCTGCTGGCAGGATAATCCTTACGATGTGATGTACACCATCGGTGGCGCACCGGAAGGCGTTATTTCTGCCTGTGCTGTTAAAGCGTTGGGTGGGGATATGCAGGCGGAATTAATCGATTTTTGCCAGGCCAAAGGTGACTACACCGAAAATCGGCAAATCGCAGAACAGGAGCGTAAGCGTTGTAAGGATATGGGTGTTGAAGTCAACCGTGTGTACTCACTCGACGAACTGGTGAGGGGGAACGATATCCTCTTTAGCGCTACGGGCGTGACGAGCGGCGAGCTGGTGAACGGTATCCAACAGACGGCGAATGGGGTGCGGACGCAGACATTACTGATCGGCGGCGCGGACCAAACGTGTAATATAATAGACTCCCTGCATTGATGGTGATCTATCGGAAGACGAATGGCGACGCTGACAGAAGATGATGTGCTTGAGCAACTGGACGCACAGGACAATTTATTGTCATTTATGAAAACTGCGCATTCTATTTTGCTCCTGGGGATACGCCAGTTTCTGCCGTCGCTGTTTGTCGATAACGATGAAGAGATCGTCGAATATGCAGTGAAGCCGTTACTCGCCCAAAGCGGCCCGCTTGACGATATTGATGTTGCGCTGCGTTTGATTTATGCGTTGGGGAAAATGGATAAATGGCTGTATGCCGATATCACGCACTTTTCCCAGTTCTGGCATTACCTGAACGAACAGGATGAAACGCCCGGATTTACCGATGATATAACCTGGGATTTTATCAGCAACGTCAATAGCATAACCCGCAATGCGACGCTCTATGATGCGTTAAAAGCGATGAAGTTCGCCGATTTCGCCGTCTGGTCAGAGGCGCGTTTTAGCGGGATGGTCAAAACGGCGCTGACGCTGGCAGTAACGACAACTTTAAAGGAATTAACGCCGTGAAAATCGAACTGACGGTAAATGGACTAAAGGTACAGGCGCAGTACTCTGATGATGAAATTGAGAATGTACATAAACCGCTACTGCGTATGCTGGCGGCCTTACAGGCGGTAAATCCGCAGCGACGTACGGTGGTTTTTCTTTGCGCTCCGCCGGGGACGGGTAAATCTACATTAACTACCTTCTGGGAATATCTCGCGCAACAAGACCCTGAATTACCCACTATCCAGACGCTGCCGATGGATGGTTTTCACCATTACAATAGCTGGCTGGATGCGCATCAATTACGCCCCTTCAAAGGTGCACCAGAGACATTCGACGTTGCGAAACTGGCGGAAAATCTGTGCCAGGTCGTGGAAGGGGATTGTACGTGGCCGCAGTACGATCGACAAAAACATGATCCGGTAGAAGATGCGTTGCACGTTACCGCACCAATAATCATCGTCGAAGGAAACTGGTTGTTGCTGGATGATGAGAAGTGGCGCCAGCTTGCGCAATTTTGTGATTTTTCGATCTTTATCAACGCGCCCGCAGCTGCATTGCGTGAACGGCTGGTGGGGCGCAAGCTGGCGGGGGGGTTATCGCTGGCAGACGCAGAAGCCTTTTATGAACGTACCGACGGTCCGAATGTTCGCCGGGTGCTTGAAGAGAGTCTGCCTGCAAATTTGACCTTAATGATGACAGCTACGGGTGAATATCGACGCTGCATCAGTCATATTCTGATATAAGTCAGGGTTTATGACGGCACAACGAAAAGATTTTGCTACGCTTATTCGTGATTCTGCAAAGTGGAATAAATTCCAACGCATCAGGCCGGAAAACGTGACGCAAGTCAGATAATTGTCTTCTTTGACTGGACAATCATTCCTTTTATTCCATGTTTCGCTTATCCTAGCTGAAGCGTTTCAGTCGATTAAATGTTCGACAATTAACCAATCAGTCGCAGTTTGCGACAGGTAAGGTTTCCCCGAACGATTTGCTGGATTACTCTGTCTGGCAAATTTGCTCAGGGAAAGCCTTGCAGGAGATCTATGACCGTACGCGTAGCGATAAATGGCTTCGGTCGCATCGGGCGTAATGTGGTTCGTGCTTTGTATGAATCAGGACGCCGGGCGGAAATTACCGTGGTGGCAATCAACGAACTGGCGGATGCTGCGGGCATGGCGCATTTGTTGAAATATGACACCAGTCATGGCCGTTTTGCATGGGAAGTCCGTGAGGAACGTGATCAACTTTTTGTTGGTGATGATGTCATCCGCGTATTGCATGAACGTTCACTGCAATCGCTTCCCTGGCGTGAACTAGGCGTTGATGTGGTTCTCGACTGCACCGGCGTATATGGCACCCGCGAGCATGGCGAAGCGCACATTGCCGCCGGGGCCAAAAAAGTGCTCTTTTCACATCCTGGCAGTAACGATCTCGACGCGACCGTTGTTTACGGCGTCAATCAGGATCAACTTCGTGCGGAACACCGCATCGTTTCTAACGCTTCCTGTACCACGAATTGCATAATTCCTGTCATCAAATTGTTGGATGATGCGTACGGTATTGAGTCCGGCACTGTGACTACAATTCACTCCGCCATGCACGATCAACAGGTTATTGATGCATACCATCCTGACCTGCGCCGCACCCGGGCAGCCAGCCAGTCGATCATTCCGGTCGATACCAAACTGGCCGCCGGTATCACACGATTTTTTCCGCAATTTAACGATCGCTTTGAAGCGATTGCGGTACGTGTGCCAACCATAAATGTGACGGCAATCGATTTAAGCGTGACGGTGAAGAAACCTGTAAAAGCCAATGAAGTCAACCTGTTGCTGCAAAAAGCAGCACAAGATGCATTTCATGGTATAGTTGACTATACGGAATTACCGTTGGTCTCTGTAGATTTTAACCACGATCCGCACAGTGCCATTGTCGATGGCACCCAAACCCGGGTCAGTGGCGCACACCTGATCAAAACGTTGGTCTGGTGCGATAACGAATGGGGCTTTGCTAACCGAATGCTCGACACGACGTTAGCTATGGCTACTGTTGCTTTCAGGTAAGACGCAAGCAGCGTCTGCAAAACTTTTAGAATCAACGAGAGGATTCACCATGTCTGTAATTAAGATGACCGATCTGGATCTTGCTGGGAAACGTGTATTTATCCGTGCGGATCTGAACGTACCAGTAAAAGACGGGAAAGTAACCAGCGACGCGCGTATCCGTGCTTCTCTGCCGACCATCGAACTGGCCCTGAAACAAGGCGCGAAAGTGATGGTAACTTCCCACCTGGGTCGTCCTACCGAAGGCGAGTACAACGAAGAATTCTCTCTGCTGCCGGTTGTTAACTACCTGAAAGACAAACTGTCTAACCCAGTTCGTCTGGTTAAAGATTACCTCGACGGCGTTGACGTTGCTGAAGGTGAACTGGTTGTTCTGGAAAACGTTCGCTTCAACAAAGGCGAGAAGAAAGACGACGAAACCCTGTCCAAAAAATACGCTGCACTGTGTGACGTGTTCGTAATGGACGCATTCGGTACTGCTCACCGCGCGCAAGCTTCTACTCACGGTATCGGTAAATTCGCTGACGTTGCGTGCGCAGGCCCGCTGCTGGCAGCTGAACTGGACGCGCTGGGTAAAGCACTGAAAGAACCTGCTCGCCCGATGGTGGCTATCGTTGGTGGTTCTAAAGTATCTACCAAACTGACCGTTCTGGACTCCCTGTCTAAAATCGCTGACCAGCTGATTGTTGGTGGTGGTATCGCTAACACCTTTATCGCGGCACAAGGCCACGATGTGGGTAAATCTCTGTACGAAGCTGACCTGGTTGACGAAGCAAAACGTCTGCTGACCACCTGCAACATCCCGGTTCCGTCTGATGTTCGCGTAGCGACTGAGTTCTCTGAAACCGCTCCGGCTACTCTGAAATCTGTTAACGATGTGAAAGCTGACGAGCAGATCCTGGATATCGGTGATGCTTCCGCTCAGGAACTGGCTGAAATCCTGAAGAATGCGAAAACCATTCTGTGGAACGGTCCGGTTGGCGTGTTCGAATTCCCGAACTTCCGCAAAGGTACTGAAATCGTGGCTAACGCTATCGCAGACAGCGAAGCGTTCTCCATCGCTGGCGGCGGCGACACTCTGGCAGCAATCGACCTGTTCGGCATTGCTGACAAAATCTCCTACATCTCCACTGGCGGCGGCGCATTCCTCGAATTCGTGGAAGGTAAAGTACTGCCTGCAGTAGCGATGCTCGAAGAGCGCGCTAAGAAGTAAAAAATCACAGGGCAGGGAAACCTGCCCTTGTTGCAGCGCGCTTTTAAAGCACGCACTTTTTCATACTCTAAATAATTCGAGTTGCAGCACAGCAACTTGAGGTATGGCGAGTATAAGGCCCGACGATACAGGACAAGAGACATGTCTAAGATTTTTGATTTCGTAAAACCTGGCGTAATCACTGGTGATGACGTACAGAAAGTTTTCCAGGTAGCAAAAGAAAACAACTTCGCACTGCCAGCAGTAAACTGCGTCGGTACTGACTCCATCAACGCCGTACTGGAAACCGCTGCTAAAGTTAAAGCGCCGGTTATCGTTCAGTTCTCCAACGGTGGTGCTTCCTTTATCGCTGGTAAAGGCGTGAAATCTGACGTTCCGCAGGGTGCTGCTATCCTGGGCGCGATCTCTGGTGCGCATCACGTTCACCAGATGGCTGAACACTATGGTGTTCCGGTTATCCTGCATACCGACCACTGCGCGAAGAAACTGCTGCCGTGGATCGACGGTCTGCTGGACGCGGGTGAAAAACACTTCGCTGCTACCGGTAAGCCACTGTTCTCTTCTCACATGATCGACCTGTCTGAAGAATCTCTGCAAGAGAACATCGAAATCTGCTCTAAATACCTGGAGCGCATGTCCAAAATCGGCATGACTCTGGAAATCGAACTGGGTTGCACCGGTGGTGAAGAAGACGGCGTGGACAACAGCCACATGGACGCTTCTGCACTGTACACCCAGCCGGAAGACGTTGATTACGCATACACCGAGCTGAGCAAAATCAGCCCGCGTTTCACCATCGCAGCGTCCTTTGGTAACGTACACGGTGTTTACAAGCCGGGTAACGTTGTTCTGACCCCGACCATCCTGCGCGACTCTCAGGAATATGTTTCTAAGAAACACAACCTGCCGCACAACAGCCTGAACTTCGTATTCCACGGCGGTTCCGGTTCTACTGCTCAGGAAATCAAAGACTCCGTAAGCTACGGTGTAGTTAAAATGAACATCGATACCGACACCCAATGGGCGACCTGGGAAGGTGTACTGAACTACTACAAAGCGAACGAAGCTTACCTGCAGGGCCAGCTGGGCAACCCGAAAGGCGAAGATCAGCCGAACAAGAAATACTACGATCCGCGCGTATGGCTGCGTGCCGGTCAGACTTCGATGATCGCTCGTCTGGAAAAAGCATTCCAGGAACTGAACGCGATCGACGTTCTGTAAGATATTCCTTTCTGCTTATCTCAAGGCCCGCTCTGCGGGTCTTTTTTTCGCCAAAAGCAAGGTGATGTACTTAAGAAATCTGTGATCTATTTGGCAAAATTATGCTTTATTGTTTACCCTTGTCAGACTGCCCGTCGTGAGGCGGCGGAGTATGTTTCTCCAATTTAAGTCAGTTGAAAAGGAATATTGAATGGAAGATTTGAAAGTTGTCGATAGCATAAACGGCGCAGGATCCTGGTTGGTAAACAACCAGGCGCTGTTGCTGAGTTATGCTGTAAACATCGTGGCGGCACTCGCGATCATCATCGTTGGTTTGATTATCGCGCGGATGATTTCCAACGCGGTGAATCGCCTGATGATCTCCCGTAACATAGATGCCACCGTTGCTGATTTTCTTTCTGCATTAATCCGTTACGCAATTATCGCCTTTACGTTAATTGCAGCACTGGGCCGCGTGGGCGTACAAACCGCATCGGTCATTGCCGTACTCGGTGCCGCAGGTTTAGCTGTAGGTCTGGCCTTGCAGGGGTCACTATCTAACCTGGCTGCTGGCGTTTTGCTGGTTATGTTCCGCCCGTTCCGTGCAGGAGAATATGTTGACCTCGGCGGCGTTGCCGGTACTGTACAGAGTGTGCAGATTTTCTCCACCACCATGCGTACCGCAGACGGTAAAATTATTGTTATTCCGAACGGTAAAATTATTGCCGGTAATATTATTAACTTCTCTCGTGAGCCGGCGCGCCGTAACGAATTTATTATTGGCGTAGCGTATGATTCTGATATCGATCAGGTTAAGCAGATCCTGACCGATATTATTCAGTCCGAAGATCGTATTTTAAAAGATCGTGAAATTACAGTACGCCTGAACGAACTTGGCGCATCGTCGATTAATTTCGTCGTGCGTGCCTGGAGCAACAGTGGCGATCTGCAAAACGTGTACTGGGATGTGCTGGAACGTATTAAACGTGAATTTGATGCTGCTGGTATCAGCTTCCCGTATCCGCAAATGGATGTGAACTTCAAGCGGGTGAAAGAGAGCAATAGTTAATTATGTAATGAGGGCTTATCAAGGTGATAAGCCCTCATTTTTAACAACTAAAATCAAACTTCATATTTTTAAAGTCCAGCCAGGCATTACCTGCACCGAAATTATACCCACCGAAATACTCTTCAAACTCAATATAATAAGGCGACATTCCGTTTGGTATAGACTGCACGGGCGCCATTGAACCACCGAGATGATTGGGTAGATGTGCACTATGCCACTGGTGAGTTTCACATTTACTTTTTCCCTCTGCATCTTTAGAAAAATAACGAATGGACTGATATTCCGTATTATTTCTTTCTGTGGGGCTAATTCCCGCATTAGGATCAAAAGCGCGCGGCTCGCATGAAATCGCCAGATTGAAAGCCAGCGACTGCTCAGGAATGGTGCCCATTTTACGGTATACAAAATTGCTTTCAGGCGTATCTTTTGGCCTGACGTTAGCCTGAAAATAACTAAAAGCACTGCCAATAGTCAGCCATTCTGGCGTATCTTGCTGGTCGCGATAGTGGTTAGGTATAAGTTCAGGCGGCTCACAAAATGGGCCGTTGAACTCGTGCTGGGTGAGTAAAATCACCGCATAAGAACAGCCTAATATATCTTCCATCCGAAATAGCCGTGGATGTCGTTGCTTTTCTGCCTGCCAGAAAACATAAAGATCTGGATCTTCAGGTGGGGGGCAGGATTCAAAATTCTCAAACACATCCAATATTTCTTCTGTACATGGTGTTCCGCCATCGTTGTGCTCGGGCGCAACAGCAAAGAAAGATAACGCGACAATCTCTGGCCCATAAATCCGATAATCTTCCGGCAACAGCAGGGTAAATCCATGATTCAATGGGAAACCATTATTTGGATCCAGCGGCCACTGTTCGGGCGTTATGCCTGGCGGTAGGCCAAAGCACCAACCTTGTTGGCGCGGTATATTTTCGTGGATAGGGTAGGGGAGAAGAGTGAGATCATAGGCTTGCATAGTGTTAGTCCTTTACAACGCTAGCAGGAAAGAGAGCCATAACGCCGTTTATGTTATGGGGAATGATGAGATCTTTATCCTAAAATCAGTTACCGAATAGAATTATTTATTTTTTTATTAAAATTATTTATATGCTATTAGCATTATAAATTTTATCTAATAACAATCCCGCGCTATAGTCTCTTTATCAGATAATTAGTTCGGAATGTTAAACGTGTTTTCTTATTATTTTCAAGGCCTTGCACTTGGTGCTGCTATGATTCTGCCGCTTGGTCCGCAAAATGCTTTTGTGATGAATCAGGGCATTCGTCGTCAGTACCACATTATGATTGCTTTGCTCTGCGCGATAAGCGATTTGGTCCTGATTTGCGCCGGGATTTTTGGTGGTAGCGCGTTATTGATGCAGTCACCGTGGTTGCTGGCGCTGGTGACCTGGGGCGGTGTGGCCTTCTTGCTGTGGTATGGCTTTGGTGCTTTTAAAACGGCGATGAGCAGCAATATTGAGCTGGTTAGTGCTGAAGTGATGAAGCAGGGACGTTGGAAAATTATTGCCACTATGCTGGCAGTAACCTGGCTGAATCCACATGTTTACCTGGATACCTTTGTGGTATTAGGCAGCCTGGGCGGACAGCTTGATGTCGAACCAAAACGCTGGTTTGCGCTCGGGACGATCAGTGCCTCTTTCCTGTGGTTTTTTGGTCTGGCGTTATTAGCCGCCTGGCTGGCGCCGCGTTTGCGTACTGCCAAAGCGCAGCGCATTATCAATCTCGTGGTGGGCTGCGTTATGTGGATTATCGCCCTACAACTGGCGAAAGAGGGTGTTGCTCATGCACAAGCCTTGTTCAGTTAGGCGCTATCTGATGGAAAAATAAAACAGAGACGCTAAGCTTGCCTCCAGAGGTCCTGAATTTTGGGCAAGTCAATTAACACGGAGAGACTAACGTGAAGTTCAAAGTTATCGCCCTGGCGGCATTGATGGGTTTCAGCGGGATGGCTGTGCAGGCCAATGAACTACCGGATGGTCCGCACATTGTCACTTCAGGAACGGCAAGCGTTGATGCGGTGCCAGATATCGCTATTCTTGCTATTGAAGTTAACGTGACGGCGAAGGATGCCGCTTCTGCCAAGAAGCAGGCGGATGAGCGTGTCGCGCAATATATCTCTTTCCTTGAACTCAATCAGATCGCGAAAAAAGATATCAGTTCCGCGAATTTGCGTACCCAGCCAGACTACGATTACCAGGATGGTAAAAGTATCCTGAAAGGCTATCGTGCCGTGAGAACGGTGGAAGTCACGCTTCGTCAGTTAGACAAACTGAATTCCTTGCTGGATGGCGCGCTGAAGGCCGGACTCAACGAAATTCGTTCTGTGTCGTTGGGCGTGGCACAGCCAGATGCCTATAAAGACAAAGCGCGTAAGGCAGCGATTGATAACGCGATTCATCAGGCTCAGGAGCTGGCGAACGGCTTTAATCGCAAACTGGGGCCGGTATATAGCGTGCGCTACCATGTTTCCAATTATCAGCCCAGCCCAATGGTACGCATGATGAAAGCCGATGCCGCGCCGGTTTCCGCCCAAGAAACATACGAGCAGGCCGCTATTCAGTTTGATGATCAGGTCGATGTGGTCTTTCAGTTAGAACCAGTGGATCAACAACCCGCTAAAACACCTGCCGCACAATAATACCTGTAGCCCGACTCATTTGTCGGGCTAATGTCTTTATCTGATATCGCCTCTTTTTTCTGTAATTTTCTGTAAAACCATGACGTAAACACCTATCTTTGCTTGCGATTTCATTAAGGATTAACTTACTGAAACGGTTAAGCGGACAGGGATGTTTGGAGGAAGCGTCGATGGATATTTTTATTTCGAAAAAGATGCGCAATTTTATTTTATTAGCGCAAACCAATAATATTGCCCGAGCGGCAGAAAAGTTACATATGACTGCTTCACCGTTCGGCAAAAGTATTGCCGCGCTAGAGGAGCAAATTGGTTATACATTATTTACCCGTAAAGATAATAACATCAGCCTTAATAAAGCCGGGCAGGAGCTTTATCAAAAGCTTTTCCCGGTTTACCAACGGCTTTCTGCGATCGATAATGAAATTCATAATTCTGGACGTCGTTCTCGTGAAATTGTGATAGGTATCGATAATACCTATCCGACGATTATTTTTGATCAGTTAATTAGCCTGGGTGATAAGTATGAAGGCGTGACGGCCCAGCCGGTTGAATTCAGCGAAAATGAGGTTATCGACAATCTCTTCTATCGTCAGCTTGATTTTATTATCTCTCCGCAGCATGTTTCCGCTCGTGTACACGGGTTGGATAATCTAACAATGAGTGAACTGCCGCCGCTGCGACTGGGGTTTCTCGTTTCTCGCCGTTATGAAGAGCGTCAGGAGCAGGAGTTGTTACAGGAGTTGCCCTGGTTACAGATGCGCTTTCAAAACCGTGCTAATTATGAAGCGATGATTGATGCGAACATGCGCCCTTGTGGGATCAATCCAACAATTATTTATCGCCCATACAGTTTTATGGCCAAAATCAGCGCCGTTGAGCACGGACATTTTCTTACGGTGATCCCACATTTTGCATGGCGGCTGGTGAACCCAGCTACGTTGAAATATTTTGACGCACCGCATACGCCAATGTATATGCAGGAATATCTTTATTCACTGAAAAATCATCGCTATACCGCCACGCTGCTACAGCAAATTGCTGAAGATCGTGACGGTACGAGCGATTAACCTAGCATTGAGCCCGTTTCGATCAAATTGCGATGCAGATCGAAAACGTGGCTAAGATCGTGGTGAATATGCCCGCCGGGTGCATTCTCCAGATAGCGATGCAGATAGTCACGGTACATCGGATGTGCGCAGTTATCGATGATAGTGCGCGCGCGCTGAAGTGGGGAGAGGCCACGTAAGTCGGCGATCCCTTGTTCTGTGATGATCACTTTCACGCTGTGTTCGCTGTGATCAACATGGCTGCACATAGGCACGATGGTTGAGATCTTGCCTTCTTTAGCAATCGACGGTGCCATAAAGATCGACAGATACGCGTTGCGTTCAAAATCACCGCTACCGCCGATACCATTCATTAAATTAACGCCGACTACGTGCGTGGAGTTGGCGTGTCCGTAAATATCAAACTCGAGGCCGACATTCAGAGCGATAACACCAAGGCGGCGGATAATTTCTGGGTTATTGGAAATTTCTTGCGGACGTAACACAATGCGACTGGCGAAGTAATCCATATTGGCGTAAATCTTGCGCAGTGAATCGGCAGAAATTGTCAGACTGGAGGCGCTGGCCCCGGTAATTTTGCCGGTTTCCAGAAGATGAACCACAGACTCCTGTAGCACTTCCGAATACATCATAAACGGAGGAATTTCCGGGTTTTCCCCCAGACGCGCCATTACCGCATTATTGATGTTGCCAACCCCGCTTTGCAGTGGCAGAAATTCCCGCGGAATGCGCCCCTGCGCCATTTCACGCAACAAGAAGGTGACCACATTGTCGGCGATTTGCTGGCACACAGGATTTTGTTTATCCAGCGAGTTACCTGCATCAGGTAAGTTAGTTTCCACGACGGCGACAATTTTTTTCGGATCGATTTGTACATAGCGGGTACCGACGCGATCCATCGCATGGAAGATCGACACACTATTGCGCCGCGGTGGTGCGCCAGGAGTCACAATATCCGCCAGTTCTGCAACGCGCGGATCGTGATAATGATTGAGTTCAATGATCACTTTCTTTGCGCGCAGCAACCAGGTCGGGGCATTACCGATCCCACTGGTTAACCAGACGCGACCATCCGGAGCGAGGGCTGAGGCTTCAATTACCGCAACATCGATGTCGCCGAAAAAGCCGTAGTTGACCATTTGCGCAACTTCGCTCAAATGCAGATCAACAAAACTAACCGATCCCTGATTGATCTTTTTACGCAATCCCGATGATGTCTGGTATGGCGCGCGCCATGAAACGGCGTCAGCTTCAGAGAGTATGTCATCGGCGGCGGCGCTAATCGACGCTCCGGTCAGCAGGCGAATTTGATACGGTTTTTTCGCCTCATGTTGTTCATTGGCGCGACGGGCAATGGCAACAGGAAGAGCCTTGGGCGAACCCGCAGGGGTAAAACCACTGAATGCCACCATATCGTTGTGCTGGATAATTTCCGCCGCTTCATCGGCGGTCATCCTTGTCCGGGTAATATTCATCCTTTGCTCCTTAGTTCGTGGATCATTAATGACCGACGAAATTAGGTTTACGTTTTTCCAGGAAGGCGTTCATACCTTCCTGATAATCTTCGCTGTCATAAACCGCCCGGCGCATCCCTTGAATACGCTCAAATTCATCTGAATTCATAGTGTGCGCTTCACCCAACACGCGCAGCTCTTCCTTGATTACTGCAATGGCTAACGGTGCTTTTTCG
Organism: Escherichia sp. E2586; assembly: GCF_005781105.1. NCBI lineage: Bacteria > Pseudomonadati > Pseudomonadota > Gammaproteobacteria > Enterobacterales > Enterobacteriaceae > Escherichia > Escherichia sp. E2586. The sequence continues at coordinate 229,824 of NZ_VATN01000007.1, forward strand.
GAAATGTGGTGAGCCATTTGTAAGGTGAAATCTTCCAGTTCATCGGCCTCAACAACGTGGTTAAGAATGCCAACAGCCAGCGCGCGTTGGGCGGTGATTGGCGAAGCGGTAAAAATCAGCTCTTTGACAATGTGGAAGCCCGCGTCACGAGTCAGGTTGTGGATCCCCACCAGGTTATACGGTACGCCCAGGTTGACTGGCGTCATTGAGAAGGTAGAGGTACTGGCGGCGATGATCAGATCAGAACTCATGATCATTTCAAATGCGCCACCCCAGACGCTACCTTCGACCATCGAAATTACTGGTTTAGGGCATTTTTGGATCACGCGGGTAATTTGACGTAGCGGATCATCGTAAGAGAGCGGATCGCGACCTCCTGACGGCAACTCATGAATGTCGTGACCTGCGGAAAAGACTTTGGAACCACTTGGGGCACGCAGAATGATGCAGCGGATTTCTGGACGATTGAGATCGTTTAATGCCTGAATCAGGTCATCAATAAAGACTTTACTTAACGCATTGAGTTTGCGGGCATAGTTAAACTCAATGACCGCCACTTTGTTGATGATGGCTACATTAACATACTGATAAGACATAAAAATTCCCTTAATTAAAATATTGAGTCTGGATAAAATCACTGAGCTGCCGCAAACCTGTGCGCGGCGAGAGCATATTATTTTTGACCGCTAATAGCGTTTGGCTGTAATAGCGATCGAAATCTTTATTAGTGAACAGGTGGTGCAGTACCTCTTCTTCGGTCTGTTTACGCAGCCATTCCACCGACTGTTGTTGCCGCACCTGTTGTAAACGACCGCTGGTAGTCAGTGCGGTTTTGAAATCGATAATTGCGCGCCAAATTTCATCGATGCCGCATTTTTCCAGTGCACTACAGGTGAGGACCTGTGGCTGCCATTCGTCATATTTGCGGCGCAAAATATGCAGAGCGCTTTCGTACATATGGCGGGTAATGGCGACATTGGTGTGGTTATCACCATCATCTTTGTTGATGACAATCAGATCCGCCATCTCCATCAAACCCTTTTTAATGCCCTGGAGATCATCGCCACCACCGGCAATTTGCAGCGAGATAAAGCAGTCCACCATGCGGGCGACTTCCGTTTCTGACTGTCCGACACCGACGGTTTCAACGATCACCACGTCATAACCCGCCGCTTCACATAACAGCATTAACTCCCGCGCTCGCTGGCTGGCGCCGCCAAGGTGACCAGATGACGGAACCGGGCGAATAAACGCTGCATCGGCACGCGCCAGTTCGGTCATGCGAGTCTTATCCCCAAGGATGCTGCCACCGGTTACTGGACTGCTGGGATCGACGGCAATCACCGCGACTTTCAGCCCCTGGCGAATCAGTAACATGCCAAAGGCTTCAAGAAAGGTACTTTTTCCTGCTCCTGGCGTGCCGGTAACGCCCAGTCGCAGGGCGTTACCACAAAACGGCATGATGGCATCAAGCAGTTGAGTGCTGAGTGCCTGATGGCGAGGGTGACGGCTCTCAACCAGCGTCATGGCCTGGGCGAGCGTGGCTCGCTCACCCAGACGTAGGCGTCGAATGCTGTCTGCCAGCGTGGCTTCGTTAATCATGATGTTGGCTAATCCGGTTCAGCACATCACGCACGCTGTCGAGCATGGGAGTACCAGGACCATAAATCGCCGCCACGCCACGCTCTTGCAGGAAGGCATAATCTTGCGGCGGAATAACGCCACCGGCGACCACGCAAATATCTTCGCGCCCCCATTTTTTCAGGGCTTCAACCAGTTCCGGGATCAGCGTTTTATGTCCTGCTGCAAGCGAGGATGCGCCCACCACATGAACGTCGTTTTCCACTGCCAGGCGGGCGATCTCTTCCGGCGTGGAGAACATGGGACTCAAATCAACGTCGAAACCAAGATCGGAATAGGCGCTGGCAATGACTTTCGCTCCGCGATCGTGTCCATCTTGTCCCATTTTGGCGATCAGAATGCGCGGGCGACGACCATTGTCGGCAAGGAACAGCTCCGTTTGCGCAACAATGGCATCAAACTCGAAGGCTGATTTTTCCGACTGATGATAGCTTTGCGCAATGACACCGGTAACACACTGGCTCGGTACCAGATAACGGTCAAAAGCGGCTTCCAGCGCATCGGATATTTCACCCAGCGTCGCGCGAACGCGAGCCGCATTAACAGCGGCAGCCAGCAGGTTTTCGTTATGCTGTGCAGCGTGAGTCAGAGCGTTCAACGCGGCGGTTACGGCGGCATCATCACGGGTGGCGCGAATGCGTTCCAGCGAAGCAATTTGCTCGTTACGCACCATCACGTTGTCGATTTCAAGGACATCAGTTTCATCTTCGTGATCCAGTTTGTACTTGTTGACGCCGACGATCACGCGTTTGCCCTGGTCGATCAACGACTGTTCACGAGCAGACGCTTCTTCGATCATCCTTTTTGGCAGACCTGCTTCGATCGCCTTCGCCATGCCTCCGGCTTCGTCGATCTGATCAATGATGGCTCTGGCCTGTTTCACGATCTGATCGGTTAGTGACTCAACGTAATAAGAACCGGCCAGCGGATCGACGGTGCGACAGAGTTCTGACTCTTCCTGAATAATGATCTGGGTGTTACGGGCAATACGTGCCGAAAAATCGGTCGGCAAACCAAGCGCTTCATCAAAGGCATTTGTATGCAGCGACTGGGTTCCGCCAAGGGTAGCTGCCAACGCTTCAATGGTGGTGCGGATAACGTTGTTATACGGATCCTGTTCGGTGAGACTCCAGCCGGAGGTTTGACAGTGGGTGCGTAGCGCCAGCGATTTCGGATCTTTAGCACCAAACCCGCTTACTGCTTCGCTCCAGAGATAGCGTGCGGCGCGCAGCATGGCGACGTTCATAAACAGGTCCATGCCGATACCAAAGAAGAACGACAGGCGCGGGGCGAAGTCATCAATTTTTAAGCCAGCAGAGAGAGCTGCTTTGATGTACTCAATCCCATCGGCGAGAGTAAACGCCACCTGTTGCACACAGTTCGCACCGGCTTCGCCCATGTGGTAGCCGCTGATGCTAATGGTATTGAAGCGCGGCATATTGCCGGAACACCAGGCGATAATGTCAGCGATAATGCGCATAGAAGGTTTCGGTGGGTAAATATAGGTATTGCGGCAGAGGTACTCTTTGAGGATATCGTTCTGAATTGTACCCGTCAGTTTATCGGGGGGAACGCCTTGCTCTTCTGCCGCCACGATATAAAAGGCCAGCACTGGCAGGACTGCGCCGTTCATGGTCATCGAAACCGACATTTTATCCAGCGGGATTTGGTCGAAGAGCACTTTCATATCTTCTACGGTGTCGATAGCGACGCCCGCTTTGCCAACATCGCCCGCCACGCGCGGGTTATCGGAGTCGTAGCCACGGTGGGTGGCAAGGTCAAACGCCACGGAAAGACCTTTTTGCCCGGCAGCCAGGTTACGGCGATAAAAAGCGTTGGACTCTTTGGCTGTCGAGAAACCGGCATACTGACGGATGGTCCACGGTTGGGCGGTATACATGGTGGCGCGGGGACCACGAACGTAAGGCGGCAAGCCAGGAAGGGTACCGGTCACTTCCAGATTGTCGAGATCGGCTTCGGTATACAGTGGCTTGATGGCGATCCCTTCCGCCGTTTGCTGAACCAGTGAGTCGACGGTTTTCTCCCGACGGCTCAACTCCTTGTTGGCAAGCTGTTGCCACTCTTGCACGTTTGACATTATTTGCTCCATAAAACGCAATAAAAATGAGGGTGTTTGCGCTTACGGTGAGCTTTTTATACGGGTTTGTCGCCAGCAAAAAAAATGGAATGGGGCGTCGTTTTTTGCCGTGTGAGATTTGTCTGTTTTGTGACGTTATTCAAAGAATAAAAAAGAAAAAAAGAAAAACGCCTGATATGTGCTATCAGGCGTTAACTGATTGATTAATCCTGACGAAGCACTTTGTGACCATAGTCGAGCAAAGCATCAGTGACTTTACGCATCATGCGGCTTTCAGGGGCAAAGCGATGCCAGTAGAGCATTCGCCGTTGGAATAGCCCGGGCGTCAGATCAATCAACTCTCCGCTGGCCAATTCTTTTTCAATTTGCAGGTGTGGGATCATACAGCAGGTTGTACCCTGGCGAGCGAGCTGCACGAAGGCTTCGGACGAGTTAACGATATGGCACGGTACGCTACCAGGCGGCAGATCGAAGTTTTGCTGCAAAAATGCCTGGTGCATATCGTCAAGATGGTCAAACGCGACTACTGGTGCTTTGAGCAGCGCAGAACGACTTACTCCGTTGGGGAAGTATTTCTCGGCAAACGGTTTGGAGCTGACGAACAGATAGTCGAGCGCGCCAAGTTTATCGACCAGGCAACTGGGCAGCGCCTGATGTTGAATACTCACCGCGCCGACCACTTCACCTCGACGCAGACGCTCCTGGGTGCGAGTTTCATCTTCCACCTGTAAGTTCAGGCGAATAGGTGAATCAGCCAGTACAGGAGCCAGTGCCGGAAGCAACCAGGTTGCCAGACTGTCGGCGTTGACTGCCAGCGAGAGCAGTAGTGGGGTGGAACCGGTTTGTTCATCGCCCAGCCACTCTTCTTCCAGCAGCTCGACCTGGCGAAGCAGTGCCAGTAATTTTTGCCCTTGTTCTGTCGGGCGCGGGGGAACCGTTCGCACCAACAGCGGCTGCCCGAACATATTTTCCAGCTGCTTAATGCGCTGTGAGACGGCTGATTGCGTAATGCACAATTTCTGTGCCGCGCGCTCAAATCCTCGTTCACGTATCACCGCATCCAGTGCCTGTAATGTCCTGTAGTCCGGGCGTTTCATTGCTTTAACCTGCTCCTCAAATTTTCTTATGCCGAACTATGACATAATTTTGCTTTGGGTACAGAGCATTTAACGTATGCAAAAGCAGTCATAATGGAAATTTTGGTTGGCTTTATCGTGCTTTTTTAGTCTTTGTGAGGCGCGAAACCCGCAATGGATATTATTCATATTCGTCATATTATCAAGCCCCTGGCTTACCAGGGCAAAAGAGGATGTCCGGTGTTACCTGTTATTTCATGGATAAATGCGTCGCCGACTTGCTGACGGGGTCCGGGTCGCTTTTTTTGTATATAATGCGTGTGAAATTTCATACCACAGGCGAAACGATCATGACGCAGGATGAATTGAAAAAAGCAGTAGGATGGGCGGCACTTCAGTATGTTCAGCCCGGTACCATTGTTGGCGTAGGTACAGGTTCCACCGCCGCACACTTTATTGATGCGCTCGGCACGATGAAAGGTCAGATTGAAGGGGCTGTTTCCAGCTCGGATGCATCCACTGAAAAACTGAAGAGCCTCGGCATTCACGTTTTTGATCTCAATGAAGTAGACAGCCTCGGCATCTACGTTGATGGCGCAGATGAAATCAACGGCCACATGCAGATGATCAAAGGCGGCGGCGCGGCTCTGACCCGTGAAAAAATCATTGCTTCGGTTGCGGAAAAATTTATCTGTATTGCAGACGCTTCCAAGCAGGTTGATATTCTGGGCAAATTCCCGCTGCCAGTAGAAGTTATTCCGATGGCACGTAGTGCAGTGGCGCGCCAGTTGGTGAAACTGGGCGGTCGTCCGGAATACCGTCAGGGTGTGGTGACCGATAATGGCAACGTGATCCTCGACGTCCATGGCATGGAAATCCTTGACCCGATCGCGATGGAAAACGCTATAAATGCGATTCCTGGCGTGGTGACCGTTGGCTTGTTTGCTAACCGTGGCGCGGACGTTGCGCTGATTGGCACACCTGACGGTGTCAAAACCATTGTGAAATGATCTGACGGGGGCACCTCCCCCGTTAAAAAAATTCTCTTCATTAAATTTAGTGACATGTGTCACGTTTTTACCAGGCTATTGTCGATTGCTCTAAATAAATCCTCTAAACCAGCATATTCATCCAAGAAATACCTTTGCGTGATATTTCCTCAACATCGCGACGCAAACGTTCATATTGCCGCAATATTATTTTTTGATATGTTGAAAGGCGGACGCAAATCCGCACACAACATTTCAAAGACAGGATTGGGTAAATGGCAAAGGTATCGCTGGAGAAAGACAAGATTAAGTTTCTGCTGGTAGAAGGCGTGCATCAAAAGGCGCTCGAAAGCCTTCGTGCGGCAGGTTACACCAACATCGAATTTCACAAAGGCGCGCTGGATGATGAACAATTAAAAGAATCCATCCGCGATGCCCACTTCATCGGCTTGCGATCCCGTACCCATCTGACCGAAGACGTGATCAACGCTGCTGAAAAACTAGTCGCTATTGGCTGTTTCTGCATTGGGACCAACCAGGTTGATTTGAATGCTGCGGCAAAACGCGGGATCCCGGTATTTAATGCCCCGTTTTCAAATACGCGTTCCGTTGCTGAGCTGGTGATTGGCGAACTTCTGCTGCTATTACGCGGAGTGCCGGAAGCCAACGCCAAAGCGCACCGTGGCGTATGGAACAAGCTGGCCGCAGGTTCTTTTGAAGCGCGCGGCAAAAAGCTGGGCATTATTGGTTATGGTCATATTGGTACGCAACTGGGCATTCTGGCAGAATCGCTGGGGATGTATGTTTACTTCTATGATATTGAAAACAAACTGCCGTTGGGCAACGCCACTCAGGTGCAACATCTTTCCGACCTGCTGAATATGAGCGATGTAGTGAGTCTGCATGTGCCAGAGAATGCGTCTACCAAAAATATGATGGGCGCGAAAGAGATCTCGCTGATGAAGCCGGGCTCGCTACTGATTAACGCTTCGCGCGGAACGGTGGTTGATATTCCGGCGCTGTGTGACGCGCTGGCGAGCAAACATCTGGCAGGGGCCGCAATCGATGTGTTCCCGACGGAACCGGCGACCAATAGCGATCCGTTTACCTCTCCGCTGTGCGAATTCGACAATGTTCTGCTGACGCCACACATTGGCGGTTCGACTCAGGAAGCACAGGAGAATATCGGCCTGGAAGTTGCGGGCAAATTAATCAAGTACTCTGACAATGGCTCAACGCTCTCTGCGGTGAACTTCCCGGAAGTCTCACTGCCGCTGCACGGTGGTCGCCGTCTGATGCACATCCACGAAAACCGTCCGGGCGTGCTGACTGCGCTGAACAAAATATTTGCCGAGCAGGGCGTTAACATCGCTGCCCAGTATCTGCAAACCTCTGCGCAAATGGGTTACGTCGTTATTGATATTGAAGCTGACGAAGACGTTGCTGAAAAAGCGTTACAGGCCATGAAAGCTATTCCGGGTACTGTTCGCGCCCGTCTGCTGTACTAATCCCCCTTCTCTGACAATCAACGGGCAGGTCACTGACTTTGCCCGTTTTTTTATCTCTTTTACCGCGCTAATTACGGCATTTGCATCGCTGTGTAATCGCCTTTGCGAGCCTGCTCGAAGAAATAAATTAAAGCCAGATCAATGCATTGTGTTTATTCAAAGTGGATTTACGATGGCGGGGCAGCACAGGGCTGTAACGGTAAAGCCCTCACCGAAGCGAGGGCTTAAAGGAGAAGGGTTATGATGCGACTTGTCATCATACTGATTGTACTGTTACTCATAAGTTTCCCAGCTTATTAACAGTCAGTCTCAGGGGAGGAGCAATCCTCCCTTACCCTTACTCACTAAATTAGGTTAAAGAATCAACGATGTCAATCAGGGCGATGCAGGTGTGTCGCCCTCACCACTCCCAGATTTTCGATGGCGTAACCACCGCAGGCAGCGGGACGTCCCATTCTTCTACGGGGAGTTTTTCCACCAACTGGCAATCATGGGCATAACCTACTGGCTGCATGTTGTAGTGCTGCCAGTTTTGCAATGTCCGATCATAAAATCCACCGCCCATTCCCAGCCGTTGACCGAACTCATCAAAGGCGACCAGCGGCGTTATCAGGACGTCTAATCGGGAAAGGGGGAGCACGTCACGCACGTCCAGTTTTGGCTCGTGGATCTTCAACCTGTTCATTACCAGTTCACTCTTAGGATGGTAATTCAGGAACAGTAAATTACCGGCACTAAAGGGATGCAAAACGGGAAGATACACGCGCTTACCTGCGCGCCAGAGTTGCTCTATGAGCGGCTGGGTGTCGAGTTCGCCATCAAAAGAGAGGAATACAGCGACCGTATGCGCCATCACAACAGGGGGATAACTCATCATCCGCATGGCAGCCTGCTGGCCCATTTCACGTTGTTGTTCCGGCGTTAACGCACGACGACGTTGCCGAATCATTTTGCGGATTTCTTGTCGGGATAATGTCAGTGGGAGCTCTGGTAGTTGCGTCATGGCTGGTGCCAGATAAGAAGGGAATCTCCGAGATGCCGCCGCAGGCTGTAACCCTTGAACCCTTGGTTCAAGGTGAATGTGTCGTCGCAGTTTTAAGGCTTCTCGGACGGACCGAGCATGCTCACCAACCACGGAGCGCCACATTCTTGTGGTATGAAATATCGGCTCAGGGGACTGGCCCGCTTGCGAACATCTCAGAGAAATTTTGTCTTCACGGTTACTCTACCACAGTAAACCGGAAAGTGTCATTCAAAGTTTTGGTTCGTTTTTTCGGTGATGCGACCTTGTTCAAGTAACGCTTGTTCTATGGTCTGTTGCAGCATCCGAATACGCTGTTCCATGCTTGCCGCGTAGTCACGAGTCTTCGCTTTTTCTTGCGCTAACTCGTAGCTGATATTCAATGCGGCAATGAAAACCAACTGTTCAGTATTTGTGACTCTAGTGCGTTCTTTCAGATCTTGCAACCGTTGGTTCAGATCGTCCGCAGCCTGATTCAACGCATCCCTTTGGTCAGGCGGGCAGTTCACACGCAGTGAACGGCCAAAAATTTGGATATCGACGGGTTGTGCAGACATGCCACCTTCCTGCTGATTGACTGCGCTGCCTTCGCCTTCAGACCTTTGGTCTGCGAAGGGGCGAAACTATAGCTACCCTGGTGCAATGAGACAAGCCCTTTTCTGGTCCACCAGGGTCCAAAGTGATAGCATATCATGAATCTTCCTCCCTTTGATGCCGAATGCTTATGTCAATACAGAACGAAATGCCTGGTTACAATGAAATGAACCAGTATCTGAACCAACAAGGGACAGGTCTGACCCCCGCTGAGATGCATGGTTTAATCAGTGGGATGATATGTGGCGGTAATGATGACAGCTCCTGGCTGCCGCTGCTTCACGACCTGACGAACGAAGGTATGGCTTTCGGGCATGAACTTGCCCAAGCATTGCGCAAAATGCACTCTGCCACCAGTGATGCCTTGCAGGATGACGGCTTCCTTTTTCAGCTTTATCTGCCTGATGGCGATGGCGTTAGCGTTTTCGATCGCGCTGATGCGTTGGCTGGCTGGGTAAATCACTTCCTGCTCGGTCTTGGCGTCACTCAGCCGAAGCTGGATAAAGTGACTGGCGAAACTGGTGAAGCCATTGACGATCTGCGTAACATCGCGCAACTGGGCTACGACGAAGACGAAGATCAAGAAGAGCTGGAAATGTCGCTTGAAGAGATCATCGAGTACGTCCGTGTTGCTGCGCTGTTATGCCATGACACCTTTACTCATCCGCAACCGACCGCACCAGAAGTACAAAAACCGACTCTACACTAAAAACAAAAAACGTAAGGAGAGTGTTATGAGTGAGATATCTCAGCAGGAATTTCAGCGCCGCCGTCAGGCCCTGGTGGAGCAAATGCAACCCGGCAGCGCCGCGCTGATTTTTGCGGCACCAGAAGTGACCCGAAGCGCCGACAGCGAATACCCCTATCGTCAGAACAGCGACTTCTGGTACTTCACCGGCTTTAATGAACCGGAAGCGGTACTGGTGCTGATTAAAAGCGATGACACTCATAACCACAGCGTTTTGTTTAACCGCGTGCGCGACCTGACGGCGGAGATCTGGTTTGGCCGTCGTTTAGGTCAGGATGCCGCGCCAGAGAAACTGGGCGTTGATCGCGCTCTGGCGTTCAGTGAAATTAATCAGCAACTTTATCAACTGCTTAACGGTTTGGATGTGGTTTACCACGCCCAGGGCGAATATGCATATGCTGATGAAATCGTGAATAGTGCGCTGGAAAAATTGCGTAAAGGCTCGCGGCAAAATCTCACCGCGCCAGCAACGATGATCGACTGGCGTCCCATTGTTCATGAAATGCGCCTGTTCAAATCGCCGGAAGAGATTGCCGTACTTCTCCGCGCGGGTGAAATCAGCGCACTGGCGCATACCCGGGCGATGGAAAAATGTCGTCCGGGGATGTTCGAGTACCATCTGGAAGGCGAAATTCACCACGAATTCAACCGCCACGGTGCGCGCTATCCTTCCTATAACACCATTGTCGGCAGCGGTGAAAACGGCTGCATTCTTCATTACACCGAAAACGAGTGTGAATTGCGCGACGGCGACCTGGTGTTGATTGACGCAGGTTGTGAATATAAAGGTTACGCGGGCGACATCACCCGTACCTTCCCGGTCAATGGCAAATTCACCCAGGCCCAGCGTGAAATCTACGACATTGTGCTGGAATCTCTTGAAACCAGCCTGCGCCTGTATCGTCCGGGAACTTCCATTCAGGAAGTCACCGGTGAAGTTGTGCGCATCATGATTAGCGGCCTGGTAAAACTCGGTATTCTGAAAGGTGATGTTGATGAACTGATCGCTCAGAACGCCCATCGTCCTTTCTTTATGCATGGCCTGAGCCACTGGTTAGGTCTGGATGTCCATGACGTTGGCGTTTATGGCCAGGATCGCTCGCGCATTCTGGAACCGGGCATGGTACTGACCGTAGAGCCAGGGCTGTATATTGCGCCGGATGCAGAAGTGCCAGAACAATATCGCGGTATCGGCATTCGTATTGAAGACGACATTGTGATTACCGAAAACGGCAACGAAAACCTCACCGCCAGCGTGGTGAAAAAGCCGGAAGAAATCGAAGCATTGATGGCAGCTGCGAGAAAGCAATGAGCGTAATCATCGTCGGTGGCGGCATGGCTGGCGCGACGCTGGCGCTGGCTATTTCCCGGTTAAGTCACGGGACGCTGCCGGTACATTTGATTGAAGCGACCGCGCCAGAGTCTCATGCTCATCCGGGCTTTGATGGACGGGCTATTGCGCTGGCGGCGGGCACCTGTCAGCAGCTGGCGCGCATCGGTGTCTGGCAATCTCTGGCTGATTGCGCAACCGCCATCACCACCGTGCATGTCAGCGATCGTGGTCATGCCGGATTCGTCACCCTCGCCGCAGAAGATTACCAACTGGCGGCGCTGGGGCAGGTTGTCGAATTACACAATGTCGGGCAACGGCTGTTTGCGCTGTTGCGCAAAGCGCCTGGCGTAACGCTGCATTGCCCGGATCGCATTGCTAATGTTGTTCGTACCCCAGCTAACGTTGAAGTGACGCTGGAGAGTGGCGAGACGCTGACGGGCCGCGTGCTGGTGGCGGCTGACGGTACGCATTCCTCGTTAGCTACTACCTGTGGCGTTGACTGGCAGCAGGAGCCCTACGAACAACTGGCTGTGATTGCGAACGTTGCAACTTCCATTGCGCATGAAGGGCGCGCTTTTGAACGCTTTACGCAACATGGCCCGCTGGCGATGTTGCCGATGTCTGAAGGACGCTGTTCGCTGGTCTGGTGTCATCCACTGGAACGGCGCGAAGAAGTGTTGGCGTGGAGCGACGAGAAGTTTTGCCGTGAACTCCAGTCTGCCTTTGGCTGGCGACTGGGGCAAATTACCCACGCCGGTAAACGCAGTGCTTATCCGCTGGCGTTAACCCGCGCCGCCAGACCGATTACCCATCGCACCGTGCTGGTGGGCAATGCGGCGCAAACCCTGCACCCGATTGCCGGGCAAGGATTTAACCTCGGTATGCGTGATGTGATGAGCCTTGCGGAAACCCTGACCCAGGCGCAGGAGCGCGCAGAAGACATTGGTGATTACGGCGTATTGTGCCGTTATCAGCAGCGTCGACAGAGCGATCGCGAAGCAACCATCGGCGTTACGGACAGTCTGGTACATCTTTTTGCCAACCGTTGGGCGCCGTTGGTTGTCGGGCGCAACATCGGGCTGATGACGATGGAATTATTCACCCCGGCACGCGATGTGCTGGCGCAGCGCACCCTCGGTTGGGTGGCGCGTTGAAGGCGGTTTTAAGGAATAAACAATGCAAAGTGTTGATGTAGCCATTGTTGGCGGCGGCATGGTGGGGCTGGCGGTTGCCTGCGGCTTACAGGGGAGCGGCTTACGCGTTGCCGTACTGGAGCAGCGCGTACCGGAACCTCTGGCGGCGGATGCACCACCACAACTGCGCGTTTCGGCTATCAATGCCGCCAGCGAAAAATTACTCACCCGTCTTGGTGTCTGGCAGGACATCCTCTCTCGCAGAGCCAGCTGTTATCACGGTATGGAAGTGTGGGATAAAGACAGTTTTGGTCACATCTCGTTTGACGATCAAAGCATGGGTTATAGCCATCTTGGGCATATCGTTGAAAACTCAGTGATTCACTACGCGCTGTGGAACAAAGCGCTGCAGTCGTCAGATATCACCCTGCTGGCCCCCGCAGAATTACAACAGGTCGCCTGGGGGGAAAACGAAACCTTCCTGACGCTGAAAGATGGCAGCATGTTAACGGCGCGTCTGGTAATTGGTGCGGACGGCGCTAATTCCTGGTTGCGCAACAAGGCCGATATTCCGCTGACTTTCTGGGATTATCAGCATCACGCGCTGGTGGCGACCATTCGCACGGAAGAACCGCATGATGCTGTGGCGCGGCAGGTTTTCCATGGCGAAGGCATTCTGGCCTTTTTACCGCTTAGCGAACCGCATCTTTGCTCGATTGTGTGGTCACTGTCGCCAGAGGAAGCGCAGCGGATGCAGCAGGCAGGGGAAGACGAATTTAATCGCGCGTTAAATATCGCTTTTGATAATCGACTGGGCTTATGCAAGGTTGAGAGCGAGCGTCAGGTGTTCCCGCTGACGGGGCGTTATGCGCGCCAGTTTGCCGCGCACCGTCTGGCGCTGGTGGGCGACGCCGCGCATACCATCCACCCGCTGGCGGGGCAGGGGGTAAATCTCGGCTTTATGGATGCTGCAGAGCTGATTGCTGAACTGAAACGACTGCATCGTCAGGGTAAAGACATCGGGCAGTACATTTACCTGCGTCGCTATGAGCGTAGCCGCAAGCACAGCGCGGCGCTGATGCTGGCAGGTATGCAAGGATTCCGCGATCTGTTTTCTGGAGCTAATCCAGCGAAAAAACTGCTGCGTGATATTGGTCTGAAACTGGCCGACACGCTTCCTGGCGTTAAACCGCAACTTATTCGTCAGGCAATGGGATTAAACGATTTGCCTGAATGGCTGCGTTAAAAATTTCTCCTCTTTTGTTTATTTGATACCCATCACACTTTCATCTCCCGGTTTTTCGCCGGGAGATTTTCCTCATTTGAAATAAACTAATTTCACCCGTAATTTCGCATTATATTTTCTAATGCCGTGAATTTTTGATTTAGCGATTTTTGACAATTTTTTAGTTCTTAATATCGCTTTATTCAAAACTATTTTATTAACTCGTTATGTTTGTTTGCGTGTATCGTGTTATTTGGTTTTTTGTCCTGTTGTCATTTTTGAGATTTTTAACCATAAGCTAATGTGATGATCAATTTTTCCTTATGGTTAACTGTCTGTTTCGGTGGTAAGTTCAGGGAAAAGAGAACGATTGCGTTGGGGACCGGGAGTGGCTCCAGTGCTGGGTTTCGTGGTGACAATTTCACCACGAAAAGTTGTCAGCCCCGCTTATTCAATGAGGACAAGATGGCACAACAGACTCCTTTGTACGAACAACACACGCTTTGCGGCGCTCGCATGGTGGATTTCCACGGCTGGATGATGCCGCTGCATTACGGTTCGCAAATCGACGAACATCATGCGGTACGTACCGATGCCGGAATGTTTGATGTGTCGCATATGACCATCGTCGATCTCCGCGGCAGCCGCACCCGGGAGTTTCTGCGTTATCTGCTGGCGAACGATGTGGCGAAGCTCACCAAAAGCGGCAAAGCCCTTTACTCGGGGATGTTGAATGCCTCTGGTGGTGTGATAGATGACCTCATCGTCTACTACTTTACTGAAGATTTCTTCCGCCTCGTTGTTAACTCCGCCACCCGCGAAAAAGACCTCTCCTGGATTACCCAACACGCTGAACCTTTCGGCATCGAAATTACCGTTCGTGATGACCTTTCCATGATTGCCGTACAAGGGCCGAATGCGCAGGCAAAAGCTGCCACACTGTTTAATGACGCCCAGCGTCAGGCGGTGGAAGGGATGAAACCGTTCTTTGGCGTGCAGGCGGGCGATCTGTTTATTGCCACCACCGGTTACACCGGTGAAGCGGGCTACGAAATTGCGCTGCCCAATGAAAAAGCGGCTGATTTCTGGCGCGCGCTGGTGGAAGCGGGCGTTAAGCCATGTGGCCTGGGCGCGCGTGACACGCTGCGTCTGGAAGCGGGTATGAATCTTTATAGTCAGGAGATGGACGAAACCATCTCTCCTTTAGCCGCCAACATGGGCTGGACTATCGCCTGGGAACCGGCAGATCGTGACTTTATCGGTCGTGAAGCCCTGGAAGTGCAGCGTGAACATGGCACAGAAAAATTAGTTGGCCTGGTGATGACCGAAAAAGGCGTGCTGCGTAATGAACTGCCGGTACGTTTTACCGACGCACAGGGCAACCAGCAAGAAGGCATTATCACCAGCGGTACTTTTTCCCCGACGCTGGGCTACAGCATTGCGCTGGCGCGTGTGCCGGAGGGCATTGGCGAAACAGCGATTGTGCAAATTCGCAACCGTGAAATGCCGGTAAAAGTGACGAAACCTGTTTTTGTGCGTAACGGCAAAGCCGTCGCGTGATTTACTTTTTTGGAGATTGATTGATGAGCAACGTACCAGCAGAACTGAAATACAGCAAAGAACACGAATGGCTGCGTAAAGAAGCCGACGGCACTTACACCGTTGGCATCACCGAACACGCTCAGGAGCTGTTAGGCGATATGGTGTTTGTTGACCTGCCGGAAGTCGGCGCAACGGTTAGCGCGGGTGATGACTGCGCGGTTGCCGAATCAGTAAAAGCAGCGTCAGACATTTATGCGCCAGTAAGCGGTGAAATTGTGGCGGTAAACGACGCACTGAGCGATTCCCCGGAACTGGTGAACAGCGAACCGTATGCAGGCGGCTGGATCTTTAAAATCAAAGCCAGTGATGAAAGCGAACTGGAATCACTGCTGGATGCGACCGCATACGAAGCATTGTTAGAAGACGAGTAACGGCTTTAATCCTCTTCTGCGGGAGAGGATCAGGGTGAGGAAAATTTACGCCTCACCCTCACTCTCTTCGCAAGGAGAGAGGTTCACAATTCACTGCACGTTTCAGGAACCATCACTCATGACACAGACGTTAAGCCAGCTTGAAAACAGCGGCGCTTTTATTGAACGCCATATCGGACCGGACGCCGCGCAACAGCAAGAAATGCTGAATGCCGTTGGCGCACAATCGTTAAACGCGCTGACCGGCCAGATTGTGCCGAAAGATATTCAGCTTGCGACCCCGCCGCAGGTTGGCGCACCGGCGACCGAATACGCCGCGCTGGCTGAACTCAAGGCTATTGCCAGTCGCAATAAACGCTTCACGTCTTACATTGGCATGGGTTACACCGCCGTGCAGTTGCCGCCGGTTATTCTGCGTAACATGCTGGAAAATCCGGGCTGGTATACCGCGTATACTCCGTATCAACCTGAAGTCTCCCAGGGCCGCCTCGAAGCACTGCTCAACTTCCAGCAGGTAACGCTGGATTTAACCGGGCTGGATATGGCTTCGGCTTCTCTTCTGGACGAGGCCACCGCTGCCGCCGAAGCAATGGCGATGGCGAAACGCGTCAGCAAACTGAAAAATGCCAACCGCTTCTTTGTTGCTTCTGACGTTCATCCGCAAACGCTGGATGTGGTACGTACTCGTGCCGAAACCTTTGGTTTTGAAGTGATTGTCGATGACGCGCAAAAAGTGCTCGAGCATCAGGATGTGTTCGGCGTGCTGTTACAGCAGGTCGGCACTACTGGTGAAATTCACGACTACACAGCGCTTATCAGCGAACTGAAATCACGCAAAATTGTGGTCAGCGTCGCCGCCGATATTATGGCGCTGGTGCTGTTAACCGCGCCGGGTAAACAGGGCGCGGATATTGTTTTTGGTTCGGCGCAACGCTTTGGCGTACCGATGGGCTACGGTGGCCCGCACGCAGCATTCTTTGCGGCGAAAGATGAATACAAACGCTCAATGCCGGGTCGCATTATCGGTGTATCGAAAGATGCAGCTGGCAATACCGCTCTGCGCATGGCGATGCAGACTCGCGAGCAACATATTCGCCGTGAGAAAGCGAACTCCAACATTTGTACTTCCCAGGTACTGCTGGCAAACATCGCCAGCCTGTATGCTGTTTATCATGGTCCGGTTGGCCTGAAACGTATCGCTAACCGCATCCACCGCCTGACCGATATCCTGGCGGCGGGCCTGCAACAAAAAGGTCTGAAGCTGCGCCATGCGCACTATTTCGACACTTTGTGTGTGGAAGTGACCGACAAAGCGGGCGTACTGGCGCGTGCCGAAGCGGCTGAAATCAACCTGCGTAGCGATATTCTGAACGCGGTTGGGATCACCCTTGATGAAACCACCACGCGCGAAAACGTGATGCAGCTTTTCAGCGTGCTGTTGGGCGATAACCACGGGCTTGAGATCGACACGCTGGACAAAGACGTGGCTCACGACAGTCGCTCTATTCAACCTGCGATGCTGCGTGATGACGAAATCCTCACCCATCCGGTGTTTAATCGCTACCACAGCGAAACCGAAATGATGCGCTATATGCACTCGCTGGAGCGTAAAGATCTGGCGCTGAATCAGGCGATGATTCCGCTGGGTTCCTGTACCATGAAACTGAACGCCGCCGCCGAGATGATCCCGATCACCTGGCCGGAATTTGCCGAACTGCACCCGTTCTGCCCGCCGGAACAGGCCGAAGGTTATCAGCAGATGATCGCGCAGCTGGCTGACTGGCTGGTGAAATTGACCGGTTACGACACCGTTTGTATGCAGCCGAACTCTGGTGCACAGGGCGAATACGCGGGCCTGCTGGCGATTCGTCATTATCATGAAAGCCGCAACGAAGGGCATCGCGATATCTGCCTGATCCCGGCTTCTGCGCACGGAACTAATCCTGCTTCTGCACATATGGCAGGAATGCAGGTGGTAGTTGTGGCGTGTGATAAAAACGGCAACATCGATCTGACTGATCTGCGCGCGAAAGCGGAACAGGCGGGCGATAACCTCTCCTGTATCATGGTGACCTATCCTTCCACCCACGGCGTGTACGAAGAAACGATCCGTGAGGTGTGTGAAGTCGTGCATCAGTTCGGCGGTCAGGTTTACCTTGATGGCGCGAACATGAACGCCCAGGTTGGCATCACCTCGCCGGGCTTTATTGGCGCGGACGTTTCGCACCTTAACCTACATAAAACTTTCTGCATCCCGCACGGCGGTGGTGGTCCGGGTATGGGACCGATCGGCGTGAAAGCGCATCTGGCGCCGTTTGTGCCGGGCCATAGCGTGGTGCAAATCGAAGGCATGTTAACCCGTCAGGGCGCGGTTTCTGCGGCACCGTTCGGTAGCGCATCCATTCTGCCAATCAGCTGGATGTACATCCGCATGATGGGCGCAGAAGGGCTGAAAAAAGCAAGCCAGGTGGCAATCCTCAACGCCAACTATATTGCCAGCCGCCTGCAGGATGCTTTCCCGGTGCTGTATACCGGTCGCGACGGTCGCGTGGCGCACGAATGTATTCTCGATATTCGCCCGCTGAAAGAAGAAACCGGCATCAGCGAGCTGGATATTGCCAAGCGCCTGATCGACTACGGTTTCCACGCGCCGACGATGTCGTTCCCGGTGGCGGGTACGCTGATGGTTGAACCGACTGAATCTGAAAGCAAAGTGGAACTGGATCGCTTTATCGACGCGATGCTGGCTATCCGCGCAGAAATCGACCAGGTGAAAGCCGGTGTCTGGCCGCTGGAAGATAACCCGCTGGTGAACGCTCCGCACATTCAGAGCGAACTGGTCGCCGAGTGGGCGCATCCGTACAGCCGTGAAGTTGCAGTATTCCCGGCAGGCGTGGCAGACAAATACTGGCCGACGGTGAAACGTCTGGATGATGTTTACGGCGACCGTAACCTGTTCTGCTCCTGCGTACCGATTAGCGAATACCAGTAATTCACTGATTCGACTATCTTCTAAAGGCGCTTCGGCGCCTTTTCGTGCTTTGTTTATGCCGGATGCGACGTGAGTGTCTTACCCGCCCCACAGCATTTTAAAATTAAATATATTGCAGTAAAAACAAGCCTGATAATCGCAACGCATTAGGCAACTTTTCGTTTCTCATTAGTCTGTTAGCCTAAATTTAATTTTCCTGTTTTTATTGCGCTTCTTGCTAATTATTTATCGAGAATTATTTTTATCGTGTCGTTATTTAATAAAAACAACACACTATGTTTACATGTAATTACAAATAGTTTCTCTCCGGAATCGTTATTTAGCTCTCAATATAATTGAAAAACTTTCCGTATATTAACTCCATTAAGTTATTTGCCTAAATAATAAAAGCAAAACAAATATAAATAACAAGAATGATTCTTAATTTAACGCTTTGTTTTTCATACCTGGAGGGAATGATGAAACGATTTATATTTCTACCATTAATATCATGCTTTTTATCAATGAATGCAGTGGCAGTTGAAGGAGAAAACAGGCCCAGCAATCTGTTAGGTGCGCCAGTTAATACCGCTATTTCTGGAGGTTCAGTATTGCCAGAAGGAATGCTATTAACCGCCGTGAATAGCTCATTTCGTGATAAAGAACATCAAATCGAGGGGCACGGAAGTCCGGATGTTTACTCCCAAATATGGTTATTGAAGATTCGTTATGGTCTGACCGACAGACTGGAATTATCAACTGTGGGCTCTTATATCAATAACAAACGAGACAATCTGTCTCCTGAACATATAGAGGGAATGGGCGACCAATCGGTGGGGGCAACTTATGCTTTAATGAGCCAGCGAAGAGGGGATCCGTTTTGGGTTACGGTAGGTGGGGCGTTATTACTACCCACCGGGCAAGATGGAGATAATCATTTGCCTGGGAACAGCGCCTGGGGAGGGCGGGTATCACTCTCTTTAACAAAATCATTCACGCCCAATATTAAAGGAGATATGGATTTTGTTTATCAAGGGCCATTTGAGCGTGGAAACCAGGATGTGAAGCGCGGCAGTGAATTTCAATGGAATACCCAGGTGCGTTATATGTTCAGTGATTTGCCGCTGGATATTGGCCTGGAAAGTGCCTACAGCAATAACGCTTCAGGTACAAAAAAATTGCCTAATGGCAGCACCATTAATAACCACTCAGGTACTACCGAATGGGTTGTTGGCCCGTCATTTAACGTTGCCGTTGATTCACTGAATTTATGGTTTGGTGCCGGGGCTTTCTTTCCGGTAATGCAGGAAGCGAAGTCGCCAGCTAAGATGGAAGATGTTCGCTGGGAATTTAAAATCGGTAAGACCTGGTAAATCAGGTGCAGAATGTTACCCGCCTGCTGGCGGGTAACATGCGGGAATTACAGCTTCTCGCCGTTGCTGGCAATCACTTCTTTGTACCAGTCAAAGCTCTTCTTACGTGAACGCGACATATCGCCAGTACCGTCGTCATGTTTATTCACATAGATAAAGCCGTAGCGTTTGCTGTACTGCCCGGTAGTGAATGACACGCAGTCGATGCAGCCCCACGGTGTGTAGCCCATCAGATCCACGCCATCGTAAGTCACCGCTTTTTTCATCTCTTCGATATGGGCGCGCAGGTAATCAATACGGTAGTCGTCGTTGATGCTGCCGTCTTCTTCCACTTTGTCGTAAGCGCCAAAACCGTTTTCGACAATAAACAGCGGCTTCTGATAACGCTCATACAATTCGCATAGTGCATAGCGCAGACCCACCGGATCAATCTGCCATCCCCAGTCCGACGCTTTTACAAATGGGTTCGGTACACTGCCTTCAAAACCAGAGATCGCATCGCCGGTGCCGCCTTCGGCCTTCACCGCGTTGGTCATGTAATAACTGAAGCCAAGATAATCGCAGGTGCCTTCGCGTAGCACTTCAAAATCGCCATCTTCCATTTTGATGTTAAATCCGCGACGCTCCCACTCGTTCAATACATAGGACGGGTAATAGCCACGCAGCTGCACATCGGTAAAGACGTAGCGCTCGCGCATCGACTCCTGAGCGAACATCACATCGTCCGGGTTACAGGAGTAAGGATAGAGCGGCACCATCGCCAGCATACAACCGACTTTCATCTCCGGGTTGATGCGATGCGCGGCTTTCACCGCCAGGGCGCTGGCGACAAACTGATGATGCAGCACCTGATACATCGTCTCTTCCGGGTTTTCATGCTCGGTATACACCACGCCGGAGCAGCAGTAACCGAACAGCGGTGCACGCCAGTTACGCTGGTTGTTAATTTCGTTGAAGGTCATCCAGTATTTGACTTTATGCTTATAGCGTTCAAATACCACTTCCGCGAAACGCACAAAGAAATCAACCACTTTACGATTGGTCCAGCTACCGTATTGCTGCACCAGATGCAGTGGCATTTCAAAGTGGGAGAGGGTGATCACCGGTTCGATGTTGTATTTCAGCAGTTCATCGAACATATCATCGTAGAACTTCAGCCCTTCTTCGTTTGGCTGTGTTTCATCGCCTTTTGGAAAAATGCGCGTCCAGGCGATGGAAGTACGAAAACATTTGAAGCCCATTTCAGCAAACAGCTTAATGTCTTCTTTGTAGCGGCCATAAAAATCAACGGCTTCATGGTTCGGATAGTATTTGCCGGGCAAAACTTCTTTGGTGATTTCGCGCGGCACGCCGTGTGCGCCACCGGTTAGCACGTCGCAAATACTCGGCCCTTTGCCGCCTTTGTTCCAGCCGCCTTCGACCTGATGAGCGGCAACTGCGCCACCCCATAAGAAATCTTTCGGTAAGGTGAGTTTTTTCACTATCATAGGCTCCAAATGAGTCAATTCTTACAGGAAATAGTACCATGCAGCCAAACGACATCACTTTTTTTCAACGTTTCCAGGATGACATTCTGGCTGGGCGTAAAACCATCACTATTCGCGACGAGTCTGAATCGCACTTTAAACCGGGCGATGTGCTCCGCGTCGGGCGCTTTGAAGATGACGGCTATTTTTGCACCATTGAAGTTACCGCAACTTCAACCGTAACGCTGGATACTCTCACAGAAAAACATGCACAACAGGAAAATATGACCCTGCCTGAACTGAAAAGAGTCATTGCCGACATCTATCCTGGTCAGACACAGTTTTATGTAATTGAATTTAAATGCCTTTAAGTTGAACTCACGCCTGTTAGTTGAAATTTAACATTTAATTTCATGATTTTTCGGAGATTACTCTCAAATCAGAATTTATTTTAGCTAACAGGTGTTCACTGGAACTATTCTCAGTTACGCTGGAGAAGTGTTCACGTGCGTGTACGTTTCTCCGGAGTAAGTTATGGTTCAGAAGCCTCTCATTAAGCAGGGATATTCGCTGGCAGAGGAAATTGCCAACAGCATCAGTCACGGCATTGGGCTGGTGTTTGGTATCGTCGGGTTGGTATTGCTACTGGTTCAGGCGGTGGATCTTAATGCCAGCGCCACGGCGATAACCAGTTACAGCCTTTATGGCGGCAGTATGATCCTGCTGTTCCTCGCTTCGACGCTTTATCACGCCATTCCCCATCAACGGGCAAAAATGTGGCTGAAGAAATTTGACCATTGCGCCATTTACCTGTTGATTGCAGGAACCTACACGCCGTTTTTGCTGGTGGGGCTGGATTCTCCGTTAGCGCGCGGGTTGATGATTGTTATCTGGAGCCTGGCATTGCTGGGGATTCTGTTCAAACTGACCATCGCGCACCGATTCAAAATTTTATCTCTGGTGACTTATCTGGCGATGGGTTGGCTGTCACTGGTGGTGATTTATGAAATGGCAGTTAAACTCGCGGCGGGCAGCGTTACCTTACTGGCAGTAGGCGGTGTGGTTTACTCGCTTGGGGTGATTTTCTACGTCTGCAAACGCATCCCCTACAACCACGCCATCTGGCACGGCTTTGTGCTCGGCGGCAGTGTGTGCCATTTCCTGGCGATCTATTTGTATATTGGACAGCCGTAATGGCTGTGTCTTTGTCGGCATGAAAAGACGCACCAGCGTCGCATCAGTCATCGGAGCGCAACTGCCGGATGCGGCGTGAACGCCTTATCCGGCCTACGGGCCGCTTCCCACTTGTGAAAAAGGCACCAAGTTGAAGGCCTGATAAGACGCGCCAGCGTCGCATCAGGCATCGGAGCGCAACTGCCGGATGTGGTGTGAACGCCTTATCCGGCCTACGGGCCGCTTCCCATTTGTGAAAAAGGCACCAGATCCCTGGCCTGATAAGACGCTTCAGCGTCGCATCAGTCAATACAATAGATGCCCGAAGCGATACAGCGATTTACTCTTCCAGCGAATACGGCAGCGGCTCGATACGCAATGTATTCGCATCATCACGAACGCGGAAGATGCTGTCCGGTTCCATATCGTTATTCATGACGACCTGAACTACTACCTGACCATCTTCCAGTTTTACCGCAGCCAGCACCGTACCGGTACGACGCCAGTTTTCGCCCATTTTCAGCTCTAAGTCTTCACCAGCTGCCGGCAAACGGCTGGCGCTACCCGCCAGCAACCAGAGCGCGCGTTTGTTGGCTCCGCGGAACTTAGCTCGTGCCACCATCTCTTGCCCGGTATAGCAGCCTTTCTTAAAGCTGATACCGCCCAGCGCCTGAAGGTTAGTCGCCTGCGGGATAAACTGCCCACTGTTAGCAGCGTCAATAACAGGGAAACCCGCTTCAATGTTTAATGCCAGCCACTGTTGGCTATTGTTCAGTTCCGCTTCACCGCGCAGTTTATCGGTCAAAGTATTAGCGGTAGCTTCATCGGTTACGATCAGAAAACGTTCTGCCGGATGTTCAAACCATAGCAGTGTGGTCGCACCTTCTCTAACTACCTGTTTTTCCTTCGAAGGCATTTCGCTGAAGAGATTTTCCAGCGCGGCGCGTGCCTGAAAACCGGCAACACCGAGCAGCACACGTTCATCGTCCGGCACGATGGTCACTTTAGAAAACACCGCATATTTTTTCAGTTCAGTCAGCTGCGAATCACGCACGCTGCGGCGTTCAATCCACGCAAAGCCATCGCCGTCGCGGAACAGACGTAAATTGCTCCACATTTTACCTTTGGCGTCGCAATGCGCGGCGAGCAAATGCTGGTCTTCTGACATCTGGCTGACGTCTGCTGTCACCTGGCCCTGCATATATTTTTCGCTGTCCGCGCCAGTAATGGTGGCAAGCGCCCAGTCATCAAGCGTCATCAGCGTCAGTGGTAAACGGGCAGAAGCCGTAGGCTGACGGGGAGGAAAAGGTGTAAAAGCCATAATGGAGTCCTGTGTAACAAACGGCGTATTAATGACTAATGGTAAAAGAGCTATGAGGCAATGCAAGTGCTTTCACTACGCGATCTGTGCCTTCTGATATGCTTTGCGAGGCGACATCCAAAAAAATGAAGCCATTGAATTGTTGCGGATTAATTTCGCGATCGCGATTGTGTTTACCGATATTCCCGCAAAAGAAGTCGAAAAACACGTTACAATAGCCTGGTACTGGATTTTCGTGAGACAGGAAGAAGATGGACATTAACAACAAAGCCCGCATTCATTGGGCATGCCGCCGTGGTATGCGCGAACTCGATATTTCAATCATGCCGTTTTTCGAACATGAGTACGACAGCTTAAGTGATGACGAAAAACGCATCTTTATTCGTCTGCTGGAATGCGACGACCCGGACCTGTTCAACTGGCTGATGAATCACGGTAAACCGGCCGATGCAGAACTGGAAATGATGGTCCGACTTATCCAGACACGGAACCGGGAACGTGGTCCTGTGGCAATCTGATCTGCGCGTCTCCTGGCGCGCACAGTGGCTTTCCTTGCTGATTCATGGGCTGGTTGCCGCTGTTATTTTACTCATGCCCTGGCCGCTCAGCTACACCCCGTTATGGATGGTGTTGCTTTCGCTGGTGGTGTTTGATTGCGTTCGCAGCCAGCGGCGCATTAATGCTCGTCAGGGGGAGATTCGCCTGTTGATGGACGGGCGTTTGCGTTGGCAAGGGCAAGAGTGGAGCATCGTCAAAGCGCCGTGGATGATTAAAAGCGGCATGATGCTGCGTTTACGTTCTGACAGCGGTAAACGGCAACATTTATGGCTGGCAGCAGACAGCATGGACGAAGCCGAATGGCGGGATTTACGGCGAATTTTGTTGCAACAAGAGACGCAAAGGTAAACATGACGGCAACGCTAATGCGCAAAGCCGTCAGTCACATCAGGCGTAATACTCTGCCATTTCGTTAAGGATTTGCTCACACCAGCTCTGAATACGCTCGTCGCTAAGGTCATACTGGTTAGTTTCATCCAGCGCCAGACCCACGAACAGCTGTCCGTCAGCAATCACCGGTTTCGGGCTGGTAAACTCATATCCTTCCGTTGGCCAGTAGCCGACGAACTTCACGCCTTTGGTCGAGAGTTTGTCATGCAGCATGCCGAGCGCATCAAGGAACCACTCGCCGTATCCCAGCTGATCGCCAAGCCCATATAACGCAACAATTTTACCTTCGAGGTTCAGGTCGTCGAGCTGATCCCAGACGGCTTCCCAGTCTTCCTGGATTTCGCCAAAATCCCAGGTCGGGATACCCAGAATGAGCACATCGTACTGCTCCATTAATTTCGGGGAGTCGTCCTTGAGGTTATGTAAGGTCACCAGTTCTGGGCCGATAATATCGCGGATTTTTTCCGCCGCCATTTCGGTGTAACAGGTGCTGGAACCGTAAAAAAGACCCATATTCATAACGTAAGCTTCTCGATTCTGCTGTGGCTTTTGCGGCTAGTGTATCAGAATCGCTTTAGTCACGGCACAATAAGGCATAATGGATCAAACGAGTAACGATAAGGGGCGCAAGTGAAACAAGATCTGGCACGCATCGAGCAGTTTCTGGATGCCCTGTGGCTGGAAAAAAATCTCGCCGAAAATACGTTGAACGCATACCGTCGCGATCTGTCAATGATGGTGGAGTGGTTGCATCATCGTGGGCTGACGCTGGCAACGGCACAAAGTGACGATTTGCAGGCATTACTGGCAGAACGGCTGGAGGGCGGGTATAAAGCCACCAGTTCAGCACGTTTGCTGAGTGCGGTGCGCCGATTGTTCCAGTATCTTTATCGCGAAAAGTTTCGTGAAGACGATCCCAGTGCGCATCTGGCTTCGCCGAAATTGCCCCAGCGTTTGCCGAAAGATTTAAGCGAAGCGCAGGTTGAAAGATTATTACAGGCACCTTTAGTCGATCAGCCTCTGGAGCTTCGCGACAAAGCCATGCTTGAAGTGTTGTATGCTACCGGGCTACGTGTCTCGGAACTGGTCGGGCTGACAATGAGTGATATCAGCCTGCGCCAGGGCGTGGTACGGGTCATTGGTAAAGGCAACAAAGAACGCCTGGTGCCATTAGGTGAAGAGGCGGTCTACTGGCTGGAAAACTATCTGGAACACGGGCGGCCATGGCTATTGAACGGTGTGTCGATTGATGTGCTGTTTCCCAGCCAGCGCGCGCAGCAGATGACGCGCCAGACCTTTTGGCACCGCATTAAACATTATGCCGTGCTGGCGGGTATCGATAGCGAAAAGCTGTCACCGCATGTGTTGCGTCATGCCTTTGCCACTCATTTGTTAAATCATGGTGCGGACTTACGCGTGGTGCAGATGTTGTTGGGCCATAGCGATCTCTCCACCACGCAAATTTATACGCATGTCGCTACCGAGCGTCTGCGGCAACTTCATCAACAGCATCACCCACGGGCGTGATGTCTGAAAAGAACGGGAAGATTTATGAAGAAAGGTTTTATGTTATTTACTTTGTTGGCGGCGTTTTCAGGCTTTGTTCAAGCGGATGACGCGGCAATTCAACAAACGTTAGCCAAAATGGGCATCAAAAGCAGCGATATTCAGCCCGCGCCCGTGGCTGGCATGAAGACAGTTCTGACTAACAGCGGTGTGTTGTACATCACCGATGATGGTAAACATATCATTCAGGGGCCAATGTATGACGTTAGCGGCACGGCTCCGGTCAATGTCACCAATAAGATGCTGTTAAAGCAACTGAACGCGCTTGAAAAAGATATGATTGTTTATAAAGCGCCGCAGGAAAAACACGTCATCACCGTGTTCACCGATATTACTTGTGGCTACTGCCACAAGCTGCATGAGCAGATGGCAGACTACAACGCGCTGGGGATCACCGTGCGTTATCTCGCTTTCCCGCGCCAGGGGTTGGAGAGCCAGGCTGAGCAACAAATGAAAGCTATCTGGTGTGCGAAAGATAAAAACAAAGCGTTTGATGATGTGATGGCGGGTAAAAGCGTCGCGCCAGCCAGTTGCGACGTGGATATTGCCAACCATTACGCGCTTGGCGTCCAGCTTGGCGTCAGCGGTACTCCGGCGATTGTGCTGAGCAACGGTACTCTGGTGCCAGGCTACCAGCCGCCGAAAGACATGAAAGAATTCCTCGACGAACACCAAAAAATGACCAGCGGTAAATAATTCGCGTGAAACAACAGATAAAACTTCGTCGCCGTGAAATCGATGAAACGGCAGACCTGCCTGCTGATCTGCCGCCCTTGCTGCGTCGTTTATACGCCAGCCGGGGCGTGCGTAGCGCGCAGGAACTGGAACGCGGTGTTAAAGGGATGCTGCCCTGGCAGCAACTGAGCGGCGTCGAAAAGGCCGTTGAGATCCTTTACAACGCTTTTCGCGAAGGAACGCGGATAATTGTGGTCGGAGATTTCGACGCCGACGGCGCGACCAGTACCGCCCTTAGCGTGCTGGCGATGCGTTCGCTTGGCTGCGCCAACATCGACTTCCTGGTGCCGAACCGTTTTGAAGACGGTTACGGCTTAAGCCCGGAAGTGGTTGAGCAGGCGCATGCCCGTGGCGCGCAGTTGATTGTGACGGTGGATAACGGCATTTCCTCTCACGCGGGCGTTGAACACGCTCGCACGCTGGGCATTCCGGTTATTGTTACCGATCACCATTTGCCGGGCGATACGTTACCCGCGGCGGAAGCCATTATTAACCCTAACTTGCGTGACTGCGACTTTCCATCGAAGTCACTGGCAGGCGTAGGCGTCGCATTTTATCTGATGCTGGCGCTGCGCACCTTTTTGCGCGATCAGGGCTGGTTTGATGACCGTGGCATTGCAATCCCTAATCTGGCGGAATTGCTGGATCTGGTGGCGCTCGGGACGGTGGCGGACGTGGTGCCGCTGGATGCGAATAACCGTATCCTGACCTGGCAGGGCATGAGCCGAATCCGCGCCGGGAAGTGCCGCCCAGGGATTAAAGCGCTGCTGGAAGTGGCAAACCGCGATCCGCAAAAACTCGCCACCAGCGATTTAGGTTTTGCGCTGGGGCCACGTCTCAATGCTGCCGGGCGACTGGATGATATGTCCGTCGGAGTGGCGCTGTTACTGTGCGACAACATCGGCGAAGCGCGTGTGCTGGCAAATGAACTCGACGCCCTAAACCAGACGCGCAAAGAGATTGAACAGGGAATGCAGGTTGAGGCGCTAACTCTGTGCGAGAAACTGGAGCGAAGTCGCGACACGCTGCCCGGCGGGCTGGCAATGTATCATCCTGAATGGCATCAGGGGGTTGTCGGTATTCTGGCTTCGCGTATTAAAGAGCGTTTTCACCGTCCGGTTATTGCGTTTGCGCCAGCGGGAGACGGTACGTTAAAAGGTTCTGGACGCTCCATTCAGGGGCTGCATATGCGCGATGCGCTGGAGCGCTTAGACACGCTCTATCCGGGCATGATGCTCAAGTTTGGCGGCCATGCGATGGCGGCAGGCCTGTCGCTGGAAGAGGATAAATTCGAACTTTTTCAACAACGCTTTGGCGAACTGGTTACCGAGTGGCTGGACCCCGCATTATTACAGGGTGAAGTCGTCTCCGACGGCCCGTTAAACGCTGAAGAGATGACCATGGAAGTGGCGCAGCTGCTACGTGATGCTGGCCCGTGGGGGCAGATGTTCCCGGAACCACTGTTTGATGGCCATTTCCGCCTGCTGCAACAGCGGTTGGTAGGTGAGCGTCATCTGAAAGTTATGGTCGAACCGGTCGGCGGCGGTCCACTGCTGGATGGTATTGCTTTTAATGTCGATACCGCCCTCTGGCCGGATAACGGCGTGCGCGAAGTGCAACTGGCGTACAAGCTCGATATTAACGAGTTTCGCGGCAACCGCAGCCTGCAAATTATCATCGACAATATCTGGCCTGTCTGACGAATTTAGTATGTATAAAATTGAGCCGGGATCCGGTACAATCCCGCTCTTATCACCGCATTTTGACTAGCTCAATAAAAGAAATCAGACCATGTTTGAAATTAATCCGGTAAATAATCGCATTCAGGACCTCACGGAACGCTCCGACGTTCTTAGGGGGTATCTTTGACTACGACGCCAAGAAAGAGCGTCTGGAAGAAGTAAACGCCGAGCTGGAACAGCCGGATGTCTGGAACGAACCCGAACGCGCACAGGCGCTGGGTAAAGAGCGTTCCTCCCTCGAAGCCGTTGTCGACACCCTCGACCAAATGAAACAGGGGCTGGAAGATGTTTCTGGTCTGCTGGAACTGGCTGTAGAAGCTGACGACGAAGAAACCTTTAACGAAGCCGTTGCTGAACTCGACGCCCTGGAAGAAAAACTGGCGCAGCTTGAGTTCCGCCGCATGTTCTCTGGCGAATATGACAGCGCCGACTGCTACCTCGATATTCAGGCGGGGTCTGGCGGTACGGAAGCACAGGACTGGGCGAGCATGCTTGAGCGTATGTATCTGCGCTGGGCAGAATCACGTGGTTTCAAAACTGAAATCATCGAAGAGTCGGAAGGTGAAGTGGCGGGTATTAAATCCGTGACGATCAAAATCTCCGGCGATTACGCTTACGGCTGGCTGCGTACAGAAACAGGTGTTCACCGCCTGGTGCGTAAGAGTCCGTTTGACTCCGGCGGTCGCCGCCACACGTCGTTCAGCTCCGCGTTTGTTTACCCGGAAGTTGATGATGATATTGATATCGAAATCAATCCGGCGGATCTGCGCATTGACGTTTATCGCGCGTCCGGCGCGGGCGGTCAGCACGTTAACCGTACCGAATCTGCGGTGCGTATTACTCACATCCCAACCGGGATCGTGACCCAGTGCCAGAACGACCGTTCCCAGCACAAGAACAAAGACCAGGCCATGAAGCAGATGAAAGCGAAGCTTTATGAACTGGAGATGCAGAAGAAGAATGCCGAGAAACAGGCGATGGAAGACACCAAGTCCGACATCGGCTGGGGCAGCCAGATTCGTTCTTATGTCCTTGATGATTCCCGCATTAAAGATCTGCGTACCGGGGTAGAAACCCGCAACACGCAGGCCGTGCTGGACGGCAGCCTGGATCAATTTATCGAAGCAAGTTTGAAAGCAGGGTTATGAGGAACCAACATGTCTGAACAACACGCACAGGGCGCTGACGCGGTAGTCGATCTTAACAATGAACTGAAAACGCGTCGTGAGAAGCTGGCGAACCTGCGCGAGCAGGGGATTGCCTTCCCGAACGATTTCCGTCGCGATCATACCTCTGACCAATTGCACGCAGAATTCGACGGTAAAGAGAACGAAGAACTGGAAGCGCTGAACATCGAAGTTGCCGTTGCTGGCCGCATGATGACCCGCCGTATTATGGGTAAAGCGTCTTTCGTTACCCTGCAGGATGTGGGTGGCCGCATTCAGCTGTACGTTGCCCGTGACGATCTGCCGGAAGGTGTTTACAACGAGCAGTTCAAAAAATGGGACCTCGGCGACATCCTCGGCGCGAAAGGTAAACTGTTCAAAACCAAAACCGGCGAACTGTCTATCCACTGTACCGAGCTGCGTCTGCTGACCAAAGCTCTGCGTCCGCTGCCGGACAAATTCCACGGCTTGCAGGATCAGGAAGCGCGCTATCGTCAGCGTTATTTGGATCTCATCTCTAACGATGAATCCCGCAACACCTTTAAAGTGCGTTCGCAAATTCTGTCCGGTATTCGCCAGTTCATGGTGAATCGCGGCTTTATGGAAGTTGAAACCCCGATGATGCAGGTGATCCCGGG
Organism: Escherichia sp. E2586; assembly: GCF_005781105.1. Classification (NCBI taxonomy): domain Bacteria; kingdom Pseudomonadati; phylum Pseudomonadota; class Gammaproteobacteria; order Enterobacterales; family Enterobacteriaceae; genus Escherichia; species Escherichia sp. E2586. The sequence continues at coordinate 260,262 of NZ_VATN01000007.1, forward strand.
TGGTGCCGCTGCACGTCCGTTTATCACCCACCATAACGCGCTGGATCTCGACATGTACCTGCGTATTGCGCCGGAACTGTACCTCAAGCGTCTGGTGGTTGGCGGCTTTGAACGTGTGTTCGAAATCAACCGTAACTTCCGTAACGAAGGTATTTCCGTGCGTCATAACCCAGAGTTCACCATGATGGAACTCTACATGGCTTACGCAGATTACAAAGATCTGATCGAACTGACTGAATCGCTGTTCCGTACTCTGGCACAGAATATTCTCGGTAAGACGGAAGTGACCTACGGCGACGTAACGCTGGACTTCGGTAAACCGTTCGAAAAACTGACCATGCGTGAAGCGATCAAGAAATATCGCCCGGAAACCGACATGGCGGATCTGGACAACTTCGACTCTGCGAAAGCGATTGCTGAATCTATCGGTATCCACGTTGAGAAGAGCTGGGGTCTGGGCCGTATCGTTACCGAGATCTTCGAAGAAGTGGCAGAAGCACATCTGATTCAGCCGACCTTCATTACTGAATATCCGGCAGAAGTTTCCCCGCTGGCGCGTCGTAACGACGTTAACCCGGAAATCACTGACCGCTTTGAGTTCTTCATTGGTGGTCGTGAAATCGGTAACGGCTTTAGCGAGCTGAACGATGCCGAAGATCAGGCGCAGCGCTTCCTGGATCAGGTTGCAGCGAAAGATGCAGGCGACGACGAAGCAATGTTCTACGACGAAGATTACGTCACCGCACTGGAACATGGTTTGCCGCCGACAGCTGGTCTGGGTATTGGTATCGACCGTATGGTAATGCTGTTCACCAACAGCCATACCATCCGCGACGTTATTCTGTTCCCGGCAATGCGTCCGGTAAAATAAGCGTTACGCGTATGCACTTAACCCCGGCATTTGTCGGGGTTATGACTGTTGGCAAATGCAAAATTGCCTGATGCGCTACGCTTATCAGGCCTACATCGCCTCTGCAATATATTGCATTTTCACGACTTTGTAGGCCGGATAAGGCGTTCACGCCGCATCCGGCATAAAACAGCGAGCACATTGTCAACAATCTGTTACCTCGGCAACCGTCGGAGTTTTTTATTTAATCTGTGTAAATGCAGACAATCGTTTTCTGGCTTCGTGATTTGTCGCCTGCATCACCATCCACGGACTAAACGCCCACGGCGTAGCATCAATAGCGCGTAAAACATCTGATAAATCACACCATTGATAATCAATCACTTCATCACCGTTGGGCTGTAACGCGCTGGTAATTCGTGCGGCAAAGACTGGACACATTTCATTTTCGACAATGCCATTCGGGTCAGTGGCGCGATAGTGGAAGTCTGGATAAACCGATTCGGGTGACGTTATTTCCACGCCCAGTTCATAGCGGCAACGGCGGATTACCGCCTCTTCATTGCTTTCGCCCAGTTGTGGATGACCGCACACCGAGTTAGTCCACACGCCTGGCCACGCTTTTTTGCTAAGTGCGCGGCGGGTAACCAGCAGTTGTCCCTTAGCATTAAACAGCCAGCAGGAGAACGCGAGATGTAAGGGGGTGTCTGCCGTGTGTGCGGCATATTTTTCCAGCGTACCCGAGGGGACTCCCTGTGCATTCAGTAAAATGACGTGTTCCGTTTGCATAATTTCTCACATGTAATTCTAATCACTCGTCATTATAGATAACTGAAGAGTCAAATGATTAACCAAGTGAGTGTTTATCGGCATCCGCCCGTTTTGAGCGGATGCTGACAGAGAAAGGTCATTTAAAAAAGCAGCATCATATAGTTGAAGCGACTTTCAATAGCCATTGCCACGCAGTCAGAAATGACAGGAATGGAGATCATTAAGAGTAATAACAGACTGAATATAGTGCGTATTAATAGGTTCATATCATTCACCATGCTCATTTTTCTTTAGCTTGCGCATCAAAAGCCACATACGCACTGTTCTGACTTTTAAATCTTTATCAGAAACAGATTCCTTCACCAGATCGGCATGATGCTGATAACCATTGAAAAAGACGTTCAGCACTACCGCACTGATAGTCGCCAACATAATGCCGCTATGCAGCAGCGGTTGCAGTACGGCAGGTAATTTAGAAAAGAAATCATGAGAAAGCGTCGGGGTCATACCCACGCCAAGGCTAATAGCCACGATATAAAGGTTGTAGCGGTTGGTGGTGTAGTTACAGCGCGACAGAATGCGGATCCCCGTCGCCAGCACCATACCGAACATTACTAATCCTGCACCGCCTAGTACAAATTGCGGAATGGAAGCTACCAGCACCGCCATTTTGGGCACCATCCCGAACATGATTAATATAATCCCGGAAGAGATACACACCCAGCGACTGTGAACGCGCGTCACGCTGACCAGGCCAACGTTTTGCGAAAAGGAAGTATGCGGGAAGCTGTTAAACGTGCCGCCGATCATTGTCCCTATGCCATCTACGCGTAGCCCGCGAATAATGTCTTGTGAAGAAAGTTTTCTACCGACAATTTCCCCCAAGGCCAGGAACATCCCCATCGATTCAATAAATACGATGATTAACACTGCGGTCATGGTCAGAATGGAAACCGGATCGAAAACTGGCGTACCAAACGACATTGGCGTGACAATGGCGAACCACGAAGCATCATTCAGCCCAGACAGATTCACTTCATTCATCATCCACGACAACAAGAAGCCAAATACAATCCCCAGTAATACGGCGACATTGGACATAAATCCTTTGGCGTAACGGGTGATAAGCAAGATGAAAATTAAGACGGCGAAGGAAATGGTTAAATAAACCGGATTGCCATATTGTGGATTTCCTTTACCGCCAGCAGCCCAGTCAATGCCTACCTGAATAATACTCAGGCCGATAGAGGTAATAACCACACCGGTAACTAACGGTGGGAATAAAGGCATTAAGCGACCAATAAGTGGTGCTAATAGCGTGGTGATAAAACCGGCCGCAATGGTCGCGCCAAAAATCCCCAGCAGACCGATATCCGGGTTCATCCCAATGGCAATCATTGGCGTTACAGCCGCAAAGGTCACCGACATAATCACCGGCAGGCGAATTCCCATAAAGCGACCAATGCCGATACATTGCAATAATGTGACGATACCGCAGCAAAAGAGATCGGAGCTAATCAGCATTGCGATAGCTTCTTTCGAGAGTCCGAGTCTGTCACCAATCATAAGTGGGACGGCGACTGCGCCTGCGTACATAACAAGGACGTGTTGCAGACCGAGTATGATCAGCTTTCCTGGTGATAATATGCGGTCCACCTCATCCGTTGGGCGGTCTTGCCCTGAAGATGAGGGAATTTGAGAATCTATGGCGCTCATCAGTCTTTCTCCTTTCGCTCGCCAGAGTAAAAAGCAACCGTTTACGTTCACTAAAACTCTTTAATGACATGCTCGTGGGATGCCAGTTTTCACAAGGAGGGGACGTTACAAGATGGAAATGCGGGGGCAATCACATAATCGGGGTTAAACCGAGAAAATGAGAATAAAAATAGACAATGAAATTATCTTTAATTTTCTCATATTGATATTTCATTAATCATTCTGGCATGTCGCACTCTCGTATTTAATACTTTTTATCCGGATGGCATTTTTTTGAACGGCGATGTTTAAATATTGAAAACGGCACAGATTGAGGGGCGATAATTTGATATCTCTCACAAAATTATAATTAAAACTGACTCGTTTCCTCATATATGCCCGTTTATTGCATTGCGACATTTGAGAAGACATAACTCATCAAATGAAAGGGATGCAAATGAACAAGTTTATCGCTGCTGATGCTGCGGAATGTATAGGCTGTCATGCCTGTGAAATTGCCTGTGCGGTGGCTCATAATCAAGAAAACTGGCCGCAGAGTCATGGTGATTTTCGACCCCGTATCCACGTTGTTGGGAAAGGTCTGGCTGCAAATCCAGTGGCTTGCCATCATTGCAACAATGCCCCCTGCGTTACGGCTTGCCCTGTAAATGCTCTGACTTTCCAGCCCGATAGCGTACAACTGGACGAACAAAAATGCATTGGTTGTAAAAGATGCGCAATCGCTTGCCCCTTTGGGGTAATTGAGATGGTCGATGCTATTGCGCAGAAATGTGACCTTTGTAACCAGCGCAATTCCGGCGCGCAAGCCTGTATTGAAGTCTGCCCAACCCAGGCGTTGCGGCTGATGGATGAGAGCGGCTTGCAGCAGATGAAAACGCTGCGACAGCGCAGGACGGCGGAGGGAAAAGCATCGGAAAAACCACAATCATCGCGTCGCGAGGCATTGCTCCCTGTCACTCCACGCAAAGGGGCAGATAAAGTTACAGCAAGCGAGCGGAAGACCCACTTTGGCGAAATTTATTGCGGCCTTGATCAAAAACAAGCGGCGTATGAAAGCGACCGTTGTGTCTATTGCGCCGAAAAAGCCAACTGTAACTGGCATTGCCCGCTGCATAACGCTATCCCTGATTACGTCCGCCTGGTGCAGGAAGGGAAGATTATTGAAGCGGCAGAACTCTGCCACCAGACCAGTTCATTACCGGAAATTTGCGGTAGGGTGTGTCCGCAGGACCGGCTTTGTGAAGGCGCATGTACTTTAAAAGATCACTCTGGCGCAGTCTCTATCGGTAATCTGGAACGCTATATTACTGATACTGCGCTGGCGATGGGCTGGCGTCCTGATGTCAGCCAGGTTGTTCCCCGCATAGAAAAAGTGGCGGTGATTGGCGCAGGACCCGCGGGGCTGGGATGTGCCGACATTCTGGCGAGGGCGGGTGTTCATGTTGATGTCTTTGATCGCCATCCAGAAATTGGCGGTATGCTGACTTTTGGCATTCCTCCGTTCAAGCTCGATAAAATGGTATTAAGCCAGCGGCGGGAGATATTCACCGCAATGGGAATCGACTTTCATCTCAATTGTGAAATTGGCCGCGATATCTCTTTCAACGAATTAACGGCGGAATATGATGCTGTTTTCCTCGGCGTGGGGACTTACGGCATGATGCGTGCAGATCTGCCGCATGAAGATGCGCCGGGCGTCATTCAGGCGCTCCCGTTCCTGACTGCCCATACCCGCCAGCTTATGGGACTGCCGGAGTCTGAAGAGTATCCGCTGACGGATGTTGAAGGTAAACGCGTCGTGGTTTTGGGTGGCGGCGATACGACAATGGATTGTTTGCGTACTTCCATCCGCCTCAATGCTGCCAGTGTGACCTGCGCGTATCGCCGTGATGAAGTCAGTATGCCCGGTTCGCGTAAAGAGGTAGTCAACGCGCGCGAGGAAGGCGTTGAGTTTCAGTTCAATGTTCAGCCGCAATATATTGCTTGTGACGATGATGGGCGTTTAACTGCGGTGGGCCTGATTCGTACCGCAATGGGCGAGCCGGGACCAGATGGGCGCCGTCGTCCACGTCCGGTGGCGGGCTCTGAGTTTGAACTGCCCGCCGATGTTCTGATTATGGCGTTTGGTTTTCAGGCACATGCAATGCCGTGGTTACAGGGGAGTGGAATAAAACTCGATAAATGGGGACTGATTAAAACCGGTGACGCGGGATATTTCGCTACTCAGACGCATCTGAAAAAGGTCTTTGCCGGGGGGGACGCGGTTCATGGTGCGGATCTCGTTGTCACTGCAATGGCGGCAGGACGGCAGGCGGCGCGCGATATGTTAACTATGTTTGATACGAAGGCATCGTGATGAAATCGTTAATTATCGTTAATCCGGCTGACTGTATTGGCTGTCGCACTTGTGAAGTAGCCTGTGTTGTCGCCCATCCGTCAGAGCAGACTTTAAATGCCAGCTTCTTTTTGCCTCGCTTAAAGGTGCAGCGTTTGGATCGAATTAGTGCTCCGGTGATGTGTCACCAGTGCGAAAATGCGCCTTGCGTTGGGGCCTGCCCCGTGCAGGCGCTGACGATGGGTGAGCAGGTGGTGCAGGCAAATTCTGCCCGTTGTATCGGCTGCCAGAGTTGCGTCAGCGCGTGTCCGTTTGGGATGATCACAATTCAAATGGTGCCGGGAAATGTTCGGCCAGAAATCGTGAAATGTGACCTTTGCGAACAGCGGGAAGAGGGACCGGCTTGCGTTGCATCTTGCCCGACGCAGGCGTTGCAGTTGTTAACCGAAGGAGAACTCAGGCGAGTCCGCCAGCAGCGTATTGCTGCCAGCGGCAAGAATCCACTCTGACAAAACTCCGCGCGGTATGGCGCGGAGGTTCTTCTAGATAGCCCAGCCACCCGCGTAAAACGCGACCAGGGCGACAGTTATGATGACAGTACCAATATTGAGTTTGTTCCATTCGCGAGCAAAAACACGACCCACTACGAGAGTTACAAAGCCCAGCATAATGCCGGTGACGATATTACAGGTCAGGACGATAAAGACAGCGCAAACCAGGCCCGCCATCGCATCAATAAAGTCATTGAAGTCCAGTTTTGAGACGTTACTTAGCATCAGCAGACCCACGTACATCAGTGCGGGAGCTGTGGCATAACCGGGGATCAGAAACGATAACGGTGATAAAAACAGAATCAACAGGAACAGTAAGCCAACAATCGTCGCTGTCAGACCTGTTTTGCCACCCGCTGCGGTTCCTGCCGCAGATTCGATATAGACCGCCGCAGGCGCAGCGCCCACCAGCCCAGAAAATATCGAGCTGACGGAATCGCTGGTCAGGGCTTTACCACCGTTGATTATCTGGTTGTCTTTATCCAGGAGATTCGCCTGACCGGCTACTGCGCGGATGGTGCCGGTGGCATCAAATACGGCGGTCATCACCAGTGCCAGTACACTCGGGAGAACGGTTGGCTGGAGTGCACCCATAATGTCGAGGCTGAAAATTAGCGACTTACCATCTTCTCCTGTCAGGCTCGGCATCGCCACCAGACCGTGGTATTCCACCGCGGGGTCAAAGATTAAGCCGATTATCGAGATGGCGATAATTACCAGTAAGATCCCTCCTGGTACGCGGCACTTCTCCAGACCAAAAATTACCGCTAATCCCAGCAAGCTCATCATCACAGGGAAAGAGGTAAATGCCCCGAGCGCTACCGGTAAACCTTCAATCGGGTTTTTGATAACCATACCAACGCCGTTAGCTGCAATCAGCAGCAGGAACAGGCCGATACCAATGCCTGTTCCGTGGGCAATACCCATCGGTAAATTGCGTAAGATCCAGGTTCGTATACCGGTTACCGAGATGGCGGTGAAGATGAGGCCCATCAGGAAGACCGCGCCCAGCGCGACGGGAACGCTAATTTGTTGCCCGAGTACCAGACTGAATGCGGTAAATGCCGTCAAGGAGATGGCGCAGCCGATCGCCATTGGCAAATTGGCCCACAGCCCCATTAGCAGCGAACCGAAGCCCGCGACCAGACAAGTAGCAACAAAGACTGCAGCAGGGGGAAAACCAGCTTTGCCCAACATGCCGGGAACCACGATTACAGAATAAACCATGGCCAGAAAGGTGGTTAAGCCTGCCAGTACTTCCTGGCGAACGGTACTGCCACGAGCGGTTATTTTAAAATAACTATCCAGCGCGCCCTGTGGCTTTGGTGCGACCGGTGTTTGTAGGATGTCTCCAGACATAATGATGTCCTCACGAGGATGTTAAGGTTTTATTATTAGTTGCGTTCGTACACCAGACGACCATCAACGTAGGTGCGGTAGATCGAACGGTCATCGCCCAACGTCATCATCACGAACAATTTGTCGACTAAAGAAACAGAGTTGTCATAGCGCAGCTGCTGTAGTGGTGTGGCAGTGGGTTCCATCACCACAAAATCAGCCTCTTTGCCGGGTAAAAAGTTGCCGATAAGGTCATCAAGGCCCAGAGATTTCGCGCCACCAAGGGTGGCAAGGTAAAACGCTTCATACGCGGAGAGGCGGTATCCCTGTAACTGCAATACTTTGTAGGCTTCATTCAACGTTTGCAGCATGTTGAAGGTGGTTCCGGCACCAATGTCAGTTCCCATGCCCACTTTGACTTTTTTCTTCCAGGCTTTTTGTAGGTTGAATAGACCACTGCCCAGGTAGAGGTTTGAAGTTGGGCAGAAAGCGATGCTGGATTTGGTTTCGCTAAGACGATCCCACTCTTTTTCTTCGAGATGGACGCAGTGAGCAAAGACGCAGTTTTTCCCTGTCAGCCCGTACTGGTGGTAAACATCCAGATAACCATCATGTTCAGGATAGAGTGATTTCACCCAGGCAATTTCATCTTTGTTTTCACAGAGATGGGTATGTACCCACGTATCTGGATACTCTTCTTTCAGGCGTTGCGCCATCGCCATCTGTTCAGGTGAAGATGTTGGGGCGAAGCGTGGTGTAATGGCATATAACAGACGACCATTTTTGTGCCAGCGTTCGATCAGTTCTTTGCTTTGGTGATAGCTGCTTTCGGCAGTATCGAGCAGATAATCCGGTGCGTTGCGGTCCATCATCACCTTACCGGCAATCATGCGCATATTGATATGACTGGCGGCTTCAAACAGTGCATCAACGGATTGCGGATGGACGGTACCAAACACCAGCGCCGTGGTGGTTCCGTTACGTAAAAGCTGCTTGATGAAGAATGCCGACATTTCGCGGGCGTACTCTAAATCCTCATAACGGCGCTCAGTAGGGAAGGTGTGTTTATTCAGCCATTCCAGTAACTGCTCGCCATAGGCACCGACCATTTCACTCTGCGGATAATGGATATGCGTATCGACAAAGCCCGGTACTATCAGTTTGCCGCGATAATCACGGACGCGAATGGTGTCCGGGATTTGATGCTTGCCCTGTTCCCATTCACCAAACCATTCCACTTTCCCCTGTTTAATGAGTAATAAACCATCCTCAATAAATCGCAGCGCAGAAGCGATCTCTTCTGGATTATCGACAGTACGGGTGACATCAATAAAACTGCCTCGTACTGCTTTTAACGTGTGTTCCCCTGACATCATTGACTCCTTTACTGTTAATCCATCTCTTCCGCAGAGGTAATACCCGGCAGAACGTTTTCCTGTCGGTAGCCACCAGGGAGGATAATATTTAATAAAATCGCAGTTAGGCCTCCGGCACAAATAGGATTTTCAACTAATACATATATTGAGGCGGGCAATATTTTAAAAATTTCGGGGTCATAAGAAACACCAAGTCCTAAACCTAAAGAAGTGGCGACAATAAGTGTTTCACGGCGCTTTAATCCGTTGGTAATAATGATGCGGATACCCGCAATGGCAATCATGGAAAACATCAACGTCATTGCACCACCCAGAACTGCCGAGGGAATAGTGGTGAAGAAGCCGCCGATCATCGGAAATAATCCAAGGATAACCAGCATTACCGCAATGGTGCGCCCGATATAACGTGAAGCGACGCCAGTCATCTGTATTACGCCATTATTTTGTGCAAAAGTGGTTAATGGTAATGAACCGACGGCGGAGGCGATAACCGAAACCAGACCATCTGCCAGCACGCCGCCTTTCAGGCGTGACTGATATTCTTCTCCCTGGATAGGGCGGCGGGAAACCATTGCTGTGGCGGTGATATCCCCTACCGCTTCCAGCACACTAAGCAGATAAATGGTGCCGACCACCAGGAACTGATGGAGGTTGAAATTAAATCCGTATTTGAAAGGATGGGGAATAGTAATGAGGGGGAGATTGCGTAAACTGCTGAAGTCCACCATGCCAAGGCATAATGAAACCGCATAACCCACGCACAGACCAATGGCGATTCCGCCCATACGTAGTAGCGGACTGCGACAACAGTTAAAGCCAATAACCACAATCAGCACCAGTAAACCAACACCAAGATGCTCGTAGTTGCCGAACGTGCCACTGCTCTTGGCGGCAAAACCACCGCCAAAATCAATAATGCCAACTTTAATCAGGCTTAAGCCGATCATCAGTACAACAATACCACTGACAGTGGGAGTAATTACTCTGCGTAAATAAGGAAGAATAAAAGAGGCTCCGACCACCAGAAAGGCACCAACGAAGGAGACGCCGAGGAGTGACGACATGATTAATTCTTCATGAAAACCGTCGCTTTTCATGCTGCTACCCAGCGCAATCATGACTGTCACAAATGAAAAATTGACTGACTGAATTGAGAGTAGACCAGAACCGACGATGCCATAACGATTTACCTGCAACCAGGTACCAATGCCAGAAGCGATCATCGCCATGGAAACCAGGTAGGCAGTGGTTTCTGCGGAAAGTTGTAAGGCCGCCCCCACAATTAGCGCGGGTGTTACCATTGGGACGAAAATTGCCAATAGATGGGTAATGGCACCAACGATAGCCTGATGAAAAGGAGGGCGATCCTCCAGTTCAAATATAAGGTCAGAACCTGCATGGTTTATATCAGACATCCCTTCACTCCTTTATAAAGTAAATTTGATCATCTGAATCAGTAAAATAAATTCCCACGAATTTGGGGCGCAGGACGCCTTGAGAACGGCTTATCTCATTTTCGCAGTTACTAATTAGTTATCTTTAATACAAGGGAAACTGGCCGCCGAAGCGGCCATTTATTATTTATATTTTTTTCAGTGCGGTGAGTATTTTCTCCGGTGTGAAATGCCATTCGCGTAACCAAATGCCGCAAGCATCGTGAATTGCGGTAGCAATTGCCGGTGCTGCACCGTTCACGCCGATCTCCGAGATTGATTTCGCCCCGAATGGGCCGACTTTATCGTCACTCGGCACCAGCACAGCGCGGAAATCACGCGGAATGTCGCCAATTTTCGGCGCGCCATAGCTGCGTAAATCACGCGTTAATGGGTGTCCTTTGGCGTCATAAATGATCTCTTCGCTCATGCTGTGGCCGATAGCTCGGAGGGTAGCGCCGTAGATCTGCCCCAACGCTAACTCCGGGTTGACCGGAGTACCGCAATCCAGCAAGGCGTAGAATTTATCCAGGCGGATTTCACCGGTACGTGTATTGACGGCCACTTCAGCGAAGTTTGCCCCATACGGGAAGGCGAAATCAGGCGTGATGTAACTGGCTGTTCCCACCAGTGAACCAAAGCCAGTACCAGTTTCGCCTTTATGGGCAATATCCCCGAAACTGACTTCGCCTTTCTTGCCGCGAACGACACCCGGCGTTGCCAGTTGAACATCTTCCAGTGGCTCACCCAACATTTGCGCGCCGTGGAAAAGGATTTTGTCGCGTAGATTTTCCGCTGCCATACGTGCGGCGTTGCCTGAGAAGCAAGTGCCGGACGAGGCATACGCGCCTTTATCAAACAACGCATGATCGGTATCACCGGAGATAACATGCACGTCCTGCGGTGGACAATGCAGCACTTCGGCCGCCAGTTTAGTGACTACAGTATCCAGACCCGTACCGATGTCAGCACCACCAGAATGGACGATAAATGTACCGTCTGATTCCAGTTTGATCATGCAGTTAGCCTGATCGATATCAGGGATGCCTGATTTCTGCATAATAATGGCGACGCCACGACCCACGCACCAGTCACCTTCCTGCGCTTTAGGTGAAGACCATTGGATCATCTCACGCCCCTGACGCAGGATCTCTTCCAGTGCGCAGCTGGCAGCAGAAGGAACGGAGGTCGGCGCTTTACCTTCGCCAATTGCGCCGAGAATCTTCAGCTCTTGCCCTTCGTGTACCCGGTTACGTTCGATAATTTCCAGCTGGTCGATCTGCAACTGTTCAGCCAGTTCTGCTAATGCCATAGTGATAGCGAAGTTACCTTTCGGTGCGCCATAACCCTGATAAGCACCATTTGGGCAGATGTTGCTGTAGTAGGTGGTGACCTGGAAATCGACGTTATCGCACGGATATAACGGCAGTGATAGCGCCGGTCCGTTACACGGTACGGTGAGTGAGTGGTTGCCGTAAGGTCCTGTGTTGGCGCGGAAATCCATCTTCACTGCCGTCAGGCGACCATCTTTTTTGGCCCCCAGTTTGACGGTGACTTTCGCGACGTGACGAGAGGTGTTAGCAATAAACTCTTCTTCACGGGTGTAGCGGAACAGTACCGGACGCCCGGTCACGCAGGTTGCCCAGGCGCACACTTCTTCCAGCAGGATGTCCTGTTTAGACCCAAAACCGCCGCCTACGCGTTCTTTAATGACATGAACTTTATGCTGTTTCATGCCCACGAGACGCGCAACCTGGCGACGCAGGTGCCACGGTACTTGAGTGGACGCGTGGATAACCAGACGATCGCCGTCCATGCGGGTAAAGCAGATGTGTGTTTCAGTCGGGCACTGTTGTGCCTGAGTTGAATTATAGGTTCGTTCAATGATCACATCGGCGTCGGCAAAGCCTTTGTCCATATCACCAATATGACCATGAATACTGGCGGCGATATTTTTGCGAGGGCGAGAACCGATAGGGAAGTTGATGATCATATGCTCGCCGCGCTGGGCTGCATGGCTGTTATCGTCTTCCAGAGTATCTGGCGCACCAGCAACATACACCACCGGTTCATCGTGTACGACAGGCGCATCTTCCGCCATTGCCTCGTCAATCGACATTACTGGCTTAAGCACCTCATATTCAACGTCGATGAGCTTCAGTGCTTCGAGCGCAATTTCTTCATTTTCAGCTACGACCGCAGCCACGCGATCGCCGACGTGGCGCATTTTCTTGCCGAACATACGGCGGTCAAGCGGTGACGGTTCCGGTGCGCTCTGACCACCAGGTGTGTAGTAGATATCCGGGCAATTCAGGTGAGTAATAACGTGAACAACGCCCGGTAAAGTCTCGGCTTTACTGACATCCAGATGGGTAATCAGTGCGTGAGCGTGTGGGCTACGTAACATTTTAATGACGCAGGCGTCAGCGGTTACGCGGTCTTCAACATAGCAGGGTTTCGCCTGCACCATTTTGGCAGCGTCGGTTTTCGGGTAATGTTTACCAATAACTTCAAGGTCATCGCGGAAAGTTGGGGCGATATCAATCGTAGCCTGTGGGTTATTTTTACGTGCAACCGCCAGTTCAATGACCTGGTAGTATTGCTGCCAGCCAGCATCGCGGCTGAACAGACCAGAAAGCGCGTCGTCGATCTCTTCGCGGGTTGGTGTGGCGATGCGATCGAGAAGATCGGTGATAATCAGGGCCGCAGCCGGATCGTTATAACCAGACTGCACCACGCCGACATCAACCATTGCCTGTTGAACCAGACTTAATTCATTCCATTTGCCTAAGGATTCAGTGGTGAGAATGTCTGCGTTTTCTAACTGTGCTGCTATCAACAGGGAGGCGTTAAGGATATTACCGTTAAAAAGAATCGCGTCAGAACCGGCAAAACCGAAGCCATCATCACTGTTGCGCACAGAGTGCATACCCATGCCAAACAACAGCTTTTGCACGTTCTCACCAGGATTGGCCTTTAGCTCCTGGGACGCGCCATTTAAAGTAAAGTGGATATTCATACGGCTTCCTCCCCAGCCTGTTGGCAGTCGGCATACAGGTCGGCTACCAGAACTCCCGTGATATAGCGTTTATAGGCCACGCTGCCCCGCAAATCTTCCTGCGGGAAAATGGCGTTGGCGACAGCCTGTTCAAGTGCATAGCCTTCCAAATTTTGTTTTTCGACATCGTGCAGACGCAGTGCTTTACTGGTGACGCCATCCAGCGCAATTCGCATACCGTCGTGGTCGGTTAACGCTACGGCTGCTGTCACTACCGTTAATCCAGCCTGGGAACGGCTAATTTTGCGAGTCGCACAGGTGCGGTACGGATCTTTAATGATGATTTCGGTTAGCAGGCGACCGCATGGGCAGGCCAGGTACTCTTCGATTGACAGTGTTTCACCATTGCCAAAAACCAGTTCAGCATCCAGAGCCAGCAGAACGGGAAGCAACACCGATTCTTCCTGCTGGGCGGCGATTTCGCCACCAATAGTCGACTGATTACGAACATGGCGAGAGTAAACAAAACCGAGTGCTTCGCGCAGTGCCGCAGGAATAAAGCGCGCATCACGCAGTGGCTGTAAGCGAGACATTGCACCAATACGCAGTGCGCCGTTATCCCAGTCAACCCAGTCCAGTTCCAGATCCTGTAAGGAAATGGCAATCTTTTTATCGGTGCGGGTTGGCGTGGCGTTGAGTTTGCTGCCGCCGGCAAACCAGACGGCTTCATCCTGGTAGCGGCGCTTCAGTTCCAGCGCCTGTTCGACAGAGTCGGGCCTGAAAAATTGTTCAATCATCTTCTTTCCTTATTTAACCCTCTTCCCTGAAGGAAGAGGGTTTTTGTCATTTATGCCAATGCATCCATACGACGCCACATACTGGCAGCGGCTTTTCTGGCTTGCGCATAAATGGAATCGCAATCGAAGTTAAACTGACGATCTTCATAGACCATCACGCCGTTGACCATCACGCTGTGAACGCTGCCTGACCCCATACCAAAGGCGATATGTCCAGCGATATTGTCTGCCAGCAGCGGCGTCGGCGAGTTGTAATCGCAAATGGTTAAATCTGCTTTATAACCGGCTTCCAGGAGGCCAAATTTCGCGCCAAAGTTGCGGCTTATCAGTTCGTTGCCGTTAGTCAGGGCTTTGGCAAAACTGTCAGGCCATAGCGGACCACCCGCATCGCGATGTTTAAAGAAGGCGAATTTCATCTCTTCAAACATATCTGAACCAATGCCGTCGGTTCCCAACGCCAGATTGCGAATATCGCTAAGGTGATGGTTGTAGCCGACGTGGTTGTTCATGTTGGAACGAGCGTTATGCACCAGGAACGCATCGCGCTGATTGAGCAGAGCAATATCTTCTTTTGACAAATACAGACCGTGAGCAACCAGCGTTTTGCTGTCGATGAGATCGTATTCTGCCAGCCGTACCAGCAGGTCTTTGCCGTACCTGTGGTGACTGTGAGAAACGTCGTAAAGGTCTTCAGCGGCGTGAATGTGTAAACCACGCCCGGTAGCTTTCACTGCTTCGCGCAGCATTTCCAGCCCAGCATCCGGCACGGTAAACGGGGCGTGAGCGCCGATATGCGCTTCTACCAGATACGGCTCGGTTGCCGCTTTCTTCGCATCATCAATCTGACGGGCGAAGCGGATATTTTCTTCTACCCCTTCCTGTAACTCTTTAATGCCGTTGTTACGGTCAGTGGTTTCAAAACAGGTCATCGCGCGCAGGCCAACTTTTAAAAATGCGTTGCGCAGCGTTGAGAGCGACCCGCCGATATACGCTGGAGAAGCATGGTGATCGATAACCGATGTACATCCGCTCTTGATTGCTTCCAGTGAACAAATCAGTCCGCTGTAGTAGAGAGATTCTTCATCAAGGGCGCGATCGAGCCGCCACCACAGGTTTTTCAGCGTCGAGATGAAGTCCGGGCAGGGGGCGATGTTTGCCATAATTCCGCGGGAAAGCCCCGAGTAAAAATGGTTGTGCGAGCAGACAATCCCCGGCATTACAATCCGACCATGCATCTCTTTGTAGTTGGCTTCAGGGTAGCGGTGTGTCAGGGCGTTGCCGATAGCGATAATCACATCATTTTCGATGGCGATATCGACGCCTTCCTGCACTTTCGCCGGGTGTAGCTGTACTGCGGTGACATTCTTCAGAATCAACATGATTACACCTCCACGCGGCCCAGCAGATAATGATGATGCTGGTGGACATGGCTAATGATGCGGCACATATCGTTCAGCTCTGGCGGTACGTTATTGAACTGGCCTTCGCTGTCGATGTTTAACACCCAGCTTTGGTTATTCAGACGCACGCGTACTCGGCAATCTTCCACCAGGAAGCCTGGGTTGCTGCTGTTATCAAAATCTTGCGACAGGCTAAAGACGGTGATTTTGTCTTTGTACGGTTTACCGTTCCACGGGCAGAACTGGGCGCAGTTGCCGCATTCGTTGCAGTAGGCGTCCAGGTGCAGTGTCTGGAAACGGTTCTGGAATCCAGGGACCGCAATTGACACGTTGGCGCGGTTCGGGCAGACATCCACACACTTGCTGCAAACGTAGTTACATTCAAGGCAACGTGCGGCTTCCTGAGCGACAAACGCGTCACGATCATCGCTGTTCACCAGGGTGACAGAGATATCGCCTTTGCGTTGGTAGATTTCCGTCGGGTTGACGTTGTTCCAGTATTTATCGCTTTGGTGTGAACGGATATTTTCCCGGCTAAGAATGGCATCCGATGCCCGACGAGCTGTGCCGACAGCCGCGACAATGGAGGACGGTCCGCGCTGTACGTCACCGATCATAAAGACATTAGTCAGGCGGGTTTCACCGTTATGGTCGACGTCTGGCCAGCCGTTGTTGTCCAGCGGCACGCCCATCGTATTCAGGGCTTCAGTATCCTGTTGTTCGCCAATGGCGGTAATCAAACTGTCTACGTGCAGTGTTACCGTTTCGTTGGTTTCTACCGGGCGGCGACGACCTTTCTCATCAGGTTCGCCAAGTGACATGACGCGCAACGTTAAGGTGCCATCAGCATCGAAGCGTTCAGGATTGTTCAGGAAACGGAACTCCACGCCATCGTGCAGTGCTTCTTCATACTCTTCGCGCCATGCTGGCATCTCTTGCAGTGAACGACGGT
This sequence comes from Escherichia sp. E2586, assembly GCF_005781105.1. Taxonomy (NCBI): domain Bacteria; kingdom Pseudomonadati; phylum Pseudomonadota; class Gammaproteobacteria; order Enterobacterales; family Enterobacteriaceae; genus Escherichia; species Escherichia sp. E2586. The sequence goes on from NZ_VATN01000007.1 coordinate 276,779, forward strand.
AAACGACGGTTGCTTTTTCAACGCCAGGCACGCGTAATGCCGCACGGGCGCAGTCCATTGCGGTGTTACCCGCCCCGACAACCACCACATGTTTACCCAGCTTGAGCGCAGTACCCTTGTTGTACTCGCGCAGGAAGGGGAGAGATTTCCAGACATTCTGGTTGTCGCCCGCCAGTTTCACACCGCTATTTTTATCAGTACCTGTGGCAATCAGAACGTAGTGGAAGCCCTGATTTTTTAACTGTTCGACGGTCAGGTCCGGCGAGCAACCGTACTCAAATTTCACGCCGTGATCGGCAACAAAATCGATATCGTGCTGAATTAACTCAGCCGGGATACGGAACTGAGGAATGATATTTTTCACCACGCCGCCCGCGTTAGCTTCGCGTTCAAACAGCGTGACCGGATGACCTGCTCTGGCAAGGAAGTAACCTGCAGCCAGGCCCGCCGGACCGGCGCCAATTACAGCAACCGGATGACGAGAACCAGAACCGGCTGGTTTGTGCCAGCGTTGCTTATATTCATCCCAGCCTTTTTCCAGGGCGACTTTTTTCAGTTCGCGGATATTCAACGCACTGTCGTAATCCAGACGAGTACAGTTGTACTGGCACTGGTGATCGCAAATATGGCCGGTAATCGCGGGCAGGGCGTTGCGTTGGTAGATAAGTTCCAGCGCGTCGGCATAGCGATGTTCCCCCAGCAGGCGAATATATTCCGGAATATCCTGTTTGATGGCACAAGCAGTAACACAGGGGGCAACGTAGCAGTCGGTCAGTGGCAGGTCTTCTGCCACTTCAATACGCTCTTCTGGCTTCCAGTGTTTCTGGGTGTATTCCATAGTTAGCGCATCTGCTGCCAGCCTGTTCAGCCGTTCGACGTCAACACGGTTAAGCTCCCAGGCGTCTGACCCTTCCAGTTCGCGCATGCAAGCGCTTAAGCGCAGATAGCCACCAGGTTTCAGCAGGTCAGTTGCCATGGTTATCGGGCGAATACCGGTATCGAAAATATCGCGGATAGTTAACTGGCTGGCGCCACCGGAATAAGAGATAGGCAGTTTGCCGTCAAAGGCGCGGGAAAGAACTGCAGCGACATTGATGGAGAGCGGGAACAGCGCACGCCCGGACATATACATCTCTTCGCCAGGCAGTGCGCCTTTATTGTTGATGGTGCCGAGGGTGTTAGTCAGTTTGACGCCAAAGCCGAGCGATTTTTCTTTCGCCAGCGCCATCAGGCGTTCCAGCATTTCCAGCGCCTGGGTTAGCTTGAGATCGTGATCAAATGACTCTTCTTTTAAGCCAATGTAATCGAAACCACAGCTATCGAGAATCTCGCGCACTCGCGCGTAACCCAATAAAGTCGGGTTGAGTTTCACGAAGGTATTGAGCTCTTTTTCTTCCAGCATGTAACGGCAAATGGCTTCGATTTCATGTGGAGGGCAGCCGTGCATCGTGGAGAGGGTAACGCCTTGTACCATGCTGGTGGGGATACGTGCCGATAAGGCCTGCAAACTTTCACGTTTTTCCTGCAAACCGTGGCGGGCTAAAAATGCGTCATTCTGGAGTAGTTTATGAAGCGTATCGCGGTATTGTGCAAACTTCGGATGTGCAGACGCGTCCATCATATTATCGATGAACTGCTGCATGGGTGGTTGTTTAATGCCTTCGAGGTTGTAACCGACGCTCATATTAAAGATGAATGATTTACCGGACTCGGACGGCTGGAACATAGCTTCGAGAAGATGCAGGGCGAACCAGGCTTTGAGGTATTCATCCCACGCTTTAAGCAGGGTAAATTCGGTGGACCATTCGGTGTTAAAACACTCGTCTTCGGCGTCGATACAGGGCTTTTCCAGCTCCAGACGATCGAGGATTTGTACTGTTTTAAGTTCGATGAAGCGTCCGCCAGTCAGCCAGGAAGTGACGATGTTTTGTGCGAGTTGCGTGTGCGGACCTGCGGCGGGGCCGACTGGTGTCGCACAGGTTTCACCGAAAACACCGACAGATTTACCTTTTGCGGGTGAGTAAAACTGTTGCTCGGGAATACCAAAGATTGAGCGTTGTTGTTGGTATTCATCAAATATGCGCGTCAAAAGTTCCTCAAACGGAATGGGACGCATAATATCCCCCATAACCCTCTCCTTAGCTTACACAGATATCATTGAGTGACCGGTATTGAGAAATCCGGTGGTTTAGGGGGATAGAGCAACAATCACACCACTCTTGCCATGTTCGCCAGGAAATATAAAAAAATGTGAAGCGCCTCGAAACTTAAGGGGCTTTTGTGAATGATCTCACAGGAGTTAAATGAGAATTAAAATCACTCCTAGGTATTATTGTTGTCATGCGTTTTATCACTTTTTCTCATTTCTCAAAATCAGTGATTCTGTATCATTATGATAAAGATGTACTGAGTGGATTTAATATTTGAACGCAATCGTTTAACTGGCTTTTCTAAATTTTAGTATACTTTTTTTGCGCATCAATAAAGTCATTTGGAGTATCAATATCTAAAATTATTTCTTCATTTTCCATTTCGACGAAATAATGTTCGCCCATGAGTAATGCCTGGCGCATATGGGTAACATTAGGTTGTTTGACCGCCTGCATCAGGCAGGATTTTGACACTAAAATCGGATGGCCAGGCGTACCATTATGGAGCGGGAGTATGGCTCCGTTGTTTCGTAACTTCCAGATTTTTAGAAAGATATCTCTGTTGATGGTTGGCATATCACCATGAGTGAGAAAACAATGTTCTGTTTGTACCGCTGGCGCTGCGGCTTTTACCGAAGTCAGTAACCCCTGCGCATAATCTGGATTGTAGATAATACTAATGTTGCTATGGCTAGCGTAGCGATTATGCAGTTCATTGCCGCGATAACCAGTGACCAAAATAATTCGGCTACAAAACTGCAACGCATTTTTGATACTCGCGTCAAGAATTGTTCCCTGTTGCCAGGGTAACATCATTTTCCATTGCCCCATTCTTGATGATAATCCGGCCGCGGTAATTATACAGTCGATGGCTGACATAGTGGTTCCATTATTATATGGGCTAATAACGCCTGAAAATGTGTTACTCCCTGATTAATGCGTATTTACCTCAGAGAGGTCCATGAAGACTCGTGAAAAGTATAATTGACCCATCGGCGTTATTCATTGATTTAGGCGCGCAGAAACACCCCACTGTGATTTCTGTTGTTGGCGCTGGGGGGAAAACCAGTCTGCTTTTTTGGCTGGCGCAGTTATTTCAGTCCATAGGCAGGCGCGTGTTAATTACTACGACCACACATATGTTTATGCCAGATTCTCACTGGCCCGTGGTTTTCTGTCGTGATCCCGCAATGCTTCCTCACTCGTCTCTCAAATTCCCCATTTCATTTTGTTTTCACCGCTGGAAAGCGAACCAGGGAAAAGTGCAGGGATTTACGCCAGAAGTGATTGATGCACTGGTGCAACGACCAGAGTGTGACGTAATTCTCATTGAGGCAGATGGCTCGCGTGGAATGCCGTTAAAAGCGCCTGATGAGCACGAACCTTGCATACCCAAAAGCAGTTGCTGCGTGATTGCTGTGATGGGAGGGCATATTTTGGGCGCGCAAGTTGGCACGGAAAATGTCCATCGCTGGTCGCAGTTTGCTGATATTACCGGGTTAACACCTGATGCAACCTTGCAACTGAGCGATCTCGTTGCGCTGGTTCGTCACCCTCAGGGCGCGTTTAAAAACGTACCACAAGGCTGTCGACGAATCTGGTTCATTAACCGTTTTTCTCAATGTGAGAATGCGATTGCGCAAAGCGAGCTACTTCAGCCGCTGCAACAACATGACGTAGAGGCAATCTGGCTGGGCGATATACAAGAACATCCTGCAATCGCGCGCAGATTTGTGAATTAGCGGCCCGGGCCTTCCGGGTTACTGAATGGATATCGATTGAGGTTGGTATGAATATTTTCACAGAGGCTGCAAAACTCGAAGAGCAAAATTGTCCTTTTGCAATAGCGCAAATTGTAGATAGCCGAGGCTCTACTCCCCGCCATTCTGCACAAATGTTAGTGCGCGCCGATGGTTCTATCGTCGGTACAATTGGCGGGGGAATGGTTGAGCGGAAGGTGATTGAAGAGTCGCTTCAGGCATTGCAGGAACGTAAGCCACGATTATTCCATGGACGCATGGCGCGTAACGGCACGGATGCCGTCGGCTCAGATTGCGGAGGCGCAATGTCAGTGTTTATCAGCGTACATGGTATGCGACCCCGGCTGGTGTTGATCGGCGCGGGGCATGTTAACCGGGCGATAGCCCAAAGCGCAGCACTGCTGGGGTTTGATATTGCTGTTGCCGATATTTACCGCGAAAGCCTGAATACTGAACTTTTCCCGCCATCAACTGCGCTTGTTCATGCTGAGTCGTTTGGCGCGGCAGTGGAAGCACTGGATATTCGCCCTGATAATTTTGTCCTGATTGCCACGAATAATCAGGATCGTGAAGCCCTCGATAAACTCATTGAACAACCCATTGCATGGTTGGGGTTGCTGGCCAGTCGCCGCAAGGTTCAGCTTTTCCTGCGTCAATTGCGTGAGAAAGGCGTGGCTGAAGAACATATTGCCCGTTTGCACGCACCGGTGGGCTACAACATAGGTGCGGAAACGCCGCAGGAGATCGCTATCAGCGTTCTGGCAGAAATATTACAGGTGAAAAATAACGCGCCGGGTGGGCTGATGATGAAACCTTCTCATCCTTCCGGACACCAGCTGGTGGTGATTCGCGGTGCGGGGGATATCGCCAGTGGTGTGGCGCTACGTCTGTATCATGCTGGTTTTAAAGTGATCATGCTGGAAGTGGAAAAACCGACGGTGATTCGTTGTACCGTGGCGTTTGCCCAGGCCGTGTTCGATGACGAAATGACGGTTGAAGGCGTCACCGCCCGACTGGCAACCAGCGCTGTAGAGGCGATGAAACTGACTGAGCGTGGGTTTATTCCCGTGATAGTTGACCCCGACTGTTTACTGCTTGATGAGCTGAAACCACTTTGTGTGGTGGACGCTATTCTGGCGAAACAGAATTTGGGTACGCGTGCAGACATGGCTCCAGTGACGATCGCGCTTGGGCCGGGCTTTACCGCAGGTAAAGATTGTCATGCGGTGATTGAAACAAATCGTGGGCATTGGTTGGGACAGGTTATTTACTCTGGTTGCGCACAGGAGAACACTGGCGTTCCCGGTAATATTATGGGGCATACCACCCGGCGAGTTATTCGCGCTCCGGCGGCAGGTATCATGCGGTCCAACGTGAAGTTAGGCGATCTGGTACAAGAGGGCGATGTTATTGCCTGGATTGGCGAGCATGAAATAAAAGCGCCGCTGACGGGAATGGTGCGTGGTTTACTTAATGACGGGCTGGCGGTGGTCGGTGGCTTTAAAATCGGTGATATCGATCCTCGTGGTGAAACGGCTGATTTCACCAGCGTTTCTGATAAAGCCCGGGCGATTGGTGGTGGCGTACTTGAGGCGTTAATGATGTTGATGCATCAGGGCGTTAAAGCGACGAAAGAAGTACTGGAAGTGGCTTAAATGCAAATGGCCGGATGGTATTACCCACCCGGCCTGAGACTGATGACAAACGCCAAATTGCCTGATGCGCTGCGCTTATTATGCCTACAAATGCTTTGCAACCCATTGAATATTAGATGTTTTGTAGACTGAGTAAGGCGTTCACGCCGCATCCGGCATCAATAACGCGCACTTTGTTAACAATCTTTGGCCGAATGGCATCGCCACCCGGCCAATAAATTACTGAGAAATCACCGTTCCGGTTTTTCCTTCAATCCCTTCTTTCGCTTTGCTCAACACGGTAATCAGTGCTTCGCGACCTGCGCGAGAGCGGGCAAATGATGCGGCGGCTTCCACTTTCGGCAGCATAGAACCTTTTGCAAAATGCCCTTCTTCGATAAAGCGTTCTGCATCGGCCAATGACAGGCGATCGAGCCACTGCTCATTCTCTTTACCGAAGTTAATCGCCACTTTTTCTACAGCAGTCAGAATGATCAGCATATCGGCATCGATCATTTCTGCTAAACGGGCGCTGGCCCAGTCTTTATCGATAACCGCACTGGCGCCGCGCAGATGGTTACCTTCTCGAATCACAGGAATACCGCCACCACCAACGGTGATCACAACCTGTCCTGCATCTACCAGCGCTTTAACTGTCTCTTTTTCAACAATATCTACCGGCTTAGGCGAAGCAACGACACGACGATAGCCGCGACCCGCATCTTCTTTCAGGGTATAGCCTTGTTTTGTCAGTTGCTCTGCTTCCTGCTCGGTAAAGAACGAACCGATCGGTTTGGTTGGGTTGAGGAAGGCCGGATCGTTAGCGTCGACTTCGACCTGGGTAACCAGCGTTGCAACGGGTTTATTAATGCCACGAGAAAGCAGTTCTTCTCTTAAGGCGTTTTGCAGATCGTAACCAATATATCCCTGACTCAACGCAACACAGACAGACATTGGCAGCATCGGTGAATGCGCTTCAGTTTTTGCAGCGGCTTCGAATGCCTGGTTAATCATGCCTACCTGTGGTCCATTACCATGAGTGACGATAACTTCATGTCCCTGGGCAATTAAATCAACAATTGCCTGAGACGTAATTTTTACCGCTTTCATTTGTCCAGCCAGATCGTCGCCCAGCGCATTCCCGCCGAGGGCGAGAACAATTTTCTTACTCATTTTTCCTCACTCATCATTCTTGATTGTGTATAGATCCCTGGCAGTGGTTAGAGCACGGGAGGGACAAACGGTTTGCGTCGCAGGAAACGTCCTCGTCCGGCTTTGCCTGTAAAGGTGCCGTCACAGAAAATCGTTTCACCACGGGATAAGGTTCTGACAATCGCGCCCTGACAGGTAAAGCCCTCCCAGGGAGAGTAGTCGGCGTTGTCGTGGAGATGGCGATGCTGAATTTGTTGGCTCTGGCGTGGGTCGATAATCACCACGTCGCCATCGGAACCGGGTGCTAATAATCCTTTTTGTGGCCACAGGCCAAACAGCCTTGCGGGCATCGCACTGGTTAATTCAACAAAACGCTCCGGTGTGATACGTCCCGTCATTACGCCACTGGAGAACAGCAACTGCATGCGATTTTCCACACCGGGCAAGCCATTTGGGCAGCGGCTGAAATCGCCTTTAGAAATTTGCTGGCGCTGGGCCATCGAGAAGGTGCAGTGATCGGTCGCCACCACGTCAATCGCACCATCGCTGATGCCACACCACAGCTTGTCCTGCTCGCGAACGTTGCGCAGCGGTGGGCTAAGAATGAACTTCATGCCATCTTCTGTATCGTAACTGCGTTCGTCCAGCAGGAGATATTGCGGGCAGGTTTCAACCCAGACTGGCTGGTGATTCGCGCGAGCAAGGCGCAGATAATCCAGACCTAAGCCGTTAGACAGGTGCACGATATAGAGCGGGGCGTTACCGGCAATTTGTGCCAGGTTAATCATTCTGGCGATGGCTTCGGCTTCGCACTCCAGAGGTCGGCTCAAGGCGTGGTAGCGCGGCGCGGTTAACCCGGCGGCGATAAACTCAGCTCGCTTACTGACGATTGCGGCGTCATTTTCTGGGTGTACAGTGGTCAGCGCGCCGGATTCATGCAGGCGGCGTAATGCCTGTAGGACTTCATCATCGTTGAGTTTGTATTGATAGGTTAAATAGAGTTTAAAACTGCTCAGCCCTTCTTCTACCATCATCGGAATTTCGTCGAGTATGGCGTGATTAATATGCTGGATAACACCGTGAAAGCTGTAGTCGATGACCGCTTTATGGGCGGCATAACCACGATAAACTTCCAGTTGATGGCGTAATCGGCAGCCATTCGGGCCAAATCCCATATGATCAATAATGGTTGTTGTACCGCCACACGCGGCTGCGCGGGTACCGGTAAAAAAATCATCACAACTGCGCGCGATGCCGACATCAATATTGAAATGTGTATGGACATCTACGCCGCCAGGGAAAACATAACAGCCAGTGGCATCAATTTCTTCACAGGGGAGTTGCGGCGAAATATCTTTGCCTAACTGGCGGACAATACCGCTTTCAATCAGCAAGTCCTGTTTGGCTTGTCCATCTGCGTTAACGACAGTGCCGTTTTTGATCAATACGCGCATAGCAAACTCCAAAAAACCCTCCGGCGAACCGGAGGGAAATAGGTGAAGAGTAATTATTCTGTTGCCAGCCAGCTTAACGGGATTGCAGCGTACATAGCGGCACAGGTCACCAGGTGAGATTTCCAGGTTTTTTCGTTTGGCGCGTGCGCTTCAGGTTCTTTACCCGGTCCAAAGCCGATGACCGGAATGCCGTGACGGCCCATAATGGATACGCCGTTAGTTGAGAACGTCCACTTATCAACGACCGGTGCTTTGCCAAACAGACCTTCGTAGGCATTCACCAGCGTTTTAACGGTGAAATGATCTTCTTCCACTTTCCAGGTCGGGAAGTAGCATTCGGTTGGGTAAACCAGGCCAGTCCAGGACGGACGGTCGTAGTTGTACATAGAAACGACAGCATTGGCTTTCTGTACCGCAGGCAGGGCGCGGATTTCATCCAGCGCGCCTTCCCAGGTTTCGCCCCAGGTCAGGCGACGGTCGATGGAAACGGCACAGCTGTCTGCTACTGCGCAACGACTTGGTGAGGTGAAGAAAATTTCGGAAACAGTCAGAGTACCTTTGCCGAGGAATTCGTCATAGCCCAGACGTTGGGACAGTTCTTGTAATTCGCCAAGAATCGGGCCCATTTTGAAAATGGCGTTATCACCGCGTTCTGGTGCTGAACCATGGCAGCTAACGCCCTGAACATCAATGCGAATTTCCATACGACCGCGCTGACCACGATATACCTGGCAGTCGGTTGGTTCGGTACTGACCACAAATTCCGGGCGAATGCCGGATTGTTCAATAATGTACTGCCAGCACAGACCGTCGCAGTCTTCTTCTTGCACAGTACCGGTGACCAGCAGGGTATATTCATCTTCCAGACCGAGGTCTTTAATGATCTTACCGGCATAAACCATTGATGCCATGCCGCCTTCCTGGTCGGAAGTACCACGGCCACCGATCAGCTCGTCGGTTTCCATGCCTTCGTACGGGTCGAATTCCCAGTTTTTGATGTTACCAATGCCTACGGTGTCGATGTGAGCGTCCATTGCAACCAGACGCGGACCGTGGCCGATATAGCCGAGAACGTTACCCATCGGATCGATTTCAACTTTATCGAAGCCGACTTTTTCCATCTCTTCTTTAATACGATGTACTACACGTTTTTCGTCGCAGCTTTCACTGGGAATAGCAACCATATCGCGCAGGAAGCGAGTCATGTCTGCCTGGTAATCTTTTGCTTTTTCAAGAATCAGTTTGAATGGAATATTCTTAGCCATTATTTTTCTCCAGATTTTTTACTCCCCATTTGGCGGGGAGTTGTTCCAATAGGGTGATTAAGGTGCTACAGAGTGTTTGCCTTCCCAGACAACTTCGCGGTAGTGCTTCACGTCGGTGTCGCCTTCGGTGCTGATAACCAGGACGACGGCATCTTTGTTCAGAGCCAGTTTTTCCATCAGGCTTTGACGTTGCGGGTGATAATGAACAGCCGCGAGAACGCCCAGACCGACAGCGCCAGATTCACCAGAAATGATGCGTGGATCGTTGCCGTACGGATTACCCAGCACACGCATACCTAATGCGGCAACGCTGTCCTGACAGGAGATAAATTGGGTGGCACAGTTACGTAAGATTTCCCAGCCCAGAGGGTTAGGTTCGCCGCAAGCCAGGCCCGCCATAATCGTGGCCATATCGCCGCCAACGTTGACGATGTCACCTTTGACGCCGGAGCGATAAATACAGTCCGCTTTGTCAGGTTCAACAATGATGCTGTGCAGATTTTGCGGGGTGTAAACATCCACCAAATAACCTAGTACGCCGCCGGCCATAGCGCCGACACCGGCTTGCAGCAGAACGTGAGTTGGTGTTACGCCCATTTCACGCATTTGCTCGACGGCTTCATCTGCCAGAGTGGCGTAGCCCTGCATGATCCAGGTTGGAATTTTGGTGTAACCTTCCCAGGCGGTATCTTGCACCACTTCCCAGCCGTGTTGCTGCGCGTGTTGCATGGTCAGGCGAACGGTATCGTCATAGTTCATATCCGTGACGATGCACTCGGCTCCGAGGTTCAGAATGGCGTCGACGCGTTCTTGAGCGGAACCTTTCGGCATGTAAATTACCGCGTTCTGACCGAGTTGCTGTGCTGCCCAGGCAACACCGCGCCCGTGGTTACCGTCGGTCGTTGTAGCGAATGTCATTTTTTCGCCGATGGCATTTTTCAGATGCTCGAATGACAGCGTTTCGATATCAAGATGATATTTTTCGCACAATAATTGAGCGATGGCGTACGCACCGCCGAGCATTTTGAAGGCGTTCAGACCGAATCGTTTTGATTCGTCCTTAACGAGAATTTTCTTCACACCAAAAAGGTTTGCGAGATCGTCCAGCGCACAAAGCGGTGTTGGGCGATAGCCAGCAATTTTCTGGTGGAACTGGCGCGCCAGTTTTGCCTGTCTTTGCGAAAAGAGCGGTGATGTTTCGCCGTTGAAAAATTTATTATCGGCGATATCAATCTTCAATGAGAAAACGGACATATCCTATCCTTTTGGCCTCTGGAAATAGAGAGCCGACCTGTCGATCGGCCCGAGGGGGTTATTTCACGCGTTCTTGCGCTTCTTTCAGCAGTTGTTCGAGCAGTGCGCCTGGTTTGGAATATTTACGGGACAGGATCATCGCGGCGATGATGTATGGCTTCCAGCTGGCTTCTTTGTAGGTTGCGATACGGTATTTTTCGAATACACCTTCAGTAACTTCACCTTCTTTGCAGGATACGCCGCTGATATCGGCTGGCAGGCAGTGCATATACAGGGCTTCGCCATCACGGGTCAGCTCCATCATCTCTTCAGTACAATGCCAGTCTTTGTGCTGTGCGTTCTGTGCCAGACACTGTTTTTCCAGCGCTTTCAGTCCTTCGTGATCGTTAGCGCGCAGCAGTTCAGTACGCTCTTCCATCACTTTGTAAGGTGCCCAGGACTTCGGATAAACGATGTCAGCGTCTTTGAATGCTTCTTCCATGCTTGTTACCTGACGGAAGCTGCCGCCGGAGGCTTTAGCATTGTTTTTAGCGACTTCAACGACATCCGGGATCAGGTCGTAACCTTCGGGATGGGCAAGGGTGACATCCATACCGAAGCGGGTCATCAGACCGATGATGCCTTGTGGTACAGACAGCGGTTTGCCATAGCTTGGGGAGTATGCCCATGTCATGGCGATTTTTTTACCTTTCAGGTTTTCCAGTGAACCAAAGTGTTCACGTAACCATGCCAGGTCAGCCATTGATTGAGTCGGATGGTCAATATCGCATTGCAGGTTAACTAAAGCCGGGCGCTGCGGCAGTACGCCTTGCTTGTAGCCATCGTCGAGTGCCGCGCCAACTTCACGCATATAGGCGTTACCCGCGCCCAGATACATATCGTCACGAATACCGATAGCGTCAGCGCAGAAGGAGATCATATTAGCGGTTTCACGGACAGTTTCGCCGTGCGCAATCTGTGATTTACCTTCATCAAGATCCTGCTGTGCAAGGCCGAGCAGGTTAAGCGCAGAAGCATAAGAGAAGCGGGTACGAGTGGAGTTGTCGCGGAATACGGAAATACCTAATCCACTATTAAAGACTTTGGTAGAGATGTTTTCAGCACGCAGTGCTTTTAATGCTGCGGCAACGTCCAGTACTTGTTTCAGTTCATCTGGCGTCTGTTCCCACGTTAACAAAAAATCTTTCTCGTGCAGGTGAGAGGTCAGCGAATTGATATCCTTAATCAGCTCATTAACAGTTTTCATCATAAAGTCCCGGTAGTGGAATGACAGGCAAAGTGGTTTATTTCACTGTGACTTGCCAAAGTGATTGGTGTTTTCACAGCTATACCAGGGACTAACAATAAACATGCCAGAATTATCTACGCGGTCACGAAACGCTAATCTGACAGGGGATATGTGGGATTGATCACAAATTATCGCCACACTACGGAAGTTAAAAATATACGGAAACGTTTGGCTTTTTTAACGCAGTTATTTATTTGCTGCTAAGTATCAGAAATAAGATAAAGGGACAGGTGAAAGCTCGTCAGTTTGATAAACTCACTCCCGTAATTCTCATATTGATATAGAAATGTGATATCACTTCCATAATTTCATTAGAAAGTGATAAAAATCTTATGTTTTTAGCAAAGCGATTTTTGCCTGAGTTAATATCGTTATGATCTGTGAACCATCAACGTCTTCAATGATCGACTTTTAAGTGATTCTGGAAGGTAAAGCTATGGAGCTTGCTAATACGCAGTCAGTTTTGATGCAAATTCAACCAACAATTCAGCGTTTTGCCAGAATGCTAGCCAGCGTTTTGCAGCTTGAGGTTGAGATCGTTGATGAAAACTTGTGTCGCGTCGCTGGAACCGGCGCATACGGGAAATTTCTTGGTCGCCAGTTGAGTGGCAACTCACGCTTGCTCCGCTATGTCCTCGAAACGAAAACCGAAAAGGTCGTGACACATTCTCGCTTCGATCCCCTTTGTGAAGGCTGCGACAGTAAAGAGAGTTGTCGTGAGAAGGCGTTCCTGGGGACGCCCGTTATTCTGCAGGATCGTTGTGTCGGAGTGATAAGTTTGATTGCTGTTACTCATGAGCAACAAGAACATATCAGTGATAATTTACGCGAATTTTCAGATTACGTTCGCCATATATCGACTATTTTTGTCTCGAAACTCCTGGAAGATCAGGGGCCGGGAGATAACATCAGTAAAATATTTGCTACCATGATCGATAATATGGATCAAGGTGTATTAGTTATTGATGAGGAAAATCGTGTTCAGTTCGTTAATCAGACTGCATTAAAAACACTTGGCGTTGTGCAAAATAATATGGTTGGGAAACTTATCCGTTTCAGGCCATTAACATTTGAGAGTAATTTTACTCATGGACATATGCAACATATTGTCTCGTGGGATGATAAAAGTGAATTGATAATTGGTCAGTTGCATAACATTCAGGGACGACAGCTATTTTTAATGGCGTTTCACCAATCCCATACCAGTTTTTCCGTGGCAAATGCATCTGATGAACCGCATATTGAACAATTGGTTGGCGAGTGCCGTGTTATGCGGCAATTAAAACGGCTGATTAGCCGCATCGCACCTAGCCCCTCCAGCGTCATGGTTGTTGGTGAAAGCGGGACCGGAAAAGAAGTGGTGGCCCGTGCTATTCATAAGTTGAGTGGGCGACGGAACAAACCCTTTATCGCTATCAACTGCGCGGCGATTCCGGAACAGCTTCTGGAGAGTGAGTTGTTTGGTTATGTTAAAGGCGCATTTACTGGCGCTTCTGCCAACGGTAAAACAGGGCTGATTCAGGCAGCAAACACGGGGACGCTGTTTCTTGATGAAATTGGCGATATGCCTTTAATGCTTCAGGCAAAACTGCTGCGGGCGATTGAAGCGCGTGAGATCCTGCCTATTGGCGCCAGTAGCCCAATACAGGTCGACATCCGCATCATTTCTGCAACTAACCAGAATCTGGCTCAGTTCATAGCCGAAGGTAAATTCCGCGAAGATCTTTTCTACCGACTTAACGTTATTCCTATCACTCTGCCACCGCTACGTGAGCGTCAGGAAGATATTGAACTGCTGGTGCATTACTTTTTACATCTCCATACCCGTCGTCTGGGATCGGTTTACCCGGGTATTGCTCCCGATGTTGTTGAGTTACTGCGTAAGCATCGTTGGCCAGGAAACCTGCGAGAGTTAAGTAATTTGATGGAGTATCTGGTCAACGTCGTTCCTTCGGGCGAAGTCATCGACAGTACGCTACTACCACCAAATCTGGTTAATAACGGTACGGCGGAGCAAAGTGAGATGCCAGAAGCCAGCGAGGCACATTTGGCTCTTGATGATGCTGGCGGCACAGCGCTGGAGGAGATGGAAAAGCAGATGATTCGCGAAGCGCTCTCACGGCATAACAGTAAGAAGCAAGTCGCTGATGAGCTTGGTATTGGCATCGCCACGCTTTATCGTAAAATTAAGAAATATGAATTGTTAAGCGCATAGTCATCAAAAAATCCGGCCTGAATTCAGGCCGGATTGCGTTTTACTTCGTTTCTTCACAGTCCAGAACAGTATTCACAATCAGTTGATATCCGGTACAGCGACACAGATTCCCGGCCAAGCCACGGCGAATTTCCGTAATGGTTAACGGTTTCTCTCGAGGTTTTGCCAGCATTGCCGTAGTGGCCATAATCAGCCCCGGCGTACAAAAACCACACTGTACAGCGCCAGATTTCGCATAAGCCTGTTGTACATGAGAAAGTTTGCCGCCTTTCGCTTCGCCTTCCAGCGTGCGGATCTGTTTTCCTTCAGCCCATGCGGCCAGGTATAAGCAGCTGTCTATCGCGGTTCCGTCAACCAGCACTGTACAGGCACCGCATTCACCAACGCAGCATCCTTGTTTGACACTAAGCAGCCCTTGTTCGCGGAGCAGTTCCGAAAGCGGCATACCTGGCGCGGCGTGAAGCTGAAAAGGCATATCGTTAATGATGCATTCAATAGTAATACTTTCGCTGTGATTCATTGCAATTTTCCCCCCGCCGCAGCGACGGCTTCGCTAATCACTTTTTTGGTCATCGTCTGAATGAGATGCAGACGGAACTCTTTACTTGCTCGCCATGAAGAACGCGGTGCGACATCCTGTAGGACAGATTCGCAGATGGCCTCCAGTGTTTGCTGGTTTAATGGCGCATTTTGTGCAGCCTGTTCGGCATGTTGGCAGCGAATCGGCGTTGGTGCGGCAACACCAAATGCCAGACGCAACTCGCTGAAGTAGCCGTTGTTCAATCGACAGTGAGCGGCACACCCGATTGTTGAAATATCCATCGCATCGCGCATGGCATATTTATAATGTGCGCTACCTGCGTGTTCTTTTGGCTGCGGAGGAAAATGAAACGCGACCAGAATTTCATCATGCTCAAGGGAAACCTTGCCTGGTCCGGTATGAAAACCATTAATCGAGACGAAACGAACCCCACGCGGTGAATGGATTTCCAGCTTCGCGTCATAAATCAGTGTTGGTGTTGCTGAATCTGCGCTGGTGGCGCCGTTGCAAATATTTCCGCCGTAGGTCGCGACGTTACGGATTTGCGGGCCGGCAATAGACGAAGCCGCAGCGCATAATGCCGGGAGATGATGTTGCGTTAACTGATTTTCTATTAACTGAGTAAAGGTCGTCGCAGAGCCGATGCGTAGTGCACCATCTTCCGCCAACGTAATACCCCGAAGCTCCGCCAGATTGTGGATATCAACAATATGGCGATAGCGATCATTGTGGTGGTGGAGTTGAATCAGTACGTCAGTGCCACCGGCGAGCAGTTTGGCCTGCGGATTTTGAGCCAGCAGGTTGGTTGCATCGGCAACGGTCGTTGCGCGATGGTAAGAAGCAAAATCAAACATGATGTTATCCTCAAATCAATCCTGCCAGATGGAACTCTTCATATAACCGTTTTGGTGTCAGCGGCAGCGTATTGATTGCGACACCGGTAGCCATCTTCACCGCATTACGAATTGCAGCGGCAACAGGAATAATTGGCGGCTCACCCAGTGACTTATGTCCGTATGCAGATTGTGGTTCATTAATTTCGACAAACGCACTTTCCAGTTGTGGCAGATCCGGCATGGTCGGCATTTTGTAATCCAGTAAATTTGGGTTACGCACCACGCCACTTTTCGCGTCGATGATCATCTCTTCAAAAAGCGCCCAGCCGATGCCCATCCCCATCCCGCCGTGTACCTGACCTTCAGCCAGCAGCGGATTAAGAATATGGCCCGAATCATGAACGTTGAGGATGCGGTTGATGGTGACCTTACACAGCGCGATATCGACTGTCAGATCAACAAAGGTACAGCCAAACGCAGGTGGGTTCGTGGTGGTTTTGATCGAGCTTTCGGCAGAAAGCTGCCCGCCACGTTCAGGATGATAAAATGCATCCATTGCCAGGTCTTTTAACGACAGTAACGCCTCTTCCGGTCTTTCAACCAGTACGATATGGCCTTTTATCAGGGTTAGATTCATCGCCGACAGATGCAGCATTACTGCGGCGTGAGCGATGATTTTCTCTTTTAATAACAGTGCCGCACTGCGCAGCGCAGGTGCGGCAACATAGCTCTGACGTGAGGCAAATGCGCCTGGATCGAATGGCGTAATATCGGTATCTTGCGTCGAAATTACGCGTACATCACTGACCGGAACGCCCACGGTTTCAGCTACCATTTGCGAGAACACCGTGTCGGCACCCTGACCGATTTCCGTCGCGCCGCTCTGCACGTTGATGGTTCCATCCTGATTCATCAACAGGCGCGCGCCAGCGATTTCTACACCGACAGGCCAGGTGTTAGAGGTGTAGCTAAAACAGGCAACGCCAATGCCGCGGCGCAGATTGCCCTGCGGGTTCTGGCACTCTGCACGGCGTTTTTCCCATTCAAAGATTTCCCGCCCTTTTTCCAGGCACTCTGGCAATCCGGCACTGTAGATGCGTTTGCCTGTGAGTGGATTTGTATCGCCTTCGCGGGCGGCATTGCGTAAACGAATTTCAACCGGGTCAATGCCCAGCGCTTCAGCAGCGTCATCCAGCATAGATTCAACAGCAAAAACCACCTGCGGTGCGCCATAGCCACGCATCGCACCCGCTGAGGGTAGATTGGTATAGCAAGTCTTTGAGCTATAAGAATAGGCACAGCGCGGGTAGAGATAAGCAACTTTATTGCCGCCTGCAGAAGCGATGGAATGACCGTGTGAAGCGTAAGCGCCGGTGTTAGACAGAACATCCAGGCTATAGCCTTTTAGCGTACCATCGCGGTTGACGCCCATTTGTCCGTCAATGGTAAAAGCGTGGCGAGTGCGGGTCGCCAGAAAACATTCTTCGCGGCTTAGGGAAACTTTAACCGGAATGCCGCCGAGTTTACTGGTCAGAAATGCCGCCATCGGCTCTTCCAGTACATCTTGTTTATTACCAAAACCACCGCCGACAAAGGGCTTGATAACCCGCACGCACGACCAGGGAATATCCAGAGCCTGACCGACAACGCGGCGGACAATGTGCGGGATTTGGGTGCTGGAAACGATGGTAATTCGTGAATCGTCTTCCATCCACGCCAATGAGGTCACGCTTTCCATATGACAATGTTGAATGACCGGCGTCTGATAATGCCCCTGCACCTGATAATCGGCGGCGTCGATTGCTTGCTGGACATTACCTGTCGACATTGTGCTTTGTTTCAGTAAATTGCCACCGCTATGGATTGGCGCTGCGTCTTCTGCCAGTGCCGCTTCTGGCGTGGTAATGACGGGTAATTCTTGCCATTCGATGTGAACAAGTTGCGCTGCTTTTTCCGCTGTGAGTTCATCACGGGCCACGACAATAGCAACCGCATCGCCATGATGGCGGACGTGGCGTGTTAACAGGGCGCGATCGGCGGTATCGCGTTTATTCTCATCCAGAGTCCAGGCATGGCCCGCCGTGGCAAAGGAAATATCAGGAACATCTTCCCAGGTAAATACGGCCAGTACGCCTGGTAAACTTCTGGCTTGTTCATCGTTAATGCTCACCGCATAACCATGTGCAATTGGGCTACGTACATATTTCGCGTAACACATGCCCGCCATAACATAATCGTCAGTATATCGTGCCCGCCCGGTGACCTTCGCAATGGCATCGACGCGCATGCATGATTCACCTGTAGCGGTTGCTTCCCGCGCTTCCATAGAAATCCCCTTGATTTGAACATTTGGTTCTTATGGCAATGATTAAGTCTTTGCAGGCAAGAATTACGCCAGAAACGACTATAAACACGAGGGGAGAGGGGAAGTGTGATGTCGTTAAAAAAACGCTACGGATGATGCATTTTTATCAGCAAAGAAAGTGAGTGCAGTTTATCAATATGAGCGTGATAAAAATCATTGTGATAAATGAGTATTAGAGGTCAATCAGGATGGTTCCGATGTTTGCCAACGGTGCTAATTGATTCTTTAACAGTTATTGATTCGTACATGCCTGTTCCCACGCAATGGATTGGGGATCTGACGGGGGGCTGCTATGATATAGCGTCTTGTTTTTTAGCGAGGAAAGATTTTGAGCGCAGGACGCCTGAATAAAAAAACTCTGGGTATCGTGATGCTGTTATCGGTAGGGCTGCTTCTGGCTGGCTGCTCGGGTAGCAAATCATCAGATACAGGAACGTATTCCGGCTCCGTTTACACCGTGAAACGGGGGGATACGCTTTATCGTATTTCACGCACCACGGGAACCAGCGTAAAAGAGCTAGCCCGACTCAACGACATCTCCCCCCCCTATACCATAGAAATCGGCCAAAAGCTGAAACTGGGTGGGGCGAAAAAAAGTAGTAACGGCACGCGCAAATCCACCGGCAAATCGACGACAAAAACAGCGTCAGTGACACCGTCTTCGGCCGTTTCGAAATCTTCATGGCCGCCGGTTGGGCAACGTTGCTGGTTATGGCCAACGAGCGGAAAGGTTATTATGCCTTACTCAATGGCAGATGGCGGCAATAAAGGGATTGATATTGCGGCGGCACGCGGGACGCCAATATACGCTGCAGGTGCCGGGAAAGTGGTATATGTGGGTAATCAGCTGCGTGGTTACGGTAATCTTATAATGATTAAACACAGTGAAGATTACATTACTGCTTATGCCCATAACGACACGATGCTGGTGAACAATGGACAAAGTGTTAAAGCCGGGCAAAAGATAGCGACTATGGGAAGTACTGATGCGGAATCCGTGCGGCTACATTTCCAGATTCGTTACCGTGCTACGGCAATAGATCCTTTGCGCTACTTGCCGCCACAGGGTAGCAAGCCAAAGTGCTGATGGCGAATTAATCAGCAGTCAGTAGCAAGGCACTTGCTTAGGAGAGCGTAAGGTTTATAATGCCTTACGCATCTCGAAGCGGGCGTAGTTCAATGGTAGAACGAGAGCTTCCCAAGCTCTATACGAGGGTTCGATTCCCTTCGCCCGCTCCAGTTTCTTACTTTTTCTCTTTCTCAGTTTTTTTCATAGTCATCGAATTCTTCCGTTATTGTTGATACGTTCACGTCAGATGTTGATAAATCCAATATCCCCTATAAAAATAGAGTGTATACCTCAAAATATAGAGCGCTATTCTGCTTATGATATTTATTGCAGATCAAGCGACCTCATATTGAGCATTAAAATCAATAATGCTATTAACTTTTGTCAATTGCTTCAATTTTTGAATGTTATTGATAATAACTAAATGATATTCTTTCTCTGTTCCGTGATAAGAGAACGCTTTTCTTTCATTCTGTGTTGTAGAAACATATACATCAATGCATTTTTTTATTATAGCGGCTTTATGTCTTTTTGGTTCAAGTAGCAGTGACTGGTCTATACAAGCGATAGCATCTTCAATTCTTTCATTATATATATTTACCAGTGTCTTATAGTAATACAAGGAGGCTACATCTAATACTTGTGTCTGTGCATGGTCAAAAAAAATGCGTGATGCAGTCGTTTGTCCGGAAAGACCGGTTATCAGTCCCATAATTCCTAAAATATTTCCATCGAAAATATTTTTATCAGATACCTTATCTATAAAGGCCAATGCTTTTTGAGTTGCATGTTTAAGTTCGTATAGACCATGAAGTGCCATAGACATATGACACTCAGCCAACAGGCAGTAGCATTCATTGGTTATTGACTGAGCATTAGTTTTATTTTTAACACTTTCAAATATAGTTATTGCATTGGCAATGCTTTCAGGCGTGAATTCATTCAGTTCATTTTTCCCGGCAGACATTTCGGCTGATAAAATATTTTCATCAGAAGGTACGTGTCGGGACATAAAACCTGGTTCTACTTTAGTTTTCTTCATTGCCAGATATAAGTTACTAATTATAAAGTGTGAGATTTTTTGTATGTCATCTGCCTCAAGATGTGTGCTGGCAATAAGATAAAAACTTTTTGCATCGATTACTTCAATATATAAACTATTTGAAGCATCATATTTGCTGATTCTTCCTGTGACAAAATAATCGGGTTTGAACCTGGCCAGGAAGGCTGTCTGAGATTTATTATCTATGCAATACTGGGTTGCAGCCATTGGATATATATATAGATCATCGGTTTTTTTATTTGAGATTAGTTGTACAAGTTCCTGATTAAGTGCTAATGGATCCTGACTGCTGTGAGATATTGTAAATGGAAATAAAGCAATAGTGCTGCCTGGAACATTATCTTGATTTTCTTTTATCTTGAATACTTGCCCACTGAATCGATAACCTTTTCTATATATGGTTTCAATGCAACGGTTGTAGCCAATTCTTTCAAAAATACATCTTAATGAATAGATGCATCGTGTAAGGGATTCGTCACTTACAATTACATTTTTCCATACAGATTCGATGATCGCATCTTTGGATACAACATTTCCCGCCGATTCAAGCAATACAAATAATACACCGAGTTCTTTCGGCGGGATGTAAAATTCCTCATTCCCTTTTGTAAGAATGCCATCTGCTGTAAGTATGATTCCATCAGGGAAATGATATGAGAACTTATTTTCTAAATCCATTAGCTCACCTCTATTAAGTTTGTGGTTTTTGGCATCCTGCATGAGTAACAGATATAACTGATATTCATATATTTCATTTAATATTTCTTTTTACTAAATTCATCATGATTGTTTAAGTTAATTTATATTAGCTTGATGTGATTGTAATCTGAAATATTCTTAATTAATGATTTGTTAATCATGTAAGTATATAACTAATTGAAAATAATCGATAAAGTTATGATTATCACATTTCTTAATTTAATGTGATTGTTCATTTAAGATAAAATGATAGGCTGTGGGGAATAGCTATGCGTCGACTTACAATCTGGTGTGAAAGAATTATTGCAAGAGTAATTTTATGTATTAGCAACTATTATGTTTATGTGCTCTATTAAATATCTCTGTGCGAACCAGCGTTTATTTTTACACCATTATTGTCATAGTGGAGTGCGGAAGGGTTTTTTAATGACGGATGTAATTTGAATGGGGGAGGGGATTACCGCATAAACTGTCAGGGATGAAGATGGATATAAGAATATATAAAGATTATATTCCAATGCCTGAAATGTTACATTTGTTGTTTGGACTTTCAATTACAGATGCAGCATCAAGTTGTTTTGTTACCTTGCGCAATACATAATTGCTCTATTGCCAATGCTTAAAAGAAAATCATGATTGTTCTGTTTTTGAACATTATAGCTTATCATTTTTCCCGGAAATATATAAAAATCAGGCAGGAGTTGTGCAAGATTATCGTCTGAAATTTGATCGATAATATCAAATTTATTTATTTTGGTAGAGGTAAGATGCAAAGTGTCATAATTTTCGATCCACGTATATTCAATATCTCGGCGAAATGATTTATAAGTGTTCGTGTTTTGTTTCCAGGTACCGCTAAGTGCAACAGTTCCTGTCTTTTTATTTTTATTATACATAAAGTCAATAGTGAGATTAGCCCTCCCTTGGTCATTAAATATAATCCAATTGGCCGTGCATTTCTCATTGTATACTATTTGTTCTTTGGAATAATGATAGGCAATAAAAAAAATGAAGCCACTGAGAAAGCATAAAATAATAAACAGCGTTTTTTTATAACGAATCATGGTTAACTCCGCGATACGATAGAGTTAAACAGTCTGCAACTGTGTTATTACTATGGTTCTTTTTGCATGCCATAACAATCAATCCGGGAGATGACTTATCGAGAGGGAAATATAGCCAGGGGTATTTTTTACAATCAATTCTAGATCCTAATATACGGTTCTTATATTTATCGAGATCTTTCAACCCATCAATGCTATCTTCTGTAACATTGAAATGACAACCATTTATTTGTGCAACAGTTTTGTAATCTTTAAAGAATGATTTGGGTTGACTATTGTGCCAGAGAAAAAATGCGGTAAGCAAACCTACGGCAAATGCACTTAGCATGGGTAAATAATTTTTAGATAGCCTGACTATATTTCTGAGATAATTATCTGGATGAGCACTTGTCTCTTTAAACTCATCTTTAACGTTCAAGCATTGGGGAGATATGGTCTTTTGTGCATCTGCAGAAGGGATTATTACATGGTTTTCTATGTTTATATCATTACTGAGCTTAAAACCTTTTCTCGGCACGGTTGCAATAAGCGAATGGTTGGTTTCACCAACCGTGCGAAACCCGCGTCTGATAATCGATATATTTTGATATAACGTGTTGACCGGTACTCGCATGCCTTCTTCTTCCCAGACTCTGGAGAAAAAATCCTGTTGTGCAACCACATCAGGAAAGGCTTCAAGTAGCAGAGATAAGCACCTGCTTGCTGGCGTTGTCAGAACGGCGTTAAGCTCGGCGTCATGTACCGAAATTAATTTTCTGTGCTCTGGCCAGAACTCAATATTATCGTTAATAATCCAGTACATACGTCAATGAAACATAAAATTAAGTAAATTGAAATTATATAGTTTGATAAGTATATTAGTATTCATGGAATAAATATATATTAATTTTATATTTATCATACAAACTATAATTATAGCATATCAATGCAACTTAAAATTCCATGTGAATTAACAAATTTAACACTCTTAACCGTTGTCTTTATGCCTTCTTCTCGCAATATCTTTTCATTTTTGCGGTAGCGCGTAAGGTGACATAATTAAATAAGCGCTCAAATAAACTGAATTAAAAGTTCATGTGATAAAATACGGGCATCTTTATAAGTGCCCGTATATACAATGCTTATTATTATCGACAGTTACGTTTCAGTGCTGAACGGAGTGTGAACGGATAAATAATTCGTTTATTTTACCACCCATCCTTTTTTCAATTCTTTGCTTGTAGGCGTAGATGCTACGGATATCCATATCAAGAACCTCTGCAATCTGATATGGATTATAACCAGAAACCATATGTCCCATAATGGTGAATTCCATTTGAGTTAACGTATTGCCTCTGGTAAATGACAAATAACGACCAATGAATAGTTGCCTGATCTTTTCGTTAGCAATATCCAGGCCATCATCATTATATATAATGGCTGATATCGCGGAGTTGTGTTTCCTCCAGTAATTAGCAAGAGATTGCATATTTCGATCGCTTACTAACACTATTCCCATCTCAGTACTCGTAAGATAGTCGATCCAGTCACTCTCTAAAAAAAGGCGTAAAAAGCTTACTGAAAAATCTACAAAAATATATCCGCTTAATCGAGCGTTGTGGTTTTTACTTAATATACCTTCAACCACGCCACGATTAAAATACGAACTCTCTTCGGGCCACATACAAAAACATGCATTTGCACAATACTGCAAACGTGGTGATTTTTCTGGCATTATTTGGCAATGCATTGAGCAACTATTGCATGTAAGACTTTTATAGCGACTACAAAGCCTCATGTTAATAACCTCCCTATTCATAGATAATTGCATAATTTCATTGGTTATTGATGATGTCAATACACTCTGATTTAGTAAGCTTTTTATGAAAAATTGTGTTTAATCCGTATTTGTCATTATTCTTAATGGTATGTTTAAGCGTGCATCATTAAGCTTTAAATGTGATTGGATTTCACTCAGTTAATCATATTGGCCTTATTGCAAATCAGACAAGTGCCTAATGCATTAAGAATATCTATACTACAAATTGTTTTCGAATGACCAGAAGATATCTTGTAAATCTAAGTGATGCATCTTAAATAGTCTTAATTAAGATGTTCAGATTTTTATTTAGGATAACAGCTTGATAATGCTCGTTTAAGTTATGGAGCGTTTGGGGGGGTGAACAAAGCAAGATGTGCATTGTAAGAATTGGAATGGTTCAAAATAGTGGTTATTTTGAACCATTCACATCAGTGATTAGCTAAAGAACATTACCGATACGCACAGGATACCGACGATCAACGTAATTAGATTTCCGATGGAACGCCAGGGCTTAAGTGCCGGGATGAGATATGTTGACAGCGTTGGCATGATAAAAAGAATCATGGCAATAAGTGGACCACTGATCGCATAAATCATCGAAATTGCATTAGGGTTGATGCAGCAAACGATGAAAGTAATCAGTGATACTAACATAATTGACAGCGCGCGGTTAAATGCACGGCTTTTTTTAACCCCTGCCTGCTGTAGCGTTGTTTTGACTAATTCCGTTGCACCTTCAATAACACCAAAGTAGGTACCTAAAAATGATTTAGACATTGCTACAACCGCGACAATTATTCCCGAAATCGACAACCATGCAGGGGCATTTGGCAGCATAGAAAGTGCCGATAAAATGGTAACACCCTCTTCTTTAGCTGTTTCAATATAAGATGGTGGTATTGATAACAGGCAGCTAAAGACGAAGAAAAGCACGCTCACACAGATGATGAGATAAGCGATTTTCATAATTTTTTTGCATTTATCCATAGCGTGTTCGCCATATTTTTCACGTCTATCAATAGCAAACGTAGAAATAATGGGCGTATGGCTAAAGGCGAAAACCATCACGGGAATCGATATCCATATCTGGTGAAGGGTATTCTGATTGAACTCTACTTGGGTAGTTAATAGAGCTGGTTGCCAGCTACCGACGAGGTAGAAAGAAAGAAATAAGAAATAGGCAATTAGTGGAAACACCAAAAATCCCATTACCCGAATTGTGGCATGGCGCCCCATCAGAAAAATGAGATTCAGAATTAACACAACACCCAGACTCACCAGCATACGAATGCGCAGGTCGATGACCATATGCTTTGCCAGCTGTTCTGTCAGCGAATTGGTGATCGCCACTGCATATATCAACACGACGACAAAAAAAGCAATGAAGTAAAGAGTGGTAATCAGATTGCCGATCTTCTTGCCATAGTAATGAGTTACTGCGCCAGTAATCCCTTCGCCTGCGGATGTTTTTGAAGAAAGGATGAACTGGCACAGGGCCTTATGTGGCCAATATGTTAAAGGCCATGCGACCAGTGCTGTAATAAACAGGACCACCGCTCCCGCTGAACCTAGCTGAATAGGGAGAAAGAGCGTGCCTGCGCCAACGGCTGTGCCGTAAAGTGCGAAGCTCCAGAGAGTTTCTTCTTTTGACCAAACTTTAGACATTATTTGAACGTATCATCTACAAATTAAGAAAAATGGAGGGCAATTTACCATAAACCAGGACAAACATGGGAGATTAACGCTATATCAGCTCATGGATTCATGGGTTAGTAGATGCAAACCTTGCGTGCCAGTTGGGTATCCATCCCTCATTCCGGTGAATTTCCTTTGTGATAAAAATCACTATTTTTAAACATTTAAAATAATTTTTATTAACAATCATTTACTATTGCGCTGTTAATCTGTGCGAGGTTGTGATGAAAGACGTTGTGATTGTCGGTGCGTTACGAACACCTATCGGCTGCTTTCGTGGGGCGTTGGCTGGCCATTCTGCCGTAGAACTTGGTAGCCTGGTCGTGAAAGCGTTATTAGAACGCACTGGCGTTGCTGCACATGCGGTGGATGAAGTGATTCTGGGGCAGGTTCTGACCGCAGGGGCTGGGCAGAATCCAGCACGGCAATCGGCCATTAAAGGTGGTCTACCCAACAGTGTTTCGGCAATTACGATTAATGATGTTTGTGGTTCCGGGTTAAAAGCACTGCATCTTGCCACACAAGCGATCCAGTGTGGCGAGGCTGATATTGTCATCGCCGGTGGTCAGGAAAACATGAGTCGCGCACCACATGTCCTGACTGATAGCCGCACCGGAGCACAGCTTGGCGATAGCCAACTGGTTGATAGTCTGGTGCATGATGGTTTATGGGACGCGTTCAATGATTACCATATTGGTGTCACTGCCGAAAATCTGGCGCGTGAATATGGCATCAGCCGTCAATTACAAGATGCCTATGCACTTAGTTCACAACAAAAAGCGCGGGCGGCCATTGACGCTGGACGATTCAACGATGAGATTGTCCCGGTAAGAACGCAAAACAATGGGCAGCTGCTGATTGTTGATACCGATGAACAGCCGCGTACGGATGCCAGTGCAGAAGGGCTGGCTAGCTTAAACCCATCATTTGATAGCCACGGTTCTGTTACTGCGGGTAATGCTTCATCTATTAATGATGGTGCTGCTGCAGTAATGATGATGAGCGAAGCCAAAGCGCGAGCATTGAATTTACCCGTGCTGGCACGTATTCGCGCCTTTGCCAGTGTTGGTGTCGATCCTGCGCTGATGGGGATTGCTCCGGTATATGCGACTCGCCGTTGCCTTGAGCGTGTGGGCTGGCAGCTTTCTGATGTCGATCTTATTGAGGCTAATGAAGCGTTTGCCGCGCAGGCGCTTTCTGTTGGCAAAATGCTCGAATGGGATGAACGTAGGGTCAATGTTAACGGTGGCGCAATTGCGTTGGGTCACCCGATTGGCGCATCCGGTTGCCGTATTCTGGTTTCTTTGGTCCATGAAATGGTAAAACGCAACGCGCGTAAAGGGCTGGCTACACTTTGTATTGGCGGTGGTCAGGGCGTGGCGTTAACTATTGAACGTGACGACCCGATCTAAATTCCTTTCTATTCGTTAAACATCTGCCGCCATCAAGCCATTTCATGATGATGGTTGGCACGTCTGCGCACATACCCCATAGACACTGAGTTTTGCCTTCACCTGACTTATTCGTGATCGACGCGACACTTTTCTCAATCCCTTATCGAAAAATGAAACAATGTTTTATTTTTGATTGAAAAGCGCACTGTGCAGGCATATCATCCTTTAAAGAATAAAACGAAACGATGTTTCACAATCGTTGTAATTTTACAGTTCAATGATTATCGGAGGTTGATGTGGACGTAAGACAGAGCATCCACAGTGCGCATGCAAAAACGCTGGATACACAGGGGCTGCGCAATGAATTTTTGGTTGAAAAGGTATTCGTCGCGGATGAGTACACGATGGTATACAGCCACATTGACCGCATTATTGTTGGCGGCATTATGCCGGTAGCAAAAACGGTTTCTGTTGGCGGGGAAGTTGGAAAACAACTGGGCGTGAGCTACTTCCTGGAGCGTCGCGAGCTGGGCGTTATTAATATTGGCGGCGCTGGTACGATTACCGTCGATGGTCAATGCTACGAAATCGGTCACCGCGACGCTCTCTATGTTGGCAAAGGTGCAAAAGAAGTGGTCTTTGCCAGCATTGATAGTGCCACTCCGGCGAAGTTTTATTACAACTGCGCACCTGCTCATACGACGTATCCCACTAAAAAAGTGACCCCGGCTGAAGTCGCTCCGGTTACGCTGGGCGATAACATCACCAGTAATCGTCGCACAATTAACAAATATTTTGTGCCAGATGTGCTGGAAACCTGCCAGTTGAGCATGGGGCTAACGGAGCTGGCTCCGGGAAACCTGTGGAATACCATGCCATGCCACACCCACGAGCGTCGGATGGAAGTTTACTTCTATTTCAACATGGATGATGACGCCTGCGTTTTCCACATGATGGGGCAACCGCAAGAAACGCGTCACATTGTGATGCATAACGAGCAGGCAGTCATTTCCCCGAGTTGGTCTATCCACTCCGGCGTAGGGACCAAAGCTTATACCTTTATCTGGGGCATGGTCGGTGAAAACCAGGTCTTCGATGATATGGACCACGTTGCCGTTAAAGATCTGCGCTAGTTGCGGGCAAAATCAATAAGGTATTATCATGATTTTAAAAGAATTTTCTCTTGATGGTAAAGTCGCGGTAGTCACTGGCTGTGACACTGGGCTGGGGCAGGGGATGGCGCTGGGACTGGCGCAAGCGGGCTGTGATATCGTCGGCATTAATATCGTTGAACCGACAGAAACCATTGAACAGGTCACGGCGCTGGGGCGTCGTTTTTTAAGCCTGACCGCCGATCTACGTCAGATTGATGGCATTCCTGCACTGCTGGATCGTGCGGTAGCAGAGTTCGGCCATATTGATATCCTGGTCAATAACGCCGGATTGATTCGCCGTGAAGATGCACTCGATTTCAGTGAAAAAGACTGGGACGATGTGATGAACCTGAACATCAAAAGTGTATTCTTCATGTCTCAGGCGGCGGCGAAACACTTCATCGCACAGGGCAACGGTGGCAAGATTATCAATATCGCGTCCATGCTCTCATTCCAGGGCGGGATCCGCGTACCTTCGTATACTGCATCAAAAAGCGGCGTGATGGGCGTGACCCGTCTGATGGCGAACGAATGGGCAAAACATAACATCAACGTTAATGCGATTGCTCCGGGCTATATGGCGACCAACAATACCCAACAACTGCGGGCTGATGAACAGCGTAGTGCGGAAATTCTTGACCGCATCCCGGCAGGGCGTTGGGGATTGCCGAGCGATCTGATGGGGCCGGTGGTATTCCTTGCCTCCAGTGCTTCAGACTATGTGAATGGTTATACCATTGCCGTAGATGGCGGCTGGCTGGCGCGTTAAGTTATTCAATTCATTTTTATGACCCTGCCGTATGGCAGGGTTTTTTATACCTGCAGATCATCATAATCCATATCTCGGTTATGAAATAATCCATATCAATTATCAATTAATAAATTTTATGAGTTTTATCTGCTTTAAAATTATGTAGTTAATAATAACGTCAATAATTTTACTTAATTTGAAAATTGGAATATCCATCACATAACCGCATGTCGTAGCAATTTAATCCATATTTATGCTAATTCCGACCTGACACCTGTATGAGTTGTTCACGTATTTTTTCACTATGTCTTATTCTCTGCTGGCAGGAAAAAATGGTGACTATCAATACGGAATCTGCTTTAACGCCGCGTCCTCTGCGAGATACGCGTCGTATGAATATGTTTGTTTCGGTAGCTGCTGCGGTCGCAGGATTGTTATTTGGTCTTGATATCGGGGTTATCGCCGGAGCGTTGCCGTTCATTACCGATCACTTTGTGCTAACCAGTCGATTACAGGAATGGGTGGTCAGTAGCATGATGCTCGGCGCGGCAATTGGTGCGCTGTTCAACGGTTGGCTGTCGTTCCGCCTGGGACGTAAATACAGTTTGATGGCAGGGGCCATCCTGTTTGTGCTCGGTTCGATAGGATCGGCTTTTGCGACCAGCGTAGAAATGTTAATCGCCGCTCGTGTGGTGCTTGGTATTGCCGTGGGGATTGCCTCTTATACAGCTCCACTGTACCTCTCTGAAATGGCGAGTGAAAACGTACGTGGCAAGATGATCAGTATGTACCAGTTGATGGTAACGCTGGGCATCGTGCTGGCGTTTTTATCCGACACGGCATTCAGCTATAGCGGTAACTGGCGTGCAATGTTAGGTGTTCTTGCCTTACCGGCAGTCCTGCTGATTATTCTGGTTGTTTTCCTACCAAATAGCCCGCGCTGGCTGGCGGAGAAAGGGCGTCATATCGAGGCGGAAGAAGTGCTGCGTATGCTGCGCGATACATCAGAAAAAGCGCGAGAAGAACTTAACGAAATTCGTGAAAGCCTGAAATTAAAACAGGGCGGTTGGGCGCTGTTTAAAATCAACCGTAACGTCCGTCGCGCGGTGTTCCTCGGTATGTTGTTGCAGGCGATGCAACAATTTACCGGTATGAACATCATCATGTACTACGCGCCGCGTATCTTCAAAATGGCGGGCTTTACGACGACCGAACAGCAGATGATTGCGACTCTGGTCGTGGGGCTAACCTTTATGTTTGCTACTTTTATTGCAGTGTTTACGGTAGATAAAGCCGGGCGTAAACCGGCACTGAAAATTGGTTTCAGCGTGATGGCGTTAGGCACTCTGGTGCTGGGCTATTGCCTGATGCAGTTTGATAACGGTACGGCTTCCAGTGGCCTGTCCTGGCTCTCTGTTGGCATGACGATGATGTGTATTGCCGGTTATGCGATGAGCGCCGCGCCAGTGGTGTGGATCCTGTGCTCTGAAATTCAGCCGCTGAAATGCCGCGATTTTGGTATTACCTGTTCGACCACCACGAACTGGGTGTCGAACATGATTATCGGCGCGACCTTCCTGACGCTGCTCGACAGCATTGGTGCTGCCGGTACGTTCTGGCTCTACACCGCGCTGAATATTGCGTTTGTGGGTATTACCTTCTGGCTCATTCCGGAAACCAAAAATGTCACGCTGGAGCATATCGAACGCAAACTGATGGCAGGCGAGAAATTGAGAAATATCGGCATCTGATGTCTCTGGCCGGATGTGCTGTACATCCGGTCTTTTTTTCGCTAATAGAGATCGGGCGCCAGGCCGTTGAGTTCCTTATTCAGCCTTGCTGCATTAACTTACAAGTCAGGAGAAAGGAATGAAAACAATTGGTCTGCTAGGGGGTATGAGCTGGGAATCCACTATTCCTTACTATCGTCTGATAAATGAAGGCATTAAACAGCGACTTGGTGGGCTTCACTCTGCGCAAGTGCTGCTACATAGCGTTGATTTTCATGAAATAGAAGAGTGTCAACGTTGCGGGGAGTGGGATAAAGCAGGAGAAATTCTGGCTGAAGCGGCACTTGGCTTACAGCGGGCGGGGGCTGAAGGCATTGTGTTATGTACCAATACGATGCACAAAGTAGCGGATGCTATCGAATCCCGTTGTTCACTGCCTTTCTTACATATTGCGGATGCCACTGGACGTGCAATTACCCGTGCCGGAATAACTCGTGTGGCGCTGCTGGGGACACGCTACACCATGGAACAGGATTTTTATCGTGGGCGACTGGCGGCGCAATTTTCCATCGACTGTCTGATCCCTGAAGCGGATGAACGGGCGAAAATTAACCAGATTATTTTTGAAGAACTGTGTCTGGGGCATTTTAGCGAAACATCACGCACTTATTATGCGCAAGTGATTGCTCGCCTCGCAGAACAGGGCGCGCAGGGCGTCATTTTTGGCTGTACGGAAATTGGTTTACTGGTGCCAGAAGAGCGCAGTGTTCTGCCTGTGTTTGATACTGCGGCTATTCATGCCGAGGATGCAGTAGCCTTTATGCTGTCGTAATTCACTACAAAATAGCCTCAAGAGCGGCAACCAGTTTTGGTAAACCGGTTTGTAAATGCTTGCTGAATGCCTGCACCAGTGCTGATGACGGACGATGTAGAGGGCGAATCAGGCTGACGGTGAAGGGAACCGCAATACTAAATCGCCGCACCACTAACCCACTTGCCGCATAATCCAGAGCGGTGAGTGGGTTAACTACCGAAACTCCCGCTCCCGCCCGTACCATCGCGCAAACTGACGCGGCGCTATGGGTTTCTACTATCATGCGTCGTTTAACCTGATTCTCACTAAACAACTGATCCAACAGCTGGCGATAGCTGTCAGTGCGGGAAAGGCTGATGTAGTTCTCACCGTGAAAATCTTCCGGTGTTAATACCTTTTTTGCCGCCAGCGGATGGCCCGGCGGTAAAACACACACTTCGTCTAAAGACAGTAATTCGGTGCGTTCCGTACCCGCAGGCGTATGCAGCGTTTCGGTGAGTCCTAGATCATGACGCTGTGCCGAAAGCCACTCTTCAAGTAGCGGTGATTCCTGCGGGACAATGTTTAAGCTGACTTCAGGATAACGGGCCAGAAACGGTTGTAGCAGCGGCGGCAAAAAAGACTGCGAAAAGACCGGCAGGCAGGCAATAGACAGTTCTCCCTGGCGAAACTCGCGCAGACTTTCGGCGGCGCTGACGATGCGATCCAGCCCGTACCAAGAGCGCTGCACCTCTTCAAACAGACGCAGCCCTTGAACGGTAGGGTGTAATCGACCGCGTACGCGTTCAAACAGTTTCAACCCGATCACCTTTTCAAAGCGCGCCAGTTCGCGGCTGACGGTTGGCTGTGAAGTATGCAGCAGTTGTGCCGCCTCAGTCAGGCTGCCGGCGGTCATAACCGCATGAAAAATTTCAATATGACGTAAGTTAACGGCGGCCATTAGCATTCTCTCGCAATCCGGTAATCCATATCATTTTTGCATAGACTCGACATAAATCGATATTTTTTATTCTTTTTATGATGTGGCGTAATCATAAAAAAGCACTTATCTGGAGTTTGTTATGCCACATTCACTGTTCAGCACCGATACCGATCTCACCGCCGAAAATCTACTGCGTTTGCCCTCAGAATTTGGCTGCCCGGTGTGGGTTTACGATGCGCAAATTATTCGTCGGCAGATTGCAGCGCTGAAACAGTTTGATGTGGTGCGATTCGCGCAGAAAGCCTGTTCCAATATTCATATTTTGCGCTTAATGCGTGAGCAGGGTGTGAAAGTGGATTCTGTCTCATTGGGGGAAATCGAGCGTGCGCTGGCGGCGGGATATAATCCGCAAACGCATCCCGATGACATCGTCTTTACCGCGGATGTTATCGATCAGGCAACGCTTGAGCGCGTCAGTGAATTGCAAATTCCGGTGAATGCGGGGTCTGTTGATATGCTCGATCAACTGGGTCAGGTTTCGCCAGGACATCGGGTATGGCTGCGCGTTAACCCGGGGTTTGGTCACGGACACAGCCAAAAAACCAATACCGGTGGCGAAAACAGCAAGCACGGCATCTGGTATACCGATCTTCCGGCCGCGCTGGAAGTCATACAACGTCATCATATGCAATTGGTTGGCATTCACATGCACATCGGTTCTGGTGTTGATTATGCGCATCTGGAGCAGGTGTGTGGCGCGATGGTGCATCAGGTCATCGAATTCGGTCAGGATTTACAGGCTATTTCTGCGGGGGGCGGGCTTTCTGTTCCGTATCAGCAGGGAGAAGAGGCGGTTGATACTGAACATTATTATGGTCTGTGGCATGCTGCGCGTGAGCAAATCGCCCGCCATCTCGGTCACCCAGTGAAACTGGAAATCGAACCGGGCCGCTTCCTGGTAGCGCAGTCTGGTGTGTTAATTACCCAGGTGCGGAGCGTCAAACAAATGGGGAGTCGCCACTTTGTGCTGGTTGACGCTGGATTTAACGATCTGATGCGCCCGGCAATGTATGGCAGTTATCACCATATTAGCGCGCTGGCGGCTGATGGTCGCTCTCTTGAACATGCGCCAACGGTGGAAACCGTTGTCGCAGGGCCATTATGTGAATCGGGCGATGTCTTTACCCAGCAGGAAGGGGGGAATGTCGAAACCCGTGCCTTACCGGAAGTGAAGGCTGGCGATTATCTGGTGCTGCATGATACCGGTGCATATGGTGCGTCAATGTCATCTAACTACAATAGTCGCCCACTGTTGCCAGAAGTTCTGTTTGATAATGGTCAGGCGCGGTTGATTCGCCGCCGCCAGACCATTGAGGAATTACTGGCGCTCGAGTTGCTTTAATCGCGGCTAGTCGCTGGCTGCGTTATGACTTGCATCCAGCGACGGTGTTGAAACTGAATGGCGACGTACCAGCGTAGGACTAAAAACGTTGGTGATTTCTGGCAGTGGGCGATTATCCGCCAGCGCCAATGCCAGTTCTGCAGCCTGGGTCGCCATTGTCACTATTGGGTAACGGACCGTGGTCAGCCGTGGGCGTACATAACGTGACACCAGCACATCATCAAAACCAATCAGCGAAATTTCACCTGGTACATCAATCCCATTGTCATTGAGCACGCCCATCGCGCCTGCCGCCATTGAGTCGTTATAACAAGCCACGGCGGTGAAATTTCTGCCTCTTCCCAACAGTTCTGTCATCGCCTGCTCGCCACCGCTTTCGTCCGGTTCGCCGAAAGTCACCAGCCGATCATTAGCCGGAATACCGCTTTCGGCAAGGGCATCGTAATACCCTCGCAGACGATCTTCGGCATCAGAAATAGAGTGGTTAGAGCAGAGATAACCAATGCGTGTATGACCCTGCTGAATTAAATGGCGCGTCGCCAGCCAGGCACCGTAGCGATCGTCCAGAGCGATACAACGACACTCAAAACCCGGAAGGATCCGGTTGATTAACACCATGCCGGGTATTTGCTTCATCAATGAGGACAAATCGGCATCCGGGATCATTTTGGCATGGACGACCAGCGCGGCGCAGCGATGGCGAATCAACTGCTCAATGGCCTGGCGCTCTTTTTGTTCGTTGTGGTAACCGTTGCCAATTAATAAGAAATTACCGGTATGGTAAGCCACCTGTTCGACCGCTTTCACCATTGCACCGAAAAACGGATCGGAAACATCACCAACGACCAGGCCAACCGTTTCAGTGGTCTGTTGCGCCAACGCGCGGGCGTTAGCGTTCGGGTGATAACTCAGAGATTCCATTGCGCTATGCACAGCCAGACGAGAAGCTTCGCTGGCTTTTGGAGAGTTATTAATGACGCGGGAAACGGTGGCGACTGAAACGCCTGCCAGTCGGGCTACATCCTTAATGGTCGCCATGAAAATACCTTTGTGGGTAAACGCTTACATTCTGCCAGTGTTACGGAAAACGCCCGTTGGTTCAAGGGGCGTTGTGATTTCAGCGTGGGAAGTGTGCGCGAAGCGAGAATACGTAAGGAAAAAAAGAGATTGCAAACCTTTGGTTACACTTTGCGAAACGCTGTTGCGATTGACTGCTGGTGGCATTTGTCTACAGGTTGATAAAGTGGTGATCCCAGAGGTATTGATAGGTGAAGTCAACTTCGGGTTGAGCACATGAATTACACCAGCCTGCGCAGATGCGCAGGTTTTTTTTGCCTGTCGCAAATCTGTAACAGTAACCGACAATTTACACACCTCGTTGCATTTCCCTTCATTCCTTTGCTTTTTCTCGCTGGCGAAGCGTCGTCGTGCGGACCACAATCAAGATCCCAGAGGTATTGATTGGTGAGATTATTCGGTACGCTCTTCGTACCCTGTCTCTTGCACCAACCTGCGCGGATGCGCAGGTTTTTTTTCGCACCGACTTTACTGTCGCTCGAGCTCTTCATCTCGTGTAATCTCACCGCATTCGCATTTAATGAATAATGAGCAAAGGGAGTTGAAATGCTTTTTAGCTTTTTTCGAAATTTGTGCCTTGCTCTGTACCGCGTTCGCGTGACAGGTGACACCCAGGCGCTGAAGGGCGAGCGCGTTCTTATCACGCCCAATCACGCCTCTTTTATTGATGGCATTCTGCTGGCGCTATTTTTACCCGTTCGCCCAGTGTTTGCTGTTTACACCTCCATCAGCCAGCAGTGGTATATGCGTTGGTTGAAATCATTTATCGACTTCGTTCCTCTCGATCCGACACAGCCGATGGCAATCAAACATCTGGTTCGTTTGGTGGAACAAGGCCGTCCAGTAGTGATTTTCCCGGAGGGGCGCATCACGACCACCGGTTCGCTGATGAAAATTTACGATGGCGCCGGTTTTGTGGCGGCGAAGTCAGGCGCGACGGTTATTCCGGTGCGAATTGAAGGGGCGGAGCTTACGCACTTCAGTCGCCTGAAAGGTCTGGTTAAACGGCGCTTGTTCCCGCAAATTCATCTGCATATTTTGCCTCCCACGCAGGTGCCGATGCCAGATGCGCCGCGCGCCCGTGACCGCCGTAAAATCGCGGGGGAAATGCTGCACCAAATTATGATGGAAGCGCGTATGGCGGTACGCCCACGTGAAACGCTGTACGAATCACTACTGAGCGCAATGTACCGTTTTGGGGCCAGGAAAAAGTGTGTCGAAGACGTCAACTTTACCCCAGATACCTATCGCAAGTTACTCACTAAAACACTGTTTGTTGGTCGCATCCTCGAAAAATATAGCGTTGAAGGGGAAAGAATCGGCTTAATGCTGCCCAATGCAGGCATCAGTGCGGCAGTGATTTTTGGGGCCATCGCCCGTCGCCGTATTCCGGCAATGATGAACTACACCGCCGGGGTAAAAGGGCTGACCAGCGCCATTACGGCGGCTGAAATCAAAACTATCTTCACTTCTCGTCAGTTCCTCGACAAAGGCAAACTCTGGCATCTGCCGGAGCAGCTGACTCAGGTACGCTGGGTGTATCTGGAAGATTTAAAAGCGGATGTCACCACTGCCGACAAAGTGTGGATCTTCGCCCATCTGTTGATGCCGCGTCTGGCACAGGTAAAACAGCAACCAGAAGAAGAGGCGCTGATCCTCTTTACCTCCGGTTCTGAAGGCCATCCGAAAGGCGTCGTCCATAGCCATAAAAGCATTCTGGCGAACGTCGAGCAGATTAAAACGATTGCCGATTTCACCACCAACGATCGCTTTATGTCGGCGTTACCGTTGTTTCACTCCTTTGGTTTAACTGTTGGCTTGTTTACGCCCCTGCTGACGGGCGCAGAAGTCTTCCTTTACCCCAGTCCATTGCATTACCGCATTGTGCCTGAACTGGTGTACGACCGCAGTTGTACGGTGCTTTTCGGTACTTCGACCTTCCTTGGTCATTACGCGCGCTTCGCCAACCCGTATGACTTCTATCGTCTACGCTATGTGGTGGCTGGCGCGGAGAAACTACAAGAAAGCACCAAACGACTTTGGCAGGATAAATTTGGCCTGCGTATTCTTGAAGGCTACGGCGTGACTGAATGCGCGCCAGTGGTGTCCATCAACGTACCGATGGCAGCGAAACCTGGCACCGTCGGGCGTATTTTGCCGGGTATGGATGCACGTCTGCTGGCGGTTCCGGGTATTGAAGAAGGTGGTCGCCTGCAACTAAAAGGGCCGAACATAATGAACGGCTACCTGCGGGTGGATAAACCAGGCGTGCTGGAAGTGCCAACGGCTGAGAACATACTCGGTGAGATGGAGCGCGGCTGGTATGACACTGGCGATATCGTGCGTTTTGATGAACAGGGATTTGTGCAGATTCAGGGGCGGGCAAAACGCTTCGCCAAAATTGCCGGAGAGATGGTTTCACTGGAAATGGTGGAACAACTGGCACTTGGTGTTTCGCCAGATAAAGTCCATGCCACCGCGATTAAGAGCGACGCCAGTAAAGGCGAGGCGCTGGTATTGTTCACTACAGACAGCGAACTGACGCGCGATAAACTACAGCAATACGCCCGCGAGCACGGCGTACCGGAACTTGCCGTACCGCGTGACATTCGCTATCTGAAGCAG
The DNA here is from genome assembly GCF_005781105.1 of Escherichia sp. E2586. NCBI lineage: Bacteria > Pseudomonadati > Pseudomonadota > Gammaproteobacteria > Enterobacterales > Enterobacteriaceae > Escherichia > Escherichia sp. E2586. Next base: position 313,953 of record NZ_VATN01000007.1, read on the forward strand.
ATGCCATTACTGGGCAGCGGCAAGCCTGACTTTGTCACGTTGAAAAGTTGGGTAGACGAAGCGGAAAAACACGATGAGTGAGTCAGTGCACACTAACACTTCGCTATGGTCGAAGGGAATGAAAGCAGTTATTGCCGCGCAGTTTCTCTCTGCATTTGGCGATAATGCGCTGCTGTTTGCCACTCTGGCGTTACTGAAAGCGCAGTTCTATCCGGACTGGAGTCAGCCAATCCTGCAAATGGTGTTTGTGGGTGCTTACATTCTCTTTGCGCCGTTTGTCGGTCAGGTGGCGGATAGCTTTGCGAAAGGCAGGGTAATGATGTTTGCCAACGGCCTTAAGTTGCTGGGTGCTGCCAGTATTTGTTTTGGCATTAATCCGTTTCTCGGTTATACGCTGGTGGGCGTCGGTGCAGCGGCTTATTCTCCGGCGAAATACGGTATTCTTGGCGAGTTAACTACCGGTAATCAGTTAGTGAAAGCTAACGGCTTGATGGAAGCCTCCACCATTGCGGCGATTTTACTCGGTTCCGTAGCCGGTGGCGTGCTGGCGGACTGGCATGTTCTTGCTGCGCTGGCGGCCTGTGCGCTGGCTTATGCTGGCGCGGTAGCGGCAAATCTCTACATTCCAAAACTGGCGGCGGCGCGTCCGGGACAGTCGTGGAATCTGATCAACATGGCTCGCAGCTTTATCTCTGCTTGCGCCGTATTATGGCGCAACGGTGAAACACGATTTTCGCTGGTGGGCACCAGTTTATTCTGGGGCGCGGGGGTTACGTTGCGTTTCCTGTTGGTGCTGTGGGTGCCGGTGGCGCTGGGCATTACCGATAACGCGACCCCGACCTACCTCAACGCGATGGTAGCGATTGGCATCGTGGTTGGTGCGGGGGCGGCAGCAAAACTGGTCACCCTGGAAACCGTATCACGCTGCATGCCAGCCGGCATTTTGATTGGCGTGGTGGTGCTGATTTTCTCCCTGCAACACGAACTGCTGCCAGCCTATGCCTTGTTGATGTTGATTGGCGTACTTGGAGGCTTTTTTGTGGTACCGCTCAATGCATTATTACAGGAGCGAGGCAAAAAAAGCGTCGGGGCGGGGAATGCGATTGCAGTACAGAATCTCGGCGAAAACAGCGCCATGCTGCTGATGTTGGGAATTTACTCGCTGGCAGTAATGGTAGGCATCCCAGTCGTGCCCATAGGCATTGGCTTTGGTGCGTTGTTTGCGCTGGCAATAACGGCGCTGTGGATCTGGCAACGCCGTCATTAATCTTTTGCCAGATGGCACATTCAGCCATCTGGCGAAGGTCACATTCCCGAAGGGTGCATACCTTTCGGATACTTCACGCTGTAAGAGAATGGCAGACTCACGTTCTCTTTGCCTGACAGTTTCAGCGTCCAGGTCAGTTCACCCGTTTTTGCATCAAACTGCGCCTGCCCGTACTGCATTTTTTCTACCGTAATATCACTATTAGCACTGACTGGGATCTGGTCGAGCAGAGTAATATCCACCGCTTCGCCGTAGCTGTTCTTCACATTAAGGGTGTAACTGAAGTTACGTATTGCGCTGTCATTAAAGATAGATAACGCATTCTCTTTTTTGAGTGCGGCTTTACGCTGAATAATCAACTTAGGATCGCGGTTAAGCTGAATATCCAGCGACTTGCCATCTTCCGGCGGCTGTAAATAACCCACGCCGGTACGGTTATTGCCAAAGAAGATCTGACTTTCGCCGGGGATTAAATTTAACTGTTCCCACTCTTTAATTTGTACCTGGAGCCAGGCGTCATTACTGATCTTTGGAATAGCAAAGAAGCGATATTTACCGTTGACCGACTCTTCCTTAATGACCACCGTGCGCGCGGTATTATCGCTGTCGATTTGCCACGGTAGCGAAAGTGCATAGCGAACATTTTGCGCGGTAAAACTTTCTGGTTGCGGTGAAACGGGCGCTGCCGATGCCGCATACATGCGCCCGGCTCGTTGCTCCCTTGTTTTTTGCATCTCTGCCCCCAGGGCTTTCTGCAATTCTGAGACATCCTGGTCAGACGAATTTTCCGAACGCTGTTTCATCACAGGTGATTCTGAAAGCGAGCCGTTTACACCTCCATACTCCGGAACATCCACATACTGGGGTTCCAGTTGCGGCAAGGTGAGGTGAGTATCAGGTTCATTGGTCGAGAGCACGAGATTAACGTTTTTCCATGTAAGCCCGGTGTACTGGCGAATATTAGCCTTGTAAACCAGACGCAGCGGCTGGTTTATGGCCGTGGCGTGAATATCATAGAGCGGCGTCCATGTAGCATCAGGAGTCATATAACGCACCACCGCTTTCGCAGTGACGGCTTTTGGGACATATACCTTAGCGATGATAACCTGCGGATCATTGGCTGCTTCTGAATCGCCGTTACTCATGCTCTCGCGTTGCTCCAGCTTTTCAATTTCCAGCTGGTTATCAGCAAGTTTCTGCGTCAGTTCATTGTCAACACGTAATAGCTCACCATTTTTCTCTTTCACCATCTGCAGATACTTGCCAACTTCGGCGGCACTTTTATTTGTTAATGTGCTATTTGCCTCTAATACCTTAATTTGAGCCGCGATATTGTCTTTCTCGGCGGTCAGTTTTGCCTGTTCCTGTCTGGCAGCTTTTAACTGTTGCTGAATATCTGACGGCAGCGTATTCGGTTGTGTTCCCTGTAACTCAATACGTGAGGAAAGCACAGTCACTCCGTTATCGATAGAGATGGCGATGCTGTCGTCGGTTACCGAATTGGCGATATTAGTGAAGATAATTTCGCTTTCTCCGGCTGGTAAATTAAGTGTCTCTTCACCTTGCAGGCTGGCACCATGCAGATAAACCGTGACGTCTTTCAGCGTTAACGGTTGGGTTAATTGCGCACCCCAAACGGAAGAAACGCAACCGACAAACAGCATAGCGAGAGGAAGTGGTCTTAGAATCAACATGGTTATCCTTAACAAGCATTGAAACGCGCGCTGGCGTTGACCGAAAGAGTCTATTGCGCTTTGTCAGGAGAGAGGCGGCGAAAAGTAGTGAATATATTCTGAAAAAGTTGTGACAAGAGATGCCTGGCGCAGAACGCCAGGCGGAAGATTTAAGGTGCCGGATAAGTATAAACCTGATGCACTGCTTCAATTTCTGACAACACGTCTTCGCTTAACTCCAGATGCAAACTTTCGACGTTAGTTTTCAGCTGTTCCATCGTTGTTGCGCCCAGCAGAGTGCTGGCAACAAACGGTTGACGACGCACAAAGGCCAGCGCCATCTGAGCAGGATCCAGACCATGACGTTTGGCGATATCAACATACGCCGCGACGGCTTTTTGCGTTTGCTCACCGCTGTAGCGAGTGAAGCGGCTAAAGAGTGTATTGCGCGCGCCAGCCGGTTTTGCGCCGTTGAGATATTTCCCGCTCAACGTGCCAAAACCAAGACACGAATAAGCCAGTAACTCGACGCCTTCATATTGGCTGACTTCCGCCAGACCCACTTCAAAGCTGCGATTTAACAAGCTGTAGGGGTTTTGAATGGTGACGATACGCGGCAGGTCGTGTTTATCCGCGAGATGTAAATAGCGCATTACGCCAAATGCGGTTTCATTCGACACGCCGATATAACGAATTTTCCCCGCGCGTTGGTACTCTGCCAGTGCGTCCAGCGTATCCAGCAGAGAGACCGCGGGTGCGGAATCAGTCCAGCTATAACCGAGCTTGCCAAAGCAATTGGTCGGGCGCTGTGGCCAGTGCACCTGATAGAGATCGAGATAATCAGTCTGCAGACGCTTGAGGCTGTCATGCAGAGCTTCGCGGATATTCTTCCTGTCCAGCGCCTGATCCGGGCGGATCCCCTTGTCATTATTACGCGACGGTCCGCTCACTTTGGAGGCGATAATTAACTTTTCGCGGTTGCCATGTTTTGCCAGCCAGTTACCGACATAGGTCTCGGTTAACCCCTGAGTTTCGGGGCGTGGCGGTACCGGGTACATCTCGGCAACGTCGATAAGGTTAATGCCCTGAGCAACGGCATAGTCGAGTTGTGCATGGGCGTCGGCTTCGCTGTTCTGTTCACCAAACGTCATCGTGCCAAGCCCCAGCGTGCTGACTTCCAGCGAGCTGTGGGGTATACGGTGATATTGCATAGCCGTTTCCTTTTTATAATCACGACATAAGGAATATAAAAATGGCAGAGGGAAGGGAAAAGGGAAAGAGAAAAATCTTAAGGCCAGCCGGATGCTGACCTTATTTTTTAACGTTCAATAATTTGCGAAACATCATCACGGTTTATTTGCATCGCGTTACCTTGCTGATCGTGATAACTCACCAGCCCGGTGTCATCATCAATTTCCGGTTTTCCATCTGTCAAAATCATACGGCCATCTTTGGTCGCCATGACGTAATCACTGGAACAGCCGGAAACGGCAAATGCCAGTCCGACTGCAGAAATTAATACTGCCCATTTTTTCATCCGGTCATCCTCACCTATTTTGCCCATTAATGATAATAGACTGTTTATAATCTGACGTTATACATCATGAAAGCAGGAAAATCTTAAACTGTGAGGAGGAGAGCTGGCCTAACGCTCTCCCGCAGGAGAGCGAACGGAATATCAGAGCGGATTCTTTTTGTTGCGAATCAGGTTGAGGCTTTCAACCGCAATAGAGAAGAACATCGCGAAGTAGATGTAACCTTTCGGTACGTGGATATCGAAACTTTCCAGAATCAGGGTAAAGCCCACCAGAATCAGGAAAGAGAGCGCCAGCATTTTTACCGAAGGGTGGCGTTCGACAAAATCACCAATCGAGCGCGCGGCGAACATCATCACGCCTACGGCAATTACCACTGCTGCCATCATTATGAATAAGTGATCTGACAGGCCCACAGCGGTAATCACCGAGTCGAGGCTGAAAATAATATCCAGCAGCATAATCTGCACGATAGCGCCGAGGAATGATGAAACGCGAGTTTTCAACCCTTCTTCTTCGCCTTCAATGGATTCGTGGATTTCCTTGCTGGCTTTCCAGATAAGGAACAGACCGCCGAGTAACAAAATTAAATCGCGAGCGGAAATTTCCTGACTGAATATTGTAAAAAGCGGATTCGTCAGACGTGTGACCCAGGCAATAGACGCCAGCAGCGCCAGACGCATGACCATCGCCGCTGCCAAACCCAGACGCCGCGCGTGGCCACGTTGTGCTGTAGGTAGTTTTGCCACCACCAGCGAGAGGAAAATAATATTATCGATCCCAAGAACGATCTCCAGCAGCGTCAGCGTACCGAGCGCAAGCCAGGCGTTAGGATCGGTTACCCATGCAAATAACATCAAACAAAGCCCTGCCAAAAAAATGAAGCGGTAATTATATGCCCGGAATGCGGCAGGTCAAAGCGATGGGTGCTGGATCAAAAAATGACGAGCCAATAGCGCACTGGTGAAATTCTTCTTTAAATAAAAGCCGCGTGGCAGTGTCAGAATCGGTTCACCCTGGGCGCCAATGGCTTCGGTGAGCGCTTTCGCATTCGCCGCTTTAGGTCTTATCTGTAAATATTCCCCGTGACGAGCGGTAATTCTTTCAACCTGACCAAGAACAATCATATCCATCAATTCTTCCCAGTCTTCGCGTAACTGCCGTTCCTCTTCGTCATTTGGACTCCACAGTAATGGTGACCCTACGCGCCGCTGCGCCAGAGGAATACTGCGCTCGCCTTCTACAGGTATCCACAGCACGCGTTTTAACTTGTGACGTACATGGCTGGTTTCCCAGGTGACGCCGCTATTGCCGGTTAAAGGCGCCACGCAAACGAAAGTGGTTTCCAGAGGACGGCCAAGGCTATCCACAGGAATCGTTTTTAGCTCTACGCCCAGGGCCGCAAAATCTTGTTCAGGTTTACTGCCCGCGCTGGCGCCAAGCCAAATTTCCAGCAACACGCCTATCCAGCCTTTATCGCGCTTTAAATTCTCCGGTGCAACCAGCCCGGCAAGTGCCGCCAGCTCACCCAATGTGTAACCGGAAAGTTGCTGTGCTTGCGCAAATAACTGCGCTTCAGTTTCTGGTGGAGAGAGCAATGGGCGAGGCTGGAGCATGGTGTTATACCTTGATTAAAAATTGAGCAGCAATTTTATACCGGATATACCAAGTGTAACTTTTTCCACGCGTGTTATTCAATTGCATGATTTATATTGCTTTTTAGGTTTCAGATAACCACGTTGCGCAACGTATGTGGAGGTTTTCCAAATCTGGTCACTGAAAATAAACAGGATCTTACACCATGTTATCCACAGAAAGCTGGGATAACTGTGAAAAACCCTCACTACTGTTTCCATTTACAGCCTTGACGTGCGACGAAACTCCAATTTTTAGTGATGCGGTGCTTAACTTATTGGCACATTCTGTGGATAAATACGACATTGGTTGATCTTTCACCACCTCGTATACAGTGAGTGTGATACAGGTCACGATTTTACCTGTTTGGTAGCGATTTAAGCACCTAGTTCATTGATTAGTAACTATTATTTTGTAATGCCTGAATCGGGGTTGTTCAGAATGCTCTGGGTTTTCCCGCAGTAATTCCGTACTTCTTCACAACTCTATCCACAGAAAAGGTGAATAAAAACGGTGATGTTCCCCCTCTGCTGTTTATAACTCTGCACTTAACTGTGAGTTATTCAATTGTTATTAGTGTGTAATGCCTTGCAGAGAGTGGTTTACCGCCTTCCAGGAGTATGAAACAATCATTCGCATATAAAGTTTTATTTTGAGGTAGTCCGGTGATTGATGACGATGGCTACCGCCCAAACGTAGGTATCGTGATTTGTAATCGTCAGGGGCAAGTAATGTGGGCCCGTCGATTTGGTCAGCACTCCTGGCAATTTCCGCAAGGCGGAATTAACCCCGGAGAATCCGCAGAACAGGCGATGTACCGTGAATTGTTTGAAGAAGTAGGATTAAGCCGCAAAGACGTTCGAATCCTTGCTTCAACGCGTAACTGGTTGCGCTACAAATTACCAAAACGTTTGGTGCGTTGGGACACGAAGCCGGTGTGTATCGGCCAAAAACAAAAATGGTTTCTCTTGCAGCTGGTGAGCGGCGATGCGGAAATCAATATGCAAACCAGCAGTACACCAGAGTTTGACGGCTGGCGTTGGGTAAGTTACTGGTATCCGGTCAGACAGGTGGTGTCATTTAAACGTGATGTCTACCGCAGGGTAATGAAAGAGTTTGCGAGTGTTGTGATGGCGCTACAGGACAATACGCCTAAACCACAAAACGCATCTACTTATCGACGTAAAAGAGGTTAAGTCACGCCAATTATGCTCACTCGCCTGCGCGAAATAGTCGAAAAGGTAGCCAGTGCTCCCCGCCTTAACGAGGCGTTGAATATACTGGTTACCGACATCTGTCTTGCGATGGATACCGAAGTCTGTTCGGTCTACCTGGCCGATCACGACCGACGTTGTTACTACCTGATGGCGACTCGGGGGCTGAAAAAACCGCGAGGTCGCACCGTAACGCTCGCGTTTGATGAAGGGATCGTCGGCCTGGTTGGCAGGCTGGCGGAACCGATAAACCTTGCGGATGCGCAAAAACACCCCAGCTTCAAATATGTCCCCTCCGTAAAAGAAGAGCGTTTCCGTGCTTTCTTAGGCGTTCCGATTATTCAGCGTCGCCAATTGCTTGGCGTGCTGGTGGTGCAGCAACGAGAGCTACGCCAGTACGATGAAAGCGAAGAATCCTTTCTGGTGACGCTCGCTACCCAGATGGCGGCCATTCTTTCCCAGTCGCAGTTGACTGCCTTATTCGGACAATATCGCCAGACGCGAATCCGCGCATTACCGGCTGCACCCGGCGTGGCGATTGCCGAAGGTTGGCAGGATGCCACTTTACCCTTAATGGAACAGGTGTATCAGGCATCAACGCTGGATCCAGCGCTGGAACGTGAGCGCCTGACCGGAGCGCTGGAAGAGGCAGCTAACGAATTTCGTCGTTACAGCAAACGCTTTGCTGCCGGGGCGCAGAAAGAAACTGCGGCCATTTTCGATCTTTACTCGCACCTGCTTTCCGACACCCGTCTGCGCCGCGAACTGTTTGCCGAGGTGGATAAAGGCTCGGTCGCAGAGTGGGCTGTGAAAACGGTCATTGAAAAATTTGCTGAACAGTTTGCCGCGCTAAGTGATAACTATCTCAAAGAGCGCGCTGGCGATTTACGCGCGCTGGGCCAGCGGTTGCTGTTTCACCTTGATGATGCAAATCAGGGGCCGAACGCCTGGCCGGAACGTTTCATTCTGGTGGCAGATGAATTGTCGGCGACGACCCTTGCGGAGTTGCCCCAGGATCGCTTAGTCGGCGTCGTCGTACGCGATGGTGCGGCCAACTCCCATGCGGCGATTATGGTGCGCGCGCTGGGTATTCCTACCGTGATGGGGGCGGACATTCAACCTTCAGTGCTGCATCATCGGACGCTGATTGTTGATGGTTATCGCGGGGAATTACTGGTCGACCCGGAACCGGTGTTGCTACAAGAATACCAACGGCTAATTAGCGAAGAAAATGAGCTAAGCCGGCTGGCGGAAGATGACGTCAATTTACCCGCACAGTTAAAAAGCGGTGAGCGCATTAAAGTCATGCTTAATGCGGGTTTAAGCCCGGAACATGAAGAAAAACTGGGCAGTCGCATTGATGGTATCGGCCTTTATCGCACTGAAATTCCTTTCATGTTGCAAAGCGGTTTCCCGTCGGAAGAAGAGCAGGTGGCGCAATATCAGGGCATGTTGCAAATGTTCAATGATAAGCCTGTCACGCTGCGCACGCTGGATGTTGGTGCTGATAAGCAACTTCCTTACATGCCTATCAGCGAAGAGAATCCATGTCTGGGTTGGCGTGGGATCCGCATTACGCTCGATCAGCCGGAGATCTTTTTGATCCAGGTGCGGGCGATGCTGCGTGCTAATGCAGCAACGGGCAACCTGAACATCTTATTGCCGATGGTCACAAGCCTCGATGAAGTTGACGAAGCACGCCGCCTGATTGAACGTGCCGGACGTGAAGTCGAGGAGATGATCGGCTATGCGATCCCGAAACCGCGCATCGGTATCATGCTGGAAGTGCCATCGATGGTGTTTATGTTGCCTCACCTGGTAAACCGGGTCGATTTTATCTCTGTTGGCACCAACGATCTGACTCAATACATTCTGGCTGTTGATCGTAACAACACGCGAGTTGCGAACATTTATGACAGCCTGCATCCTGCGATGTTACGTGCGCTGGCAATGATCGCCCGGGAAGCGGAAACGCAAGGGATAGATCTCCGTTTGTGTGGCGAAATGGCGGGAGATCCTATGTGCGTAGCAATCCTCATTGGACTTGGGTATCGCCATCTGTCTATGAACGGGCGTTCTGTCGCGCGCGTAAAATATTTGCTGCGGCGCATTGATTTTGCCGAAGCGGAAAACCTTGCGCAGCGCAGCCTGGAAGCACAACTGGCGACTGAAGTTCGTCATCAGGTTGCGGCATTTATGGAGCGTCGCGGCATGGGCGGGCTGATTCGCGGGGGGCTATAGCGCGGATCGTATACATATCTTTTAACGGTATCCGGCAACCAGCCTGGTCCCCTTGTGCTATTATTCGCACCTTTGGAGCGCCTGGAACCTGCGGCGCGCATTTCAATCGCTGTTCTCTTTCAGCGAAATAACAAGAACTTGTGGTGACAGATGACCAGTAGCTATCTGCATTTTCCGGAATTCGATCCGGTCATTTTCTCAATAGGGCCCGTTGCGCTTCACTGGTACGGCCTGATGTATTTGGTAGGTTTCATTTTTGCGATGTGGCTGGCAACACGTCGGGCGAACCGGCCGGGGAGCGGCTGGACCAAAAATGAAGTTGAAAACTTACTCTATGCGGGTTTCCTTGGCGTTTTCCTTGGCGGACGTATTGGGTATGTTCTGTTCTACAATTTCCCGCAGTTTATGGCCGATCCGCTGTATCTGTTCCGTGTCTGGGACGGCGGCATGTCCTTCCACGGCGGCCTGATTGGCGTGATTGTGGTGATGATTATCTTCGCCCGCCGCACCAAACGTTCCTTCTTCCAGGTCTCTGATTTTATCGCACCGCTTATTCCGTTTGGTCTTGGCGCCGGGCGTCTGGGCAACTTTATTAACGGTGAATTGTGGGGCCGCGTTGACCCGAACTTCCCGTTTGCCATGCTGTTCCCGGGTTCCCGTACCGAAGATATTCTGTTGCTGCAAAACAATCCGCAGTGGCAGTCCATTTTTGATACTTACGGCGTGCTGCCTCGCCACCCGTCACAGTTGTACGAACTGCTGCTGGAAGGTGTGGTGCTGTTTATTATCCTCAACTTGTATATTCGTAAACCGCGCCCGATGGGGGCCGTGTCTGGCTTGTTCCTGATTGGCTACGGCGCGTTTCGCATCATTGTTGAGTTTTTCCGCCAGCCCGACGCGCAGTTTACCGGTGCCTGGGTGCAGTACATCAGCATGGGGCAAATTCTTTCCATCCCGATGATCGTCGCGGGTGTGATCATGATGGTCTGGGCATATCGTCGCAGCCCACAGCAACACGTTTCCTGAGGAACCATGAAACAGTATTTAGAACTGATGCAAAAAGTGCTCGACGAAGGCACACAGAAAAACGACCGTACCGGAACCGGAACGCTTTCCATTTTTGGTCATCAGATGCGTTTTAACCTGCAGGATGGATTCCCGCTGGTGACAACCAAACGTTGCCACCTGCGTTCCATCATCCACGAACTACTGTGGTTCCTGCAGGGCGACACCAACATTGCTTATCTGCACGAAAACAATGTCACCATCTGGGACGAATGGGCTGATGAAAACGGTGATCTCGGCCCGGTATATGGCAAACAGTGGCGCGCCTGGCCAACGCCGGATGGACGTCATATTGACCAGATAACCACAGTGATGAACCAGTTGAAAAACGACCCGGATTCCCGCCGCATTATTGTTTCGGCGTGGAACGTGGGGGAACTGGATAAAATGGCACTGGCTCCATGCCATGCGTTCTTCCAGTTCTATGTCGCAGACGGCAAACTCTCTTGCCAGCTTTATCAACGCTCCTGTGACGTCTTCCTGGGGCTGCCGTTTAACATTGCCAGCTATGCGTTACTGGTGCATATGATGGCGCAGCAGTGCGATCTTGAAGTGGGTGATTTTGTCTGGACCGGTGGCGACACGCACCTGTACAGCAACCATATGGATCAAACCCATCTGCAATTAAGTCGCGAACCGCGTCCGCTGCCGAAGCTGATTATTAAACGTAAACCCGAATCCATCTTCGACTACCGTTTCGAAGACTTTGAGATTGAAGGCTACGATCCGCATCCGGGCATTAAAGCGCCGGTGGCTATCTAATTACGAAACATCCTGCCAGAGCCGACGCCAGTGTGCGTCGGTTTTTTTTACCCTCCGTTAAATTCTTCGAGACGCCTTCCCGAAATTTTGCAACGCCCTGCAACAGGGTAAATAGTCCGGAAGACGGGCCGAAGAAATAGAAACTGGCACTCGTCTTTTTTTCTCCGCGCCGCATACTGCCGGCATGAAAAAACAACGTGGTTATACGCTGATTGAAACACTGGTCGCGATGCTGATTTTGGTCATGCTAAGTGCAAGTGGACTCTATGGCTGGCAGTACTGGCAGCAGTCGCAACGGTTATGGCAAACCGCCAGCCAGGCGCGAGACTATTTGCTCTATTTACGTGAGGATGCCAACTGGCATAACCGCGACCACAGTATCAGTGTCATCAGGGAAGGAACGTCATGGTGTCTTGCGAGTGCCGCCGCTGGGGCGAATACCTGTCATGGCAGTTCACCGCTGGTCTTTGTGCCTCGCTGGCCCGAAGTCGAAATGAGCGACCTGACACCTTCGCTCACTTTCTTTGGCCTACGCAATACTGCATGGGCCGGACATATTCGCTTCAAAAATTCAGCGGGCGAGTGGTGGTTGGTCGTTTCGCCATGGGGAAGGCTCCGGCTTTGTCAGCAAGGAGAAACAGAAGGATGCTTATAAAAGAGCAAGGTTTTTCTCTACTGGAAGTGCTGATTGCTATGGCAATCAGTAGCGTACTGCTGCTGGGAGCTGTGCGATTTCTGCCCGCATTACAGCGTGAAAGTTTGATTACTACTCGCAAGCTGGCGCTGGAAGATGAAATCTGGCTGCGGGTATTTACAGTCGCGAAGCATCTCCAGAGAGCAGGTTATTGTCATGGAACCTGTCCCGGTGAAGGTCTGAAAATTGTTGGGCAGGGTGACTGCATCATTGTGCAGTGGGATGCGAACAGTAACGGTATCTGGGAGCATGAGCCGGGAAAAGAATCCGACCAGATTGGATTTCGGCTAAAAGACAATGTCCTGGAAACGCTACGCGGCACGACATCCTGTGAAGGTAAGGGCTGGGATAAATTGACCAATCCAGATGCCGTCGTTATCGACACTTTTCAGGTTACCCGACAGGATAACAGCGGTTTCCCGCCGATGCTGACGGTTAATATGCACGCTGCCAGCAAGGCTGATCCACAAACCGTGGTACTTGCCAGCTATAGCGTGACAGGATTCAACCTGTGAACCGCGAAAAGGGTGTTTCATCGCTGGCACTGGTCCTGATGCTGCTGGTTTTGGGCAGCTTGCTGCTACAAGGAATGAGCCAGCAGGATCGTAGTTTTGCCTCTCGCGTGACTATGGAAAGCCAGTCATTACGCCGTCAGGCCATTGTGCAGTCGGCGCTTGAGTGGGGGAAAATGCATGCCTGGCAGGTACAGCAAGCTGTTCAGTGTTCGCAATATGCCGCAACGGGTGCTCGAGCTTGCCTGCGAAGACTTGCGGATAATAAAGCCTTGCTAATAGCCGGTTATGAAGACGTTTCATTATGGCGAATGGGGGAAGCCATCGATGGGAATATCGTATTTTCGCCACATGGCTGGAGTGATTTTTGTCCGCTGAAAGAGGAGGCGTTATGTCAGCTTCCCTGAAGAATCAGCAAGGTTTTAGCCTGCCGGAGGTGATGTTGGCGATGGTACTGATGGTGATGATTGTCACTGCGTTATCTGGTTACCAGCGAACATTAAGCACCAGTCTTGCCAGCAGAAACCAGTACCAGCAGCTCTGGCGGCACGCCTGGCAGCAAGCACAACTGCGCGCGATTTCGCCACCTGCAAACTGGCAGGTCAACCGAATGCAGACATCGCAGGCGGGATGTGTCAGCATCAGCGTTACGCTATTTTCACCCGGGGGCAGAGAAGGCGAGATGACCCGCCTGCATTGCCCGAATCGTCAGTAGTCAGGAGCCGCTATGTTAAGGGTCTACCATTCCAATCGTCTGGACGTACTGGAAGCGTTGATGGAGTTTATTGTCGAACGCGAACGGCTGGACGATCCTTTCGAGCCAGAAATGATTCTGGTGCAAAGTACCGGTATGGCGCAGTGGCTGCAAATGACCCTGTCGCAGAAATTCGGCATTGCGGCAAACATTGATTTTCCGCTACCTGCGAGCTTTATCTGGGATATGTTTGTCCGTGTATTACCGGAGATCCCCAAAGAGAGCGCCTTTAACAAGCGGAGTATGAGCTGGAAACTGATGACTCTGCTGCCGCAACTGCTGGATCGCGAAGATTTTACACTATTGCGTCATTACCTGACTGACGATAGCGACAAGCGAAAACTGTTTCAGCTTTCCTCAAAAGCGGCGGACCTGTTTGACCAATATCTGGTCTATCGCCCGGACTGGCTGGCACAGTGGGAAGCCGGGCATCTGGTTGAAGGGCTGGGAGAAGCGCAGGCCTGGCAAGCGCCGTTGTGGAAGGTGCTGGTGGAATATACCCATGAACTCGGGCAACCGCGCTGGCACCGTGCCAATCTCTATCAACGCTTTATCGAAACACTGGAGTCTGCGACGACCTGCCCACCCGGCTTACCTTCGCGTGTCTTTATATGCGGTATTTCCGCGTTACCGCCTGTTTATCTCCAGGCGCTACAGGCGCTGGGTAAACATATTGAAATCCATCTCCTGTTTACCAACCCTTGCCGTTATTACTGGGGCGATATTAAAGATCCTGCTTATCTGGCGAAACTGCTGACCCGCCAGCGTCGACACAGTTTTGAAGATCGCGAATTGCCGCTATTTCGCGATAGCGAAAATGCCGGACAGCTCTTTAACAGCGACGGTGAACAGGATGTCGGCAACCCGCTACTGGCCTCCTGGGGTAAGTTGGGGCGCGACTACATCTATCTCCTTTCTGACCTGGAGAGCAGCCAGGAGCTGGACGCTTTTGTCGATGTTACGCCAGATAACCTGCTGCATAACATACAGTCCGACATTCTGGAACTGGAAAACCACGCCGTTGCTGGTGTGAACATCGAAGAGTTTTCCCGTAGCGATAACAAACGCCCGCTTGACCCGCAGGATAGCAGTATCACCTTCCACGTTTGCCATAGCCCGCAGCGTGAAGTTGAAGTTTTGCACGATCGCTTATTGGCGATGCTGGAGGAAGATCCGACACTTACTCCGCGAGATATCATCGTGATGGTGGCCGACATCGACAGCTACAGTCCGTTTATTCAGGCCGTGTTTGGCAGTGCGCCAGCGGATCGGTATCTGCCATATGCCATTTCCGACCGTCGGGCGCGGCAGTCGCATCCGGTACTGGAAGCGTTTATCAGCCTGTTATCGTTGCCGGACAGCCGCTTTGTGTCGGAGGATGTGCTGGCATTACTGGATGTGCCGGTGCTGGCGGCGCGGTTTGACATTACCGAAGAAGGGCTGCGTTACTTGCGCCAGTGGGTCAACGAATCCGGCATTCGTTGGGGCATAGATGACGATAACGTTCGTGAGCTGGAACTCCCCGCCACCGGACAACACACCTGGCGATTTGGCCTGACGCGCATGTTGCTGGGCTACGCGATGGAAAGTGCTCAGGGGGAATGGCAATCGGTTCTACCTTACGATGAATCGAGCGGCCTGATTGCAGAGCTGGTAGGACACCTGGCGTCACTGCTAATGCAGCTAAACATCTGGCGTCGCGGGCTGGCGCAGGAGCGCCCGCTTGAGGAGTGGCTGCCGGTTTGCCGCGATATGCTCAATGCCTTCTTCCTGCCGGATGCGGAAACCGAAGCGGCGATGACGCTTATTGAGCAACAATGGCAGGCGATTATCGCTGAAGGTTTAGGTGCGCAGTATGGCGACGCAGTGCCGCTATCGTTATTGCGTGATGAACTGGCACAACGCCTGGATCAGGAACGTATCAGCCAGCGTTTTCTCGCGGGGCCAGTTAACATTTGTACTCTGATGCCGATGCGTTCAATTCCGTTCAAAGTGGTTTGCCTGCTGGGAATGAACGACGGCGTTTACCCGCGCCAGCTTGCACCATTAGGTTTTGACCTGATGAGTCAGAAACCGAAGCGCGGTGACCGTAGCCGTCGCGATGATGACCGCTATCTGTTCCTGGAAGCGTTAATATCCGCGCAGCAAAAACTCTATATCAGCTATATCGGCCGCTCTATTCAGGATAACAGCGAACGATTCCCGTCAGTTCTGGTGCAGGAACTGATCGACTACATCGGGCAAAGCCATTATCTACCGGGCGATGAAGCGCTTAACTGTGATGAAAGCGAGGCAAGGGTAAAAGCGCATCTTACTTGCCACCATACCCGGATGCCGTTTGACCCGCAAAACTACCAGCCCGGTAACTTACAAAGCTATGCGCGCGAGTGGCTACCCGCGGCCAGCCAGGCAGGTAAGGCACATTCTGAATTTGTTCAGCCGCTACCGTTTACCTTGCCGGAAACCGTGCCGTTGGAAACGCTACAACGATTCTGGGCGCATCCGGTGCGGGCGTTTTTCCAGATGCGTTTGCAAGTGAACTTCCGTACCGAAGACAGCGAAATTCCCGATACCGAACCTTTTATTCTTGAAGGGATTAGTCGTTATCAAATCAACCAGCAGTTATTAAATGCACTGGTCGAGCAGGATGATGCCGAACGCTTGTTCCGCCGATTTCGGGCGGCAGGTGATTTGCCGTATGGTGCCTTTGGTGAAATTTTCTGGGAAACACAGTGCCAGGAGATGCAGCAGCTTGCAGACAGAGTCATTGCCTGCCGTCAGCCGGGCCAGAGCATGGAAATCGATCTCGCCTGTAACGGCGTGCAAATAACGGGCTGGTTGCCGCAGGTCCAGTCAGATGGCCTGTTGCGCTGGCGTCCCTCTTTATTAAGTGTGGCGCAGGGAATGCAACTTTGGCTGGAACACCTTGTCTACTGTGCCAGCGGTGGTAATGGTGAAAGTCGCCTTTTTCTACGCAAAGACGGCGAGTGGCGTTTTCCGCCGCTTGCTGCCGAACAGGCTTTGCATTACCTCTCACAGCTGATTGAAGGGTATCGTGAAGGTATGTCCGCGCCATTGCTGGTGTTACCTGAAAGTGGCGGTGCATGGCTAAAAACCTGTTATGACGCAGAAAACGATGCCATGCTGGACGACGAATCCACGTTGCAAAAAGCTCGTTCGAAATTCCTTCAGGCTTACGAAGGCAACATGATGGTGCGTGGCGAAGGTGATGATATCTGGTATCAACGGCTATGGCGGCAATTAACGCCAGAGACAATGGAAGCCATCATTGAACAGTCGCAACGTTTCCTGTTACCGCTGTTTCGCTTTAATCAGTCATGAGTGTTGTATAAAAATTGCGCAATTCATTTGCTTACTTTATGATGCGCATCAGTCACGGACTGATGGTTATATAGACATAGGCTGACTCGTGCAGCACAAGATTAAGTCCTGCCAGATGATTTTCATTAACGTGTTGAATCTGGGTGGAAAATAAAGTTGATAATGAGGTCCGTGAATGCCCCGCAGCACCTGGTTCAAAGCATTATTGTTGTTTGTTGCCCTTTGGGCACCCTTAAGTCAGGCAGAAACGGGATGGCAGCCGATTCAGGAAACCATCCGTAAAAGCGATAAAGATAACCGCCAGTATCAGGCTATACGTCTGGATAACGGTATGGTGGTATTGCTGGTTTCAGATCCGCAGGCGGTTAAATCGCTTTCGGCGCTGGTGGTGCCCGTTGGGTCGCTGGAAGATCCTGAGGCTTATCAGGGGCTGGCTCATTACCTTGAACATATGAGTCTGATGGGATCGAAAAAGTACCCGCAGGCTGACAGTCTGGCTGAATACCTCAAAATGCACGGCGGCAGTCACAATGCCAGCACTGCGCCGTATCGCACGGCTTTCTATCTGGAAGTTGAGAACGACGCCTTGCCTGGTGCGGTAGACCGCCTGGCCGATGCTATCGCTGAACCCTTGCTCGACAAGAAATATGCCGAACGTGAGCGTAATGCGGTGAACGCCGAACTGACTATGGCACGCACACGTGACGGGATGCGCATGGCGCAGGTCAGCGCAGAAACGATCAACCCGGCGCACCCTGGTTCAAAGTTTTCTGGCGGTAACCTGGAAACCTTAAGCGACAAACCCGGTAATCCGGTGCAGCAGGCGCTGAAAGATTTCCATGAGAAATATTATTCTGCCAATCTGATGAAAGCGGTTATTTACAGCAATAAACCGCTACCAGAACTGGCGAAGATGGCGGCAGACACCTTCGGTCGCGTGCCGGACAAAGAGAGCAAAAAACCGGAAATCACCGTACCGGTAGTCACCGACGCGCAAAAGGGCATTATCATTCATTATGTTCCGGCGTTGCCGCGTAAAGTGCTGCGCGTCGAGTTTCGTATTGATAACAATTCGGCGAAATTCCGTAGTAAAACCGATGAATTGATTACCTATCTGATTGGCAATCGCAGCCCAGGTACACTTTCTGACTGGCTGCAAAAACAGGGATTAGTTGAGGGCATTAGCGCCAACTCCGATCCTATCGTCAACGGCAACAGCGGCGTTTTAGCGATCTCTGCGTCTTTAACCGATAAAGGCCTGGCGAATCGCGATCAGGTTGTGGCGGCAATTTTTAGCTATCTCAATCTGTTACGTGAAAAAGGCATTGATAAACAATACTTCGATGAACTGGCGAATGTGCTGGATATCGACTTCCGTTATCCGTCAATCACCCGTGATATGGATTACGTCGAATGGCTGGCGGACACCATGATTCGCGTTCCTGTGGCGCATACGTTGGACGCGGTCAATATTGCCGATCGGTATGATGCTAAAGCAGTAAAAGAACGTCTGGCGATGATGACGCCACAGAATGCGCGTATCTGGTATATCAGCCCGAAAGAGCCGCACAATAAAACGGCTTATTTTGTCGATGCGCCTTATCAGGTCGATAAAATCAGCGAACAAATTTTCGCTGACTGGCAGCAAAAAGCCGCCAATATTGCGCTCTCCTTACCGGAGCTTAACCCCTATATTCCTGACGATTTCTCGCTGATTAAGTCAGAGAAGAAATACGATCATCCAGAGTTGATCGTGGATGAATCGAACCTGCGTGTGGTGTATGCGCCGAGCCGTTATTTTGCCAGCGAGCCAAAAGCCGATGTCAGCCTGATTTTGCGTAATCCGAAAGCCATGGACAGCGCCCGCAATCAGGTGATGTTTGCGCTCAATGATTATCTCGCAGGGCTGTCGCTTGATCAGTTAAGCAACCAGGCGTCGGTTGGCGGCATTAGTTTTTCCACCAATGCTAACAACGGCCTAATGGTTAATGCTAATGGTTACACCCAGCGTCTGCCGCAGCTGTTCCAGGCATTGCTCGAGGGGTACTTTAGCTATACCGCTACGGAAGATCAGCTTGAGCAGGCAAAATCCTGGTATAACCAGATGATGGATTCCGCAGAAAAGGGCAAAGCGTTTGAGCAGGCGATTATGCCTGCGCAGATGCTCTCCCAGGTGCCTTACTTCTCGCGTGATGAAAGGCGCAAAATTTTGCCTTCCATTACCTTGAAAGAGGTGCTGGCCTATCGCGACGCCTTAAAATCAGGGGCTCGACCAGAGTTTATGGTTATTGGCAACATGACTGAAGCCCAGGCAACAACGCTGGCGCGCGATGTGCAAAAACAGTTGGGCGCTGATGGCTCAGAGTGGTGTCGTAACAAAGATGTACTGGTTGATAAAAAACAATCCGTCATCTTTGAAAAAGCCGGTAACAGCACCGACTCTGCGCTGGCAGCGGTATTTGTACCGACTGGCTACGATGAATACACCAGTTCAGCATATAGTTCTCTGCTGGGGCAGATAGTACAGCCGTGGTTCTACAATCAGTTGCGTACCGAAGAACAGTTGGGCTATGCCGTGTTCGCGTTCCCAATGAGCGTAGGGCGTCAGTGGGGCATGGGCTTCCTGCTTCAAAGCAACGAAAAACAGCCATCGTACCTGTGGGAGCGTTACAAGGCGTTTTTCCCGACAGCAGAAGCGAAATTGCGGGCGATGAAGCCAGAAGAGTTTGCGCAAATCCAGCAGGCGGTTATTACCCAGATGCTGCAGGCACCGCAAACACTCGGCGAAGAAGCATCGAAGTTAAGTAAAGATTTCGATCGCGGCAATATGCGCTTCGATTCGCGTGATAAAATCGTAGCCCAGATTAAACTGCTGACGCCGCAAAAACTGGCCGATTTCTTCCATCAGGCGGTAGTCGAGCCGCAAGGCATGGCTATCCTGTCGCAGATTTCCGGCAGCCAGAATGGGAAAGCAGAATATGTACACCCTGAAGGCTGGAAAGTGTGGGAGAACGTCAGCGCGTTGCAGCAAACAATGCCCCTGATGAGTGAAAAGAATGAGTGATGTCGCCGAGACTCTAGATCCTTTGCGCTTGCCCTTACAGGGCGAGCGCCTGATTGAAGCCTCTGCCGGCACAGGCAAAACCTTTACGATTGCGGCGCTCTATTTGCGCCTGTTACTTGGACTAGGCGGTTCTGCCGCCTTTCCCCGCCCGCTGACCGTTGAAGAACTGCTGGTGGTGACCTTTACCGAGGCTGCCACTGCAGAATTGCGCGGTCGTATCCGTAGCAATATCCACGAGTTGCGCATCGCCTGTTTGCGTGAAACCACCGACAATCCTCTTTATGCACGCCTTCTGGAAGAGATCGACGATAAAGCACAGGCCGCGCAGTGGTTGCTGTTAGCCGAACGGCAGATGGATGAAGCGGCAGTCTTTACCATTCACGGTTTTTGCCAGCGTATGCTCAACCTGAATGCCTTTGAATCCGGCATGTTGTTTGAGCAGCAACTGATTGAAGATGAATCGTTACTGCGCTACCAGGCCTGCGCCGATTTCTGGCGTCGCCATTGCTACCCGTTACCGCGTGAAATTGCTCAGGTCGTCTTTGAAACCTGGAAAGGGCCGCAGGCGTTACTGCGCGATATTAATCGTTATTTGCAAGGCGAAGCGCCGGTTATCAAAGCACCGCCGCCCGATGATGAAACGCTGGCTTCCCGCCACGCGCAAATTGTGGCGCGTATTGATACGGTAAAACAGCAGTGGTGCGACGCAGTGGGTGAACTGGATGCGCTGATCGAATCTTCTGGCATTGATCGACGCAAGTTTAACCGTAGCAATCAGGCTAAATGGATAGACAAGATTAGTGCCTGGGCAGAAGAAGAGACAAACAGTTATCAGTTGCCAGAGTCGCTGGAAAAATTCTCTCAGCGTTTCTTAGAAGATCGCACGAAAGCCGGGGGAGAAACCCCGCGACATCCGCTGTTTGAGGCGATCGATCAACTGATTGCAGAACCATTGTCGATCCGCGATCTGGTGATCACCCGCGCATTGGCTGAGATCCGCGAAACGGTAGCGCGTGAAAAACGTCGCCGTGGCGAACTGGGTTTTGACGATATGTTAAGTCGGCTCGATTCCGCGCTGCGTAGCGAAAGCGGTGAGGCTCTGGCGACAGCGATCCGTACGCGATTCCCGGTGGCAATGATCGACGAATTTCAGGACACGGACCCGCAGCAGTACCGGATTTTTCGCCGTATCTGGCACCATCAGCCGGAAACCGCATTGCTGCTGATTGGTGATCCGAAACAGGCCATATATGCGTTCCGTGGTGCGGATATCTTCACTTATATGAAGGCGCGTAGCGAAGTTCACGCACACTACACCTTAGATACCAACTGGCGTTCTTCACCAGGAATGGTGAACAGCGTAAACAAGCTTTTCAGCCAGACTGATGACGCGTTCATGTTTCGCGAAATACCGTTTATTCCTGTGAAATCTGCTGGGAAAAATCAGGCACTGCGTTTTGTATTTAAAGGTGAAACGCAGCCAGCGATGAAAATGTGGTTGATGGAAGGCGAAAGCTGCGGCGTTGGCGATTATCAAAGTACGATGGCGCAGGTATGTGCCGCGCAAATCCGCGACTGGTTACAGGCCGGGCAGCGCGGGGAAGCGTTGCTGATGAACGGCGATGATGCACGTCCGGTACGTGCCTCGGACATCAGTGTGCTGGTGCGCAGCCGCCAGGAGGCCGCCCAGGTGCGCGATGCCTTAACGTTGCTGGAAATCCCTTCCGTTTACCTTTCGAACCGCGACAGTGTTTTTGAAACTCTGGAAGCGCAGGAAATGCTTTGGTTGTTGCAGGCGGTGATGACGCCCGAACGTGAGAATACCCTGCGCAGTGCGCTGGCAACGTCAATGATGGGGCTGAATGCGCTGGATATCGAAACGCTGAACAATGACGAAAATGCGTGGGACGCGGTGGTTGAAGAGTTCGATGGTTATCGGCAAATCTGGCGCAAACGCGGCGTCATGCCAATGCTGCGAGCGCTGATGTCGGCGCGCAACATTGCAGAAAACCTGCTGGCAACGGCAGGTGGCGAGCGGCGTCTTACTGACATCTTGCATATCAGCGAACTGCTACAAGAAGCGGGAACACAGCTGGAAAGTGAACATGCTTTGGTTCGTTGGTTATCGCAACATATCCTTGAGCCAGACAGTAATGCCTCCAGCCAACAAATGCGCCTCGAAAGCGACAAACATTTGGTGCAGATCGTCACGATCCACAAATCGAAAGGGCTGGAATATCCGCTGGTCTGGCTGCCGTTTATCACCAATTTCCGTGTACAGGATCAGGCGTTCTATCACGATCGAGGCTCGTTTGAAGCAGTTCTGGATCTTAACGCTGCGCCAGAAAGCGTAGATCTCGCTGAAGCCGAACGTCTGGCTGAAGATCTGCGTTTGCTTTACGTGGCGCTCACGCGTTCGGTCTGGCATTGCAGTCTCGGTGTTGCGCCGCTGGTGCGCCGTCGTGGCGATAAAAAAGGTGACACCGACGTTCATCAAAGTGCGCTCGGGCGCTTGCTGCAAAAAGGAGAACCGCAAGATGCGGCAGGGCTTCGCGCCTGTATTGAAGCATTGTGCGATGATGACATAGCCTGGCAAACGGCACAAACCAGTGATAACCAGCCATGGCAGGTTAATGATGCTTTAACTGCAGAACTGAATGCCAGGACGTTACAACGATTGCCCGGCGATAACTGGCGCGTCACCAGCTACTCTGGTTTGCAACAGCGTGGTCACGGTATCGCCCAGGATCTGATGCCTCGGCTGGATGTCGATGCTGCAGGCGTTGCCAGCGTCGTTGAAGAACCGACGTTAACACCACATCAGTTTCCGCGCGGTGCGTCACCGGGGACGTTCTTGCACAGTTTGTTTGAAGACCTGGATTTTACCCAGCCGGTTGACCCGAACTGGGTGCGGGAAAAACTGGAGCTTGGCGGTTTTGAAGCGCACTGGGAACCTGTGTTAACTGAGTGGATCACCGCTATTCTTCAGGCACCACTCAATGAAACGGGTGTTAGCCTGAATCAGCTTTCCGACCGCGATAAACAGGTGGAGATGGAGTTTTATCTGCCGATTAGTGAACCGCTTATCGCCAGTCAGCTTGATACGTTAATCCGCCAGTTTGACCCGCTATCCGCAGGCTGCCCGCCGCTGGAGTTCATGCAGGTGCGCGGCATGTTAAAAGGTTTTATTGACCTGGTGTTTCGCCACGAAGGGCGTTATTACCTGCTCGACTATAAATCCAACTGGTTGGGTGAAGACAGTTCGGCTTACACCCAACAGGCTATGGCAGCGGCGATGCAGGCACACCGCTATGATCTGCAATATCAGCTTTATACCCTGGCGCTGCACCGTTATCTGCGCCATCGCATTGCTGATTACAACTATGATCGTCACTTTGGCGGCGTTATCTATCTGTTCCTGCGTGGCGTTGATAAAGAACATCCGCAACAAGGGATCTACGCGACCCGACCCAACGCCGAGTTGATTGACCTGATGGATGAGATGTTTGCCGGTATGACCCTGGAGGAGGCGTAATGAAATTGCAAAAGCAATTACTGGAAGCTGTGGAGCACAAACAGCTACGCCCGCTGGATGTGCAATTTGCCCTGACCGTGGCGGGAGATGAACATCCTGCCGTCACCCTCGCGGCGGCACTGTTAAGTCATGATGCCGGAGAGGGACACGTCTGTTTGCCGCTTTCACGACTGGAAAATAACGAGGCGTCGCATCCGCTGTTGGCGACCTGTGTCAGTGAAATCGGTGAGCTACAAAATTGGGAAGAATGCTTGCTGGCTTCACAAGCGGTCAGCCGGGGAGATGAACCAACGCCGATGATCCTCTGTGGCGATCGCCTTTATCTGAATCGCATGTGGTGTAACGAGCGTACGGTGGCGCGCTTCTTCAATGAGGTGAATCATGCCATCGAGGTGGATGAAGCGTTGCTGGCGCAAACGCTGGATAAACTCTTTCCGCCTGGTGATGAAGTTAACTGGCAAAAAGTGGCGGCAGCAGTGGCACTGACGCGGCGCATTTCGGTAATTTCCGGCGGCCCCGGCACAGGTAAAACGACGACCGTGGCGAAGTTGTTGGCTGCGTTAATTCAGATGGCCGACGGTGAACGCTGTCGTATCCGCCTGGCTGCGCCAACGGGGAAAGCTGCCGCACGCTTAACAGAATCTCTCGGCAAGGCTCTGCGCCAGTTACCGCTGACCGATGAACAAAAGAAACGCATACCAGAAGACGCCAGCACCTTGCACCGCCTCCTGGGCGCGCAGCCAGGTAGCCAGCGTTTACGCCATCATGCGGGTAACCCGCTGCATCTTGATGTGCTGGTGGTGGATGAAGCGTCAATGATTGATCTGCCTATGATGTCTCGGCTGATCGATGCCTTGCCCGATCATGCGCGAGTGATCTTCCTCGGCGATCGCGATCAACTGGCCTCGGTTGAGGCTGGAGCTGTGCTGGGCGATATCTGTGCTTATGCCAATGCGGGCTTTACCGCAGAGCGTGCCGGGCAGTTGAGCCGCCTGACGGGAAGCCACGTTCCGGCGGGAAGCGGCACAGAAGCGGCATCATTGCGCGATAGTCTCTGCCTGCTGCAAAAGAGTTACCGTTTCGGCAGCAACTCTGGCATTGGTCAGCTTGCGGCGGCTATTAATCGTGGCGATAAGACGGCAGTGAAAACAGTTTTTCAGCAGGATTTTACTGATATCGAAAAACGGCTTTTACAGAGCGGCGAAGATTATATTGCGATGCTTGAGGAAGCTCTTGCGGGTTACGGACGCTATCTGGATCTGCTTCAGGCACGTGCCGAGCCGGATTTAATCATTCAGGCGTTCAATGAGTATCAGCTTTTGTGCGCCCTGCGGGAAGGGCCGTTTGGCGTGGCAGGACTGAATGAGCGAATTGAACAGTTTATGCAACAGAAGCGCAAAATTCATCGTCATCCGCACTCGCGCTGGTACGAAGGCCGGCCGGTGATGATTGCCCGTAATGACAGTGCGCTTGGGTTGTTTAATGGTGATATCGGTGTCGCTCTGGATCGCGGGCAGGGGACGCGCGTCTGGTTTGCAATGCCGGATGGCAATATCAAGTCGGTGCAACCGAGTCGCCTGCCGGAGCACGAAACCACGTGGGCGATGACAGTACATAAATCGCAGGGATCGGAGTTCGACCATGCGGCGTTGATTTTACCGAGCCAACGCACGCCGGTAGTAACGCGAGAGCTGGTTTACACCGCGGTGACCCGCGCGCGTCGGCGTTTGTCATTGTATGCCGATGAACGCATTTTAAGTGCGGCAATCGCTACGCGCACCGAGCGGCGTAGCGGGCTGGCAGCGTTGTTTGGTTCGCGGGGATAAATGTGATTGCCTGATGCGACGCATGTGCGTCTTATCATGCCTACGAGTGTTACGCATGTCGCATCTGGCGATTTCCATCGCTTACCCTAAATCCGCCATCAACACCTTTGATTTACGCTGGTAGTTGTACAACTGCTTTTTGCTCTCCGGCAGCAAATCAATATCCACCGGGGTAAATCCGCGTTCCTGGAACCAGTGAATACTGCGCGTAGTCAGTACAAACAATTTGCTTAAGCCGCTCTGCTTCGCCTGGGCTGCAATGCGTTCCAGCAAAACCTCGCCCCTTGATGAACTGCGGTAATCCGGGTGAACTGCCACACAGGCCATTTCACCTATCTTCTCTTCCGGGAATGGATAGAGCGCGGCGCAGGCAATAGTCGTGTTATCGCGCTGAATAATAGTGAATTTGTCGATTTCCATCTCCAGTTGCTCGCGAGAACGACGCACCAGAATACCTTGCTGCTCCAGTGGGCGAATCAACTCCAGAATACCGCCAATATCGTTGATTGTTGCGCGACGAATCTGCTCGGCGCTTTCCATCACAATCTGCGTACCGATACCGTCGCGTGAGAACAACTCTTGCAACAGCGCGCCATCTTCCTGATAACTGATTAAATGACAGCGACGCACGCCGCTGCGGCAGGCTTTCACTGCGCCACGCAAAAAGCGCACCGTACCGGAGTTGTAATCGCCTTTCTCTTCCTGGACTTCTACCCGCGCTTGCGCTTCGTTAGGGAAAAGTTCGGAGACAATATCACCGTCGTCATTAGTGACACCCTGTGAAGAGCAAAAACCAATCATCTTCTCAGCTTTCAGTTTGATGGCCAGTTGAGTGGCAATCTCTTCCGAGGTCAGGTTAAAGCTCTCGCCAGTGACCGAAACCGCCACCGGCCCCATCAGCACAATCGCACCGCTGTCCAGTTGGCGATGAATCGCTTCTTCATCAATCCGCCGGATGCGCCCGCTATGGCAGTAATCCACACCATCATCCACGCCCAGCGGCTGGGCAATAATAAAATTGCCGCTGACGACGTTGATATGCGCGCCTTGCAACGGCGTGTTGTTGAGGCTCATTGACAGGCGAGCGGTAATATCCAGTTGTAACGTACCCGCAGCCTGCTTCACCAGCTCCAGCGTTTTGGCGTCGGTCACGCGCGTATTCTTGTGATATAGCGGCTCGTGGTGATGCGCTGCAAGATTTGCGTCGATCTGGGGACGTGCGCCATAAACCACCACCAGACGGATGCCGAGGCTGTGCAACAACCCAATATCATTGACAATACTGGAGAAATTTTCATGCTCAATGGCTTCTCCGCCGAGCATGATGACAAACGTTTTTCCCCGGTGGGTATTGATATAGGGAACCGAATGGCGGAATCCCTCGACCAGCTCGGTTTTACGTTCCTTTACCACGGCACACCTCTTTGCATGATTATTCGAAATTATTGTATTTTTATTCTGTTTTTTCGCCGTGCGCAAGTGCAAATTTTATGCGAGTGCGACTTTTTTATCAGTAATACCGTGAATATAAATAGAATGTTTACCGTTTTATAGATGACAGATTATGCGTCTTTCGCTAAAGTTTCCGGTCAAATTGGTCGTTTACTTGTTACACAGCTTAGATTTCTTTTGCTCGGGAGAGGCATGTCAGGATCCAACACTGCAATCAGCCGTCGTCGTTTACTGCAAGGCGCGGGCGCCATGTGGCTATTGAGCGTAAGCCAGGTGAGTCTGGCTGCGGTCAGCCAGGTCGTGGCGGTGCGCGTCTGGCCTGCGTCCAGCTACACCCGCGTGACGGTAGAATCAAATCGTCAGCTGAAATATAAGCAGTTCGCGTTGAGTAACCCAGAACGCGTGGTGGTGGATATCGAAGATGTAAACCTGAACTCGGTGCTCAAAGGGATGGCTGCGCAAATCCGCGCTGACGACCCGTTCATCAAGTCGGCACGCGTCGGCCAATTTGATCCGCAAACCGTGCGGATGGTTTTTGAGTTAAAGCAAAATGTAAAACCGCAGATGTTTGCCCTCGCGCCGGTCGCCGGGTTTAAAGAACGTCTGGTGATGGACCTTTATCCGGCCAATGCTCAGGACATGCAGGACCCATTGCTGGCGCTGCTGGAAGATTACAACAAAGGCGACCTCGAAAAGCAGGTGCCGCCAGCGCAGAGTGGCCCACAGCCAGGCAAGGCCGGGCGCGATCGTCCGATTGTCATTATGCTCGACCCTGGCCACGGCGGCGAAGACTCCGGCGCGGTGGGGAAATACAAAACGCGCGAAAAAGACGTGGTATTGCAAATAGCTCGCCGTCTGCGCTCTCTGATCGAGAAAGAGGGCAATATGAAGGTTTACATGACGCGTAATGAAGACATCTTCATTCCGTTGCAAGTGCGCGTAGCAAAAGCACAGAAACAGCGTGCTGATTTGTTTGTCTCTATTCATGCCGACGCCTTTACCAGTCGCCAGCCGAGCGGTTCCTCGGTGTTTGCGCTCTCTACCAAAGGCGCAACCAGTACTGCGGCAAAATATCTGGCACAAACCCAGAACGCCTCGGACTTGATTGGTGGTGTGAGCAAAAGCGGCGACCGCTATGTCGACCACACCATGTTCGATATGGTGCAGTCGTTGACCATTGCCGACAGCCTGAAGTTTGGTAAGGCCGTGCTAAATAAGCTGGGGAAAATCAACAAACTGCATAAGAATCAGGTTGAGCAGGCCGGGTTTGCTGTGCTGAAAGCGCCAGATATTCCTTCCATTCTGGTCGAAACGGCGTTTATCAGTAACGTTGAGGAAGAACGCAAATTGAAAACGGCGACTTTCCAGCAGGAAGTTGCGGAGTCTATTCTTGCGGGAATTAAAGCGTATTTTGCCGATGGGGCGACGCTGGCGAGAAGAGGATGATAAAAAGGCGCTGAATGGCGCTTTTTTTATGGGAGAATAGAAACAAAAAAACACCCGTTAGGGTGTTCAATAATTGGTTGCGGGGGCCGGATT